>PCAH01000019.1 GCA_002730485.1 Dehalococcoidia bacterium | reverse complement strand
GGTTTTTCACTCAAAGAGCCACCGGTGCTTGCTTCCCATCTCGGTCATAGTAAACTCACGCGGAACCTCTAAAAAAGTCCACCGAAACCACGTTTCCCAAGACACAGAGACTTTTTGGCGCTCCACAGAGATTAGGGCCGTGCCTTGACAACGGCCGCATGTCGGCTCCTCTACGGGAGAGCAGTCGCAATCCGTGACAATGACCACACTAACGGAAGGCATCTCTTCCTCCTTTGTCTGGCGGTTGTTTACCCTCGACTTTCTTATGTATCAGAAAGCGCTCGGATTTTACCTGATGATATAGTGAGAGAGATTATCTGACTCCGGAGACATGTATGCCGACCCTCTCAGGACTTATGGGCGTGGTTGAGACCGTTGACACCACCCACTACACCTGCACTGTCCGGACAGAGCACTCCCTCATCTACGATGTGCCGCTCACCCCCGTTTTCCTCTCTCCGAACGGTCAGGGAATGTGGTTCCTACCTGAGCCAGGCACCCGAGTGTTGGTGGGAACACTTGGGAACGGAACCAGGAATGAGTACACATTCATGATCGGGGCCAGTTTTGGCATCGACCAAGACCCTTTTGCCGAGCTGGAGGTCGCAGAGGGTGCGGAGGCGGAAGAAGAAGTCATTGATGTTGACTTCCGCAACAACAGGCCTGTGCTCCAGCCGGGAGAGATCGTCCTCTCCAGCTCCGATCGCAACTTTATCATCATGAGAAAGGGCGGAATCATCGAAGTTGGCGCCACACAGGCCGCAAAACGCTTCTACATCCCCCTTCAGAACGTCATTCGTGACCTCTGCCAGATGTATGAGATGCAAAACTCGGCGGGAACCCTCCAAATGATTCGAAAAGAGTCCGATCAGACCTGGGGAACCACAAAAATCACTGTCCCGGTGGCCGCACCCGACGGCGAAACCGCATCTGAAGAGGTCGAAGTCAATAAAATACCCACAGAGATGAACCTGCGGGTCAAAGAATACGAATCTGACCTCAATCCCATCGTTTCTATCGACTTCGGCAACATCACACGCACCCTAATTGCCGAAGAAGGCCTTGGAGAAGACGCCCTCGGCAACATCGTACACAAATTGTACACCCAGCTGGACGAAAACAACGGCCTGGCGCATGTCCTGGCACGGCTGAACATCAACAACAAGGTCAAAGTGTTCGTCGACAAGGCCGGAAACATCTTCTCAACCACGTCGGGCGCAGAAATACACGTCCATCAGGGCCCGCGGCATGAAGAAGTCTTCAAAGGCAACTGCTTAAAAGAACATCAAGGCCAATACAATGCCTTCTTCAAGCAGGTCAACGAAGAAATCGAGACTGGAAAGACCACCCGAGCCGGCGCAGAAGTAAAAACATCGGTCGGTAATCTTCAAAATCCAGAAACAACATGGTCACTCAAGCCAGATTCCGTCGATCTCAACACGTCGGGAGAAATCAACATGAAGGGGGGTAAAGTATCCCTCCAGGCAGATGGACTTATTGAACTGGTCGCAGGGACAGATATTGCACTTTCTTGCGAATCAATGGTTATCACAACAACTGGTGATCTCAAACACATCAGTGCAAAGTCAAAAGAAGAGACAATCATCAATGCCAGCCAAAACCCTGTTGCATATCGCCTGATAAACGAATCTACCGGAGAGTTACAGATCCACAACACGCTCGGCTCCATCAGAATATCGACGATGGGCCGTCCCGGCGCCGGTGGGCTCGCTGGAGTAGCTCTGGACGGTGTGGGAAATGTTGGTGTGATTGAGCTCAGTCCTTTTGGGCAGATTACTGTAACTGTGGGCACCAACAAGCTCGTCGTCGGAAGAACAGGATGTGCGATGAAGACGGCTGGAGGGCAGCTTTCGATCGATTCGCTCGGACAAATCAATCTCGGAGGCCCGGCCCTCGGTGCAGGGAACGGCCGCGTCGTGACCACGCTCACGCATCCGGTGTGCTACGTCACAGGGCTTCCGATCAACGGCTCAACATCCGTCGGCGCTGCAAGCACAGGCCTGCTGCCTGGTCCAATGACGCCTACGACCTTCGCGGAATAGCAGAAAACACGCAATGTGCAGTTCTGACATATACGGTCCCATCGACATTGTGTTCACTTCCCCTACAGGGGAAGTACCAACAATTCAGAGTGGTGGTCGGGGACGATGTGCAGAACTGCCATATATAGGAGAGAGCTAATGCAGGACGACCTCATTACTGAGGCGGTGCAGCCCCGGCGCACTTACATTCTTGATACCAATGTCCTTCTCCATGACCCCAATGCGCTCACGGTTTTTGATGAGCACGATGTCGTTGTCCCGATCACGGTGATCGAGGAGCTCGACCGCTTCAAGAAGGACCTCAACGAGATCGGCCGAAATGCCCGCTGGGTCAGCCGACGGCTTGACGAGCTCCGGCGCGCTGGAGAAGGCTCCCTCTCCAGTGGTATCCTCAACGCTGGCGGCGGCCGTGTCAGGGTGGTCATGCCTACGGGCTGCGTCAGCCTTCCGAGCGGCTTCGGCAAAGACTCCAATGACAATGCCATCCTCCGGACGGTGCTTGAGATCGCGCGCCAGAAGTCACCAGACCCGGTCATCTTTGTGTCTCGCGACACGAACATGCGAATCAAGGCCGATGCGCTTAGGATTCCTGCGGAGGATTACGAGCATGGCCACATTGAGGTCGATGAAGTCTACAAGGGCATCATTGAGATGGACGAGAGCGGTGAGCGCATTGACCAGCTCTATGCCCACGGAGCTCTACAGCTGACAGCGGAGCAGCGCGAGCGGCTGTCCCCCAACGCCTTCATCGTTCTCCGAAACCCAGAGACGCCAGGACACGCTGCCTTGGCCCGGTTCGATGCCTGGAAGAATCACCTGCGGCTCGTCGGCAAGCGCAAGGACGCGCCTTGGGGTGTCTCCGCACGGAACAAAGAGCAGATCTTTGCACTCGATCTACTTCTTGACGACCGGGTGAAGATCGTCACCTTAAACGGCGTGGCCGGCACCGGGAAGACCCTGCTTGCGCTCGCCGCAGGACTTCAGCGCGCCGTCGAGGAGGGGCACTACCGCCGGCTTCTGGTCTCTCGGCCTATCTTCCCGCTGGGGCGAGATCTCGGCTTCCTGCCTGGCGACATCTCCGAAAAGCTCAATCCTTGGATGAAGCCCATCTTCGATAATCTTGAGTTCCTCTTTGGCGCAGATGAGGAGAAGGACGCCCAGCGCCGCGGGGGTCAGCCCAAGTACCAGTACCTCTTGGAGCGCGGTCTTCTCCAGGTCGAGCCGCTCACTTACATTCGCGGCCGCTCCCTTCCTCACCAGTACATGCTGGTCGACGAAGCCCAGAACCTGACTCCCCACGAGGTCAAGACAGTGGTCTCCCGAGCGGGAGAGGGCACCAAGATCATCCTGACGGGTGATCCCTACCAGATTGACAATCCCTACGTCGACGCTACCTCGAACGGCCTCAGTCATGTCATTGAGAGATTCAAGAGCTCGCCACTGGCAGGCCACATTACCCTGACGAAGGGTGAGCGCTCAGAGCTGGCGGAGCTTGCGACGAGAGTGCTCTGACGTTCGGATTCCGCATCGTCATCAAAAAATAAAGTCAGCGGACAAAAAATGTACATCTGCTTGAATTAAATAAAAGGTGTGCTACAAAGAAGTTGAGAACAGAGAAGGAGAAAGAGATGAACAAGGAAGATCTGGCGAAGTTCTTCACAAAGCAGCCCGGCTGGCGATGGGTGCCGGGGATGTGCTGGGCATCGCCAGCGTACGGCACAGAGGGAAGAATCGAGGACGACGAGGAAGCAGCGACGTTCAACTCATGCTTCGAAGGAGATCTGCCCGACCTCACCGACCCTGCAACAATCGGCGGCATCGTGCAGGTTGTAGCTGACGCTCACGGCTGCATCCTCAACGACGTGAATGTAGTGCGGACGACGGGCGGAGTCTGGTCGGTTTGGATTTACACTGGTGTAAACGAGAGTCATCGCGTTGCGACCCGCCTCCCCAGCAGGGTGGAGGCTCTTGCTATGGCGCTTCAGAGCGGGGGTGAGAGATGAGCAGACGAGCAGAAGCCATGCTGGCCTTGTTCAGGGCGAAGGCGGAACTCGACCGAGCCATCGAAGCGGTCCCTGACTACACCGGTCAGTGGTCAAACAAATACTACTACGAGGACGAGCAGAAAGCCTACGACGCCGCTGTCAAGGAGTACGAGGAGGCACACGCTCCGACTTCTGAAGAGGTAAAGGCTCATCTGCTTGAGCATCTTGACACTCGTGTGAAGGTCCATGTCAACGAGGGGCCAGACATCACTGTCTGTGTCAGTCTGAGGTGGAGCGACAGCGAAGTGATTGAGGTGTTCGGGCAGGACGAGGCCAGTGACTGGTGAGGGTGAGACATGGGGCCTGACGCTTACATAGGCTTTGACGCCTGCACAGCAGCATCTCTATTCTTGATCGTTGGATTTGGCGCTCAAGGACTAATCAACGCGCTGAAGGATGTCGCTGAGTCGATACACCGAGTGGCACGGGCGATCGAGAAACAGACCAAGGAACAAAAGAGGAGCGAGAAATGAAGGAGAAAGACGACATACGAGAAGATCTCGCAGCACTGGAGCACGATCAGTGGGCACACTGGACAAAGTACATGCTGGAGGTGCTGGAGCCACTGCTGGCCTATGGCCGGGGGGTGGCGAGCGTGACCGGAGAGCACGGCTGGACTGACCGGAGGGCTATCAGGGCAATTGAAGCCAGCGTCCGCTGGAAACGCCAGATAGACACCCCATATGAGGCGCTCTCTGAGGCTGAGAAGGACTCGGACAGGGAGTGGGCAGACAAGGTGCTCGCCGCGCTGAAGGCGGCTCCAGGCCGAGTAGGGGGTGAGGAATGACCCAGGAACAGAAGAGGAGTAGAGAATGAGCAACCGTATCAACAAGCTGCTTGCTGTGGCTGAAGCAGTCGGGTTCGACGCATCGCAGGGTGCAATCCGAGAAGATCTCGCAGCACTGGAGCATGACCAGTGGGCACACGGGACAAAGCACATGCTTGAGGTCTTGGCTCCTGTCCTTGAGCTGGGATTTGCGATCGGACCAAGGTTTCACCCGGACGTGGTCAGGGCGGAAAAGTCTCTTGAGCGGTGGTGGCGTCAGATCAACACTCCCTACGCTGACCTCACCGAGAAGGAGAAGAGCAGCGATCGAGAGTGGGCCGACAAGGTGCTGGAGATCACGGGCAAAGAGGGGGGGCCAAAAGAATGAGTAGGCTCAACAAACTGCTTGGCCGCATTGCGGAGCCGGAGACTCCTGAAGATCGCGACGAGGCGTGGGACGAGATCAGCGCACAACTGCGGCGCCAGCATGAGCAGGAGGGATTCCTGCGATACCTCATCGTCTGCGCGGACCATCCCTCATTTGATCTCAAAGCACATGTCCCCAGAATCCAAAGACTACTGGGAGATGACAAATCCAAGCTGATGGGTCCCATGCTGAGGGCGGCGCTGGTGGAGTTGGGGATGCCTGCCGATCCGGAGGGCCAAGTAGGGCGCGTGCGCAACGGGTTCTATGACCCGGCCGGATGGCCGGGTATACAGGCTCACGCCGATGTACCCATGCCGACAACCACCGTCTTGGTTGACGGAAAAGAAGTCGGAATCCTCAAAGATTTCCAGCTATCCCCTGAACGAGTTGGTGGGGTGGTCAGTATCAACCCCTCCCCTTGTCTCGACATCTACAATGTCGGGTCGACCAAGACTGTACCCCTGAAGATGGAGAGGTTCGCTATGAGCAAGCGCTGGTGGAACGCTAACTTCAACGAGGAGTTTCCTGAAGGAGTAGAAGACCTGGATGAGATTGCATCGGGGGGTGAGGAATGAAAGCTTTTGTGCTGGGCCTGTGGTGCCGACTTGTTGGGCATGCGTGGCAGGTAGAAGGGCTCGATTTCTGCTCTATTTGGCACCGTGGGAAGGTCATCGACTGCCCGCTTCCGGGCCACGATGAGACGTGCCAACAGGACTTACCTATCGAGCGTTGTAGTCGGTGTGGTGCTGTTCGTCGAAATGTTTCCGCCGCGCTGGAGGCTGCGCCATGAGGGCAAAAGTCGGTCACTTCGTAGAGGGTAGTTTTAAAGAAATTGCGGCGGGTTCGGAAGAGTACTGCCGTGGCTACCTCGACGCCTACAACCTCGGCAGCGTTATCAGTGCTGTGATCTTGGTCGGAGATCATTGTCAGTGCGGCCCAAATCGAAAAGAGACTGTTCAGCCCGAGGATAATCTTTTCCTGCGTCGGACAGGCTGTCTTCGATGCGACCGCTGGGATTCCCCGCCGCAGCTAAAAAACAGGTGAGCTCCGGGCAAGTCCTTTAGCTACAAAGTCTATTGTGTGGTAGATGTAGAAGAACACTTCACAGTAGGGCGGACCCATGAACGAAATTATGCTTCGTGCCTTTAATGACGAATTAGAAAAGATTTCTTTCATCATACCCTTTGGGCTTGCCGAACGAGCCTTCAAAAGAAAGCGCCTAAGATCATTTGTCACGGGATTAAATAACAGAGGGTGGGTGAAGTTGGGCCCAGATGGAAAAAGGCTCAAGACCAATATAAACCCCGATAGCACACTTAATCTCACACGGCCTTTTGGCTATAAAAATCCAGTTGTCAGGGGGACTTCTAATGCCGCACAGGTTGCGCTCGCCAGCCCAGCGGCTAGACGCGCAGCTAAGGTTGTAGCGTCAGAGTTCGACCCTTCTCAGCCAGGATTCCTTGACCTGTTAGGTTAACGAACGCCAGGATGCAGATTCTTTCCTTGCAGACAAACAAATAAGGTAGACCCAATGCATGAAATTATGATGACCGCCTTCCATGATGAGCTTGAGAAGATCGCAGTGTCTGCGAATTTCATTCAGAGCATGGTCGGCTCGACCGTGCCCAGGCATGCTCTACAGAGCGGTATGAGAGGAACCGGCGGTTTGGGGCGTAGGCAAGCAGTAATTGAAGAATTGAGCGGCTTTGGGCCGGCCGGAAAGGACCTGGCAGCACAGGCGAACACGAGAACCAATGCGCAAATGGCGAATATAGCGAGGCTTGTCCGCCGCAAGCAGGACTTAATGAAAACTCGTCCGCCCATAGTATCTGGAAATCCAAAATCTCGGACAAAAGCCATTCAGTACGCAAAAGATCTCAACACGCTCGATGATATTCGGAGCAATGTGCTCTCTCCCTTTGCAAGACGCAATGCGTTTCCCATCCCGAAATAGGTGCATCTCATGAACGAAATTATGATGGGTGCCTTCAACGATGAGTTGGAGAAGATTGCAGTGTCTCCGGACTGGATTGCGCGTACAATCGGCCACGCCTCTCGATTTAGTACGTCCACAGGTGCGGGAGCCTTGGGCAAAAGGCAGGAAGCGATACGCATGCTGAGGAAGCGAGGAGGGTTCGCAGAAGCGGCAGCAGATGATGCGGCAGAAGCCACCAAAGCGCAAATGGATAGGATTTCAGAACTCATCACAGACAGGGCGAGAAAGAAGGTCACTGGAAAAGAGCCAATGAAGAGGGTGCCTGTAAATGGAGTCTTGCCGCCTAAGCGGTTCAAGCCGCTGCCCCCAGTAGCCTCCCTGGGAAATCCAGGGAGCCTCAAAAAGGTTATGAAGCACGCAGACGATCTCGACACCCTTCAGCATCTTCGGAGAAATGTGCTTGATCGAAGCACGGCTCGACATGCTTTCGACGGCCCCAACAAGCTATAGAAAAAACCATGAACGAAATTATGCTGGGTGCCTTCAACGATGAGCTGGAGAAGATTGCACTCATCCTCCCGACAGCAATTGGTGCTCTCTCTGCTGAGGATCGTCTTAAGGGGGCGCTTGGCGGCGCTGGTGGGGGCGCTATCGGCCAGACTATTGGCGGTGTGGTCGCTTTGCCGGCGGCCCTTGCAGCTGCTGCGTTAGCACGGAACCCCATTCAGCAAGAGATCGCGCTCCGAACGATCCTTGGGACCGGCATGCTCTCTGGAGGACTTATTGGGGGCTACAAGGGTGGCCGGTATGTCGGCGGAAAGCGAAAGAAAAAGAAGAAGAGCTAATCACAAAACTCTTTGATAAAAATAAGTGCAGGAGGTCTGCTGTGGACATCATGCTTCGAGCATTTCTGAGTGATCAGATGAACAAGACAGCTGCCCAGACAGCAACAAAGACTGATCCTGCGAAGTGGGAGCAGGCCAAGCGGGACGCAAAGGCGCGCATGGGCGGAAAACACTCTGCACGCGCCATGCAGCTTGCTACCCAGCTCTACAAGAAGCGTGGGGGTGGCTACTCCGGTGCTAAGCCGACCAGCAAGACCAACTCCCTCAAGAAGTGGTCCAAGCAGAAGTGGCAATACTCCGGGAAGGACACGCCTGGCCAGGGCGGGAAGGGCGTCTATCTGCCAAAGAAGAAGATTGAGCGGATGAAGTCTACTGGAGAAGGAAAGGCCAAGCTGCGTGCCGCGGAAGCAAAGAAACGACAGGCAACGCAAGAGGGGCGGCAGTACAGCCGTCATGGCTTGGCGGCAGGAACAAGCCTCAAGAAGAGGGCATCCGAGAGCCCTCCAAGATTTCGGCTGAAGAAGCCTGTCTCCAGGATGACCCATCCCGAGCTTACCCGGGAAAGAAACCGCTTGGTCAAGAAGTACTACGGCAGATCCCCATATAAAAACTACGCTGTGGGCGGGGTTGGCGGCGCCGTGATCGGAGCGGCCGTCAGCAAAGCAGTTCTGAAAAAAGGCACAATTCCAGCCTCGGTCGTTGCAGGCTTGGTAGGGGCTACTTCTGTGGAGTCTTTTCGAAAAAAACGACTCTTGAGAAGAATTCATCGTCTGAGTGTTGCTCTTCGACAGACTTCAGCGCCAGTCCGCCAGGCAAAGAAAGTCAGATAAAATGACTCGAAAAAAGAAACTCTTACTGACTGCGCTCGGAGTTCCCACTGCAGGCCTCTTCGTATATGACCTCTCTAAGGCAGAGGGGGCATTCGAAAATGCAATTGAGTTTCAGAAGATGATGGCAGAGCCGCCAAGGCCTGTAAAAG
>PCAH01000205.1 GCA_002730485.1 Dehalococcoidia bacterium | reverse complement strand
GTCCCTATCCCAACGGCCATCCTTTGAGAAAACGTCAACATCATTAGGTCCACCCTGTCCATTGTTTTTGGTCGCGGGGAAGACGAAAAGGCCAACCACTTTATGAGGATCCTAGAGGGTCACGGCCTGCTGCCGGAACAGAAGACGGGCGTTCATCCAAGCACGTTGAAGGGTTGGGTAAGAGAGCGAATGGAAAGTGGGGATTCTTTCCCCATGGATCTGTTTGGGGCATTTGTCGGCCAACGGGCCGTAATCAAGAGGAGTCGTTAATCATGGCAAAAACACCAGCGAAGAAAAAAGGCAACGGCACCGCCGTTGCCGTGCTTGACGAATCCATGTTCGAGGCCGACGCCGGTCTCGGAATGGAAAACGTGACATCCGACGATCTGGCGCTGCCGTTCCTCAAAGTGCTTTCTCGCCAGGACCCGATCTTGGACGATCTTGAGACGGCAAAGGTCGGGGACATTTACAATACCGTCACTGGCCAAGCTTATCCGGGAAAGGAAGGCGTACTTGTGATTCCTTGCGCGTTCCAGAAACGGTTCATCCAGTGGGCTCCACGCGGGGGCGGCTCCGGCGCTCCACTAGGCATTTTTGGGCCCAGCGAAACGCGCCCAACGACAGAGCGGTCCGCAGAGGACAACAAGGACTACGTGATTGGCGGTACGGGCGATTACATCGAACAGACCGCGCAACATTACGTCCTTCTTTTGTCTAAAGAAGGGTCCGAGCGGGCACTCGTGGCAATGAAGTCCACACAGCTTAAAAAAAGCCGGAAGTGGATGTCGATGGTCCTGTCGCGACAGATGCAAGGCAAGAACGGTGTACCCTTCACGCCGCCAATGTTCTCTCACGTTTACCGGCTGACAACTGTCGGCCAGGAAAACGCCAAGGGGTCTTGGCACGGCTGGGAAATTGCTCTGGAAGGACAGGTCAAGGATATTAATCTGTATCACGCGGCCAAAACCTTTGGAGAAAGCGTCGATAGTGGTCAAGTCCAGGTGAAGCATCAGCAGGATGCAGGGGCCGAGACCAGTCTGGATGATAGCGTCCCGTTTTAACCAGGAGTGGCGGGGCTTGCCCCCGCCACCCCTTTTAAGGGGGAGGCTATGTCCAACAGCGAAAAATTCGCGGCAATCTTTGATGGGTTAGCCGACGCCTATGGCACCTACGCCGTCGAGAAAAAACAAGCCAACGGCAAGAACGTTGGTTCAGCCATGGTTCACCACGAACCACGGACCACGGCTCATTGGGACCGGCACCTCGCCGGTCAAGGAGAGGCCCTGGGGATCATCCCCATCAACCGAGACAATAATTGTCTGTGGGGGGCTATCGATGTTGACGTCTACCCCACAGACCACAAAGCCCTTGTCGAGAAAATCAACCGGCACAAGCTCCCCTTCATTTGCTTCCGGTCTAAATCTGGTGGAGCGCACCTGTCCCTGTTTTCATCAGAGTGGATGCCAGCGCGGGAAATGCGGGACACTCTGACACGGTTAAGGGCCGCGCTGGGATACAGCGCCGACACAGAGATTTTCCCGAAACAAATCAAGCTTCATGCCAACGACACCGGCAATTACCTGACAGTGCCCTATTTCGATGCCGAAGAAGGGCTGCGCTACGCCTTCAGGGATGACGGCACGGCAGCAACGCTTGAACAATTCTTTGAATTGCACAAGGAACGGGTTCAGACGCCGGAACAGATCGTTGCGTTGTCCCTGGAAGAGGAAACGGAAAGTTTGGCGGATGGCCCGCCGTGCCTCCAGTATTTGTGTAATCAGGGGTTTCCGGAAGGGACAAGGAACAACGGGCTGTTCAATCTTGGGGTCTATCTCCGGAAAGCTTTTCCGGACGATTGGGAAACCCAGATAATGACCTTTAACATGCAGTACATGGGGCCTCCCCTGCCCCTCAATGAGGTCAATGTTGTTGCCAGCCAACTGCGCCGCAAAGATTACACCTATAAGTGCAGGGACATGCCTGTCGTTTCGCACTGTAACCGTGATGTTTGCCGAACAAAAAGGCACGGTATTGGCGGGGGCTTGACGGCAACCGTGGCTAATCTTCGCAAATACAATTCTGACCCTCCCGTCTGGTTTCTGGACGTCAATGGTGTTCCCGTTGAGCTTGACACTGACGCCCTGATGAACCAGAACGCATTTCAAAAAGCCTGCGTGGAGCAGATTAATTTCTTCCCGGAGACTGCCGCGAAACCTGTTTGGGAGGCTCGAATGAACGCCCTTCTATCGGAGATGATCACAATGGAGGGCAGCATCATAGAGGTGTCAAAAGATAGCTCCGTCAACGGCCAGTTCTACGACCTGCTGGAGGAGTTTTGTACTTCGATGCAGACGGCCAACGACAAGGAAGAAATCCTTTTGCGCCGCCCCTGGACAGATGAAGAGAAAAAAAGAACTTTCTTCCGCTTAAAGGACTTCGGGGGCCACTTGCGGAAAAATCGTTTTTTCGAATACAAGGCCAACGTCATCAGCCAACGTTTGCGTGACATAGGAGGAGAGCCCGAGCAAATCAGGATCAAGAACAAACCCACCTGCGTATGGAGCATCCCCGCCTACAGCATTGTTGAGGTAGAGGTCCCCACGCCAGACTTTGGCGACACCGCCGAGCCGCCGTTCTAATGTTCAGAGTATTTGGACCGCCAGGAACGGGGAAGACCACAACTCTTCTGAACATGGTGGATAACGCTCTGGAAAAGGGCGTCCCTCCTGAGAGGATTGCCTTTCTGGCGTTTACCAGAAAAGCCGCCTATGAGGCTAGAGATCGCGCCGCCGCGAGATTCAACCTGGACCCCCAGAAAGAACTCCCTTATTTTCGTACCATCCACTCCCTGGCACTGAGGGTTCTTGGCCTTCGAACAGAGCAAATCTTAAAGTCGTCTGATCTAAAGGAGTTCGCCAACCGGGTTGGGATAGATGTCACTGGCACCGCCGAAGAAGGAGAAGAGGCGTACAAGCCGGATCACCCTGTTTTGCAATTGCTGGCCTTGGCTACTACGAAGAAGGTGCCCTTGCGTGAAGAGTACAACCGAAACCACACTCTGAGCCACAGTTGGGAAGAAGTTGACTATATCACACGAGCATATAACGAATACAAAAAGGTGAACGGCCTTTATGACTTCACGGACATGCTGGTGAGTTTCCTGGATTACGCCCCAACAGCCTGCCCGGAGTTTGAATTATGCTTCCTGGATGAGGCGCAGGACCTGACCCCGCTACAGTGGGACATTGCTCACCTTCTGGACAGCAAGTCTCAACGCATGTACTGCGCTGGCGACGATGATCAGGCCATCTACAAATGGGCCGGAGCCGACGTGGACTCCTTCATTGGTCTCCCCGGCGGCAGCGAGACACTTGAGCAGTCGTATCGGATCCCAGCTTCCGTTCACGAGGTGGCCATGAACATCGCAACCCGGATACATAAGCGGTACCCGAAGGTCTATCGGCCACGAAAAGAAGCGGGTCTTGTGCGCCGCATCCGGGACGTCAACGACGTTGATATGTCAGAAGGCTCATGGCTGATCCTCGCGCAGGCGAGGTACATGCTGTACCCAAGCCATTACGAGCTAAAATCGGGAGGGTTCTTGTTCGACAAACAGGGCCGCTCTTCCATTAATCCAAAACTATCGACCGCCGTCAACGCATGGGAGCAATTGCGGAAGGGAAAAAGCATCGCTCTGGATGCGGCCAAGACCATGTACGGCCTCATGTCCTCTGGCTCTCGCGTTGAGCGCGGCTTCAAAAAAATTCAGGCGGATGAGGAGGCACTCTTCACGCTGCCGTCGCTGCAAAAAGACCACGGGCTGCTCGCCGGGGAAGAAATGGTCTGGCATGAGGCTCTGGACAAAATTCCAGATGCAGAACGCGCCTACATCGTTGCCCTCCTTCGCAGAGGAGAGAAGTTCAATGCCCCGCCCCGCATCACAGTGTCCACGATCCACGGCGCAAAAGGCGGGGAGGCCGACAATGTTGTCCTGATGACAGACCTGACGGCAGCGGCGGATAGCGAAAGACAGATTGAACCAGACAACCTCAACCGCGTGTTCTATGTTGGCGTTACGCGAACGCGGCAAAAGCTTTACCTAGTCGAACCCGAGAACACGTACAGGAGCTTCGAAATATGAAACGTGGTGAAGTCCTGGAAAAAGCAGCCGCCCTGGTCTACGGCCCACGGGCCAAGAGTTACGGACCGGCAATCTTGAATCATCAGCGCATCGCCGCAGGCTGGAGTGTGATTTTTCAAACTGAAATCAAACCGTCGCAGGTTGTGAAGGCGTTGATTTGGCTTAAAATAGCCCGATTGGTCAACTCCAACGACGATGACAGTTGGGAGGACATTGCGGGGTACGCCGCAATCGGTAGTGAGATCGCAGATGACGAATAAATTACAGATGGCAATGTTCCCACCAGTTTCCGAGTGGCTTCCCCCCGACACTTTTCCCGACATAACGGATGCAAAAGAGATTGCAATCGACGTCGAGACCCGAGACCCAGACCTCAAGACCCACGGCCCAGGCTGGGCCAGAGGCGTTGGCGAGGTTGTTGGCGTGGCCATTGCCGTAGACGGCTGGGAGACGTACACCCCCCTGCGTCACCTGGGCGGCGGCAATCTTGATGAGCGCGTTGTCAGCAAGTGGCTCAAGCGGGTCTTCGAATGCAGCGCGGACAAAATTATGCACAACGCGCAGTACGACGCAGGTTGGATCAGGCGCATGGGCTTCCAAATAAATGGCCGCATCATCGACACAATGATCACGGCGGGCCTGCTTGATGAAAACCGCTTCAGCTACTCGCTCAACGCGCTCTCGTATGACTACCTGGGTAAAGTCAAAAGTGAAAAGACGCTCACCGAAGCCGCACGAGAGTTTGGCCTGGACCCAAAGGCAGAGCTTTGGAAGCTGCCCGCACATTTTGTCGGGCCCTACGCCGAAACTGACGCCGCGCTCACGTTGGAACTTTGGCGGCACTTCGTAACGAAGCTGAACACCGAAGACCTATGGTCCGTGCATAAGCTGGAAACAGACCTCCTGCCCTGCTTGATCGACATGACCTGGAACGGCGTAAGAGTGGACATAGACCGCGCCGAACGGACCAAGCAAGAGTTGATGGTGCGCGAAAAGACGCTGCTGCGGAAGGTCAAGAAGATCAGCGGCCACAACGTCGAGATCTGGGCGGCGGCGTCCATCGCAAAAGCGTTCGATGCCATGAGCGTGTCGTACCCTCAAACCGAAAAAGGCAACCCCTCGTTCACCAAAACCTTCCTGTCCGAGCACCCCTCAGATATTGCCAAACTGATTGTTGCGGCCAGAGAAATAAACAAAACCCATTCCACGTTCATCGACACGATCCTGCGTCACGTCGCTGGCGATGGCCGCATCCACGCACACATTAACCAGCTTCGCTCCGACGACGGCGGCACCGTCTCAGGCAGAATTTCGATGAACAACCCGAACCTGCAACAAGTGCCCGCGCGTCACGCCCAGCTTGGCCCCATGATCCGCTCCCTCTTTTTGCCCGAGGAAGATCAGCAGTGGGCGGCTATAGACTTCTCGCAACAGGAGCCGCGCATCCTGGTGCATTACGCCGCGACCTACGGGAAGTGGAAAAACGAGGACGGCGGGCTTCCCGGCGTCCAGGAATTTGTCGAGGGCTACCGAAACGATCCTACCATGGACTTCCACACCATGGTCGCGGAGATGGCCGACATTTCCCGCAAGCAAGCCAAGACCATCAACCTCGCCATGATGTACGGCATGGGGGTCAACAAGCTCTCGCAGCAACTCGACATTTCCCTGGACGAGGCCAAAGATCTAACCAAGCAGTACCACGCCCGAGTGCCCTTCGTTAAAATGCTGACACAGGGCGTATCGCGCCGCCTGGAAGATCGAAAATCCTCCGGGAGCATCCGTAGCCTGAAAGGCCGCAAATGCCGCTTCGACAAATGGGAACCCGACACGTTCCAGATGCATAAGGCCATGAGTTGGGATGAAGCCGTCGCGGCCCACGGCCCAACGACCAGACTCAAAAGAGCGATGACCTACAAGGCGCTGAACCGTTTGATCCAGGCATCAGCCGCCGACATGTGCAAGCAGGCCATGGTCAATCTCCACCAAAAAGGTGTAACGCCAATGATCATGGTGCATGATGAGTTGGACTGCTCCGTGTCTTCCCTGGCCGAGGCTCAGGAAATAGCAGACGTCATGGTCGAGGCGCTGCCGTTGGAGGTGCCTTCAAGATGCGACATCGAAATCGGCCCCTCCTGGGGAGAGGCCGTAGAGCCTTAGTCGGCGCTATCCAAACCCTCAATGATCTCATTTGTGGTCAGGACGGCCTGTGGCACGGGTTTAAGGCGGTAAGGTTTACCGGGGTTGCGGCGCACAAACCCGCCGGAGGTGGCGTCCCATGCACTATCCATCGCGCCCGCCGCAACGCCCGCAAGATAAAGCGCCATTTTGTCTTTGTCGCCGCTGCAAGCCTCATCTGCATCCGCGAGCAAAAAATTAATTAGATCTGCATCCATCGAAAACCTCCTTCAAGGTACGGGTTTGTTCTTCAGGTGTGAATTGATCAGGCGGCAATCGCCAATGAATCTTGCCGTGCAGATCATCGACGGACATGGCGCGGCAAACTTGTTTGTCCAAGGCGACCAACATAATGACGTCGCAGTCTTTCCTTGACAGCCGCCGCCGAGCCTTGACGCCGCCGATCTTGCCGGTAATGAGAAAATCATAGCGTATTGCGCCGCTGTATTGAGTGGAGATCCGGCGCGGGTGCAGCGTCGATTTCACCTGGACGCGCACCACGGTTTCGCCACAAAAGGCCACGAGATCGATCCGCTGCACACCAGCGTGTATGACATCCCAACCGTTCATACCCTGGATCACCGAAGCGGCCAAGAACTCCCCCTCGCGCCCGTTGTTGATTTTCAAGTGTTTCCCCGCAAGAACCCTTGTTTTTCGGCAGATATTCGCATATATTCTCTCCCACCAGGAGGTGCCAAAATGGACACGAAGAAATGGAAGTCAATCCTTGTTCCCCGAGAGGTGTACGAGGAAGTTGTAAAAATCGCCCACTCAGAAGGACGAACCATCAGCGGTCAGTTGCGGGTGATATTTTCTCAATGGTACATGGCGCTGTACAACGGAGCCTCGAAAAACGAGAGCTAAGGGTTTGGCACAGACCAAGCCTTCACGAGACCGTCTAAAAGACGACGCTGTTCTTGCACGTTTTGCTGGATGTGCAGAGTGCGCTCGTCTATGCGCTCTTGCCGACGCGAAATCTCCCCCAGGCTAATGACCGCAGACTCGACTTTGTGGATGCGGAGATCTTGACTCTCGTTCTGTTGAAGAAGTTGACCCCACGCCACGGCTGCGCCAAGGGCAACGATGCCCGCCGGAAGCAACGGGAGCCATTTCTTAGTCATCGTCTTTGTCATCGTCTTTGGGAGGCTTACGGTCTTCCGGTGCGACATATGGCCCGCCGCCGATGAAATCGTGGAAATTCTCCTCCAAAAATTCGTACACCGTTTCGGTTGGGATGCTCCATCCCATGTGCGTGATGGCCTGGAAATGCGCCGCCGATACTCTCGACGGAACCCCAATCATCTCGTATTGCTGTCTGTCGTCCGAATAGGCAAAAAGCGCCCCGCCGGAATTGCCAAAGATGATTGGCGGTGTCGCCAATTGGTACCGGTAGCCATTGATGATTTGTTCGCTAAAGGCCATCTCGCCCGAGGTCATAAAGGGTGGGTACCCCAGTCCAGCGCCCACGGCCCAGACTTTTTGCCCCAGTTTGGGAACTTCGTCCTTGGGCAGTAGACTGGCAACCTGATCGACGCCACGCTCAAAATCACGGAGTTGCAGCAACGCTAGATCTCTCTGCTCATCATGCGCCACGATGTCGGCAAGGCGTCCACGAGTGCCAACAGACCGCGCGCATCGAACGTAATCGAACCAGAACGCCGTGACCGGTGACCGCGTTTCACGCTTCACTTTTCGCGATTTCCGGGGGGACCAGACCTCCGTGATCGT
>PCAH01000006.1 GCA_002730485.1 Dehalococcoidia bacterium | reverse complement strand
CCACCATTCAACCAAGAAGACACACGCGATCCCGACCAGCCCTTGGCCGTATCGTGGCGTCCCCTCCACTGGGATACCCGTGTACCCGGATTAGCCCGGTCCTGACGGAACATCTGCTAGGCAGTAATGCGGTTGACGTAACCGTTGATGTTGACGACGTTGGCACTAGCGGCCCACGCCTTGATGGTTAAACCACCGTTCAACAGCAAACCCGGCACCACCAGTGTCATGCCGCCATCGGCAGTCAGGGTCGTTTCAATGTAGTCGTCCTGATCGGTGGTGCCACCGTACTCTATGGTGAGTACCACGTCAGCGGCAGACGTGTTGCAGGCGTATAGCCCCACTTCGTCTATGTCGGACGCACCGGCCACAGCGTCGTGAATGTCCACCGCTGCACCCGTGTTGGCACCGGTTACGGAGATATTCTTCCCGCTAGTGCTGTCAGACAGCAGGATCTTTGAGTATGTTGCCATGTTTGTCTTTCCTTAGTTGAATACTGAGTTTGAGATAATACTGCTGGCGTTACCGTCACCATGCAAAGCAACGGTGCCCGTAGCGTCGGGAAACGTGATCGTCCTGTCCGCCGTAGCATCCGTAGCAGTAATAAATGTTTCGTATGCGTCAGCCGTGGAACCCTCATAGCAGATCCGTTGCGTACTGCCGTTCAGGTACACCTGATCGCTGAACGTGGCCTGTTCGGTAACCGTCAACGTGCCGCTGACAGTCGTAGCAGACCCCGACGTGGACAACGTGGGCGTACCCGTAGCCCAATCAACCACATCGTCAAAGTTTTCGTTGACCTCCGCTGCGACAATCGCCGTCCCAGCAGTGAACGAATACGTTTTGGCCAAAGCAGCCACTATCGCAACCTCCGCGTCCTGTACATTCCGATGATCGAAGTAACCCCCCACTTGCCCCGCAAGGAAACAGAGGGAGAAACCTTAAACCTTAAACTAATAGCCTGTGCTGTCCCAACTGTCGGCCACCGGGCAAACAGATAGCGGTCAGAAGTGCCCGCCGCCTGCCATTCGGACGTGTCCCACACGCCGTCACCAGACCCCGACGGGTCCGTATCCCATGTCGCCGGGGAATCCATCCCCGTAATATCCTTGTAATAAGCCGGACTCACCCACCCACTCAAGTCGTAGTCCTTGTAGATGTACATGTAGATTCGCAGATTGTTGTCCGCCAACAGCACTGTCCGGGTTTTCCCCCACCGTTTCGGGAATGTGGGACGGTTCCCGATAAACCAGCCAGTCTGGTAGTAGGAAACGATTTCGTCCGCTGAACCAGCCCCGTAGTCGTCCACGTCGGCGTTCTGATCCAACTTGGAGATCCTGTTGAACTCTGCAACATCGGTGATTACAGACGTAGCAGCGATCCCAAGGTGGGTGTCGCCGGTAGGCCGGTACGCCAGCAGAGAACGTGCGTTTATGTCGTGGCGCATCCACGCCCCTGTTTCCGTCAACGACGGGTCCCATACGAACACATTGCGGCGGTTGTTCTGGTTGGACCCGGAAACGTTGTCGTCGGACTGGTAGTCCACCGACACCCATAGCCGTTCATCAAACCACATGAGTGACGGGGCGGTACCCAATGTCAACGCAGGTTGCCCCACGTCATAGGTCATGGCTGGTTTGATTCGTTCAAACGCCCAAGCCAACGCATCATAGGACAGCAGATAGATGCCTTCCTCCGCGTACCAGAAGAAGATACCTGCCGTGGCTGCCACTGGTTGGCTGCCGTCCCGGCATCCCGCCGTGCGTGTAATGTTCCTGACCTCAAACGAGTCGCTGCTGAACCCGTAGATCGCGTAGATGCTGTTCTCCTTGAAGACCAGCAACCGGTCAGCGTCGGGAATAATGGCCGTTATGTGGTCGCCATCCTCTCCGATGTCGATGTCGATGTAGTCGGCGGCTGTCCAGTTCTCTGCGACGTTGACCTTCGACCAGCGCACCCGGTTCTTGTGAGTGGTGCCTGACTCCAACGTGTAGGCGACCCAAATGTATTCGGCCCATGTGGTCGTATACCGGGCGTTGGGGAAATGTCCGTCAGATCCGTCAATGTCGGGTGTCGCCAAAGCGGTGGAACCATCAGCGCCACTCCACCGCACCACAGAATACGTGGTGTGCCCCGTGCTGGTCAGAAACTTCCCGTTGACAACGTACGTGTAACCGTTGAATGTGACCCCCCGTGGCGGCTGCGTCGTGTCGAACTGCACGTCAGTGCCGCCGTACGACACGGTTCCGTCAAAGTCCCCCGTCACGTCGTCGTTCCACAGCAACTTTGTTTCCGTGGCAGTAGCCACGGCAGCCAAAACCTGATTCTGCCCCTCTTCGTAGTGGCTTATCAGGTTTACGATGTCGTCGTCCAACGCCGTGCTATTGACCTTGGTTACAGCATCCCGGCGGCGCACCCCGCCACGCGGGTCCACGTCTACGTTCAACAACGCAGGGGATTCATTCTCCGCAATGTTGAACTGGTCGGCGCGCAGGTTCAAACCACCCTTGAAGTCCGACTTCTCGTCGTAACGGTAGGGCTGGTCGGTGGCCGAAACCTTCGGCGGAGACATCTGTAACGGCACTGGCTACTCCCAAGAATAGCGCAGACGGGCGGGCAGGATCATCTGTGACTGCCAACGCGACACCCGCCGCGAGTTCAACACCACAGGCTGCGGAGAGGGAAAATCTTCGTACCGTGCCCGTAGATTGTCCAACTCTGCGGTAAACAACGTAAAGTACTGGTTTGCCAGCCCCGGATCTTCCTGCTGCTGGTACGCCCGGTAAAGACCGTACAGTGACAGCACGTTGTCGAACGGGTCGGGCAAATCAGGTGTGTTGGCATCGGCAATAGCCGTACGGTAGACCGCCGTGTTCCCACCGAACTCCACGGCGTTGCGGTATCCGCGAACATAAACAGTGGTAGCAGACGACGGCGTGGGATACAGGCGCACCGTGTCATTCCAGAACGTCCAATACCACGGCTCACCCGTCGTGTTTGAATCCAATGGATAGATCACGTCAGCGTCGTCGTAGCCGATGAACTCCAACACGTGGTTGGCGGTCTTCAACGCCGCTATGTCCCGCATCCCTACATTCTTTGGCGCAGATACCCCAGAGAACGTCACACCGTCATGTGTTACCGACAGGTTTGTTTCAACATCGGACAACGAATAGTCCTTCGTGGACGCAACCGTGTCAAAGGTTGTAGTTGCCTCGTAGAACGGCCAACGCTTCTCCGAATAGACAATCGCATCGTATCCTTCACGGATAAACCAGTTCATTGTCGTATCGGCAATGTCGTTCGACGTAATATCAACCACACTGCGTATGTGGGTACGCATGTCGCTTAGTTGCATAACGCGGCCCTACGCCGTGTGAAAGACGCAGGAGTCGGTATCACCAACCGGATGCCCCTTGCAGGGGTCCCCGGCTTTCGTGGTGGCAACACACACAGAAGGTGTTGCCACGGGGACATCATAGGTGGGGGTGGGGTTCACACGATGTATACGACGGTCAGGCCCGACGGCGTGACCCTCGGGTTTCAGCGTCTTATGGTTTCCCGCAGGTTCATTTGCGGGGCGCTGGCCCTTCTTGTATGCGTATGCGAAACCCCGTGCCATGATGCCTCCCGTGGCAACGAACCATCTATCAGGTAGCCCCGAACAGATAACCCTGTCGTGCACGGTTACTGCACGTCAACTGTCCGTAACAAAGCAACTGTGAGAACACAGCATCCTGATTAGTGGGACGCACGAACGGTGTCGGCTTGAACCAGACATCGCTGTGAGCCACCAGTTGTAGGTATTTGGTATTGAGGAACATCATCTGTCCACTCGTTGCAGCCCCGTCAAAGGTTACGGGTGCGCCCTTGAATAGCAGGTTCTGGAACCCGCCATCGGCCACATCGGTATCCGTGTACCGAATCTGATCATCCAGAAGGTCCTCGTACTTCTCGTACAAAGCCTGCGTGGTGATGATGATGGTCGGCTGGTCGTTGCCAACCGAAACGTCGTTGTACAGGGTCGCCATGCCAGCGGTGGTAAGAGCACCACCTTGGTTTGTCTCAGTTGACGCCCAGAACGAGTTGCCTGCACCAGTCGGGTCGATTCCACCAAGCGACGTGTTGGGCTTAGCAACAATCAAGTGCAGACCGTTCCAGTCCTTGTTGCTGTTACCTGTGCCATCAGCCCAGAACATGGTGTTCATGTTCTCAATCACCGTTTCCTGCGTCTGGAAGATCTTGCCTTCCAGCAGGTCGATGATCGCGGCTTCGCCGTTGTTCTTGGCTTCCTCAATGCCGCTGATCGTAACCGTGGCCGCATACTGACCCCACGAATACTCAGCAGCAGAAATGCCTGTCTGAGCCGTCACGGAAATAGTGTCGGTTCCACTGTACGAACCAGCCGTACTGTTTGTCCCGTAAATAATCGGGACGACGATCTTCGCACCACCTGAAATACGCCGAATCGTCTGACCGTTCGTCAACGCATAAAACAATGGTCTTGCGCTGAAAATGTTGTCAGTCAACTTGGGGACGTAGTTCTTCAGGGTGGTAGACAGAATCTCGTCAAAACTGCTGTTACCAGCCATTATCTGTTACCTCTCTCTGTTGTCTATGAAGACAGGGAACGCTTGGCGTCCATAAACGCCTCTCGGATCGAAGAGGGCTGTCCCACCGGCGCTGACGAGGACCCCGCCTGCTTGGAACCAGAAGGCTCCACAACAGCGGCGTCCCGTTTCGCTTCGGTACGCTCCTGCTCCTGCTCCAACTTGTTGGCCTTTGTGGCAACCTCGTTGTAGCGCATATGTGTCAGCGCCGCCTCTAAGTTGCCTATCTTGTGCTTCAACGCGTGTTGGTACAGTTCAGTAGCGTCGAACTCCCCGTACGAACCCTTAAGGTGTTCTACCTGCTTCTCTACTTGTTGTCGTCGCTGCACCCGGTCCTGTTGCGCTAGGCGTGCCTCCAAGTTCGCTATCCGCTGCTCACTAGGGTCCGGCCCTTCATCCCACGGATCTAACTCCACCGTAGGTTGGGCGGCTGCCCTGTCAACACCGAAAGCATCACCCAGAGCCTCTAGTGTCCCCGCCGGATCTGCCTCCAACGACTGCACTATTGCCTCTGCCTGCTGTAACCGACTGCGTTCGGATGCCAACTCCTGCGTCTTACGGGTGTAATCCGACTGTCGCTGGTATCCGTCCCGAAGTTCGTCCAGACTGACCTGTTCCTCAGAGCCATCCACCTTCACGGTGTACTGCTCACCAACAGGTTCCTGTTGAACTTCAACTGAAGAATCCGGGTTGTCCGTCATAACGGTTCCCTCAACATCTTCTGCCATTATTCTATTGTCTCCTCGGAGTCCTAAGGGTTGCTCCTATGAATACGGGACAAGTGTCCCATTTGCTACAAGAACGGAAGGTCTATGTCCATCTGTCCCTGAATCTGGGCCAGCAACTCGGGAGGAATGCCGCCACTGGGGGCGAACACACCTTCCGGTTGCGAACCGGGCGATACGGGCATCCCCGGCGGCATCTGTGGCATACCGGGACCCGCGCCCTGACCTTGACCGGGGTCCTGACCATTCGGTGCCGGGACCTGCGGTGGCTGCTGCATCATAAACTTGTCCGGGTCCTTGATTCCAAACCCGTTGGTCAAAACATGTTTCGCCAACGCCGACGGGTCAATAACCGTACCCACCAACGGGGCCAACGCATTCAACAGGGACACAGCCTGCTGTTTGCGTATAGTGTCATTGATCGGCTGCGTGGAACCGGCCTCAACACTGAAATCGTACTCCCCCGTAACATCATCACGCGTGTACGGCACAAACAGGCTCGCCCCCCGGTTGGACACCTGCGCCATCTGCTCCCCCGTCATAAACTGTTGCATCAACTGGATGACCCGACGGGCAATCTGGCCGATGCCGATCTCCACGGTCGCCAACTTGTCAGCAGCCCTAGCGTTCCCGGCATCCGCAATAATCGACGCCTCCGTAGCAGTGCGCCTGATTTCAGGCATCTGACCACGCGCATACTCCGAAACACCCGAAACCGTGTTGATGTCGGCCTCCACGATCTCCGACATGTTGTACACCTCAGGAGACAACGGGGTTTGCGGCATCGGAACCACCGTTTCCGACAACGGCTTATTCTCGTCCACCACCGGCACCAACCGGCCATCCTGATCAGACTCAAGGGCCTCACGGCCCTCAGGGCCAAACGACCGCTCATGGTACAAATACTTGCGGGCGTACCGTTTGCGTGCATTCATCATCTGCGAACGGGTCTTGTCCAACTCCTGCTGTAGAGACTCCAACGCCTCCAAATCACCCATCGGGTAGAAATAGTCGGGGATGTCGTAGTTGCGCATCATCACAAACGGTTGACCATACGCATACGGCATCGGAGTCGGATCAATCAGAAACTGGTCGCCAGACTGTGGAGTCACACACAATGTGTTAGCAGCCACATCGTAATACTCAAAGACGACGCACCGCTCCTCGTTTATCAGGTACTCTTCCTGCTCCTGCCGCGATGTCACCGAATATGTCGGGGACACCATCGAATCCGCAGACAACGACCTTCTGGCCGACGCCTTGTAACGCCCATCAGCCTTAGCCTCCTCCAACGGGCGGATAATGCGCTGAGCAATCCACTTGGCATCCTCCAAACAGGTTGCCTCAGGGTCCACAAACACGTCAAACGGGCTGATCCGCTCAACAAACGGCTGATCCTCCACAATCATCATCGCGGTCTGTGGAATGTTCGCAGCCATCTCATCATCAGTCGGCAAACCATTCGCCAACTCCGGTGCCTCCATGGCAAACTGGTCAGCCTCGTCCAAAGCCTCGTTGTACAGGTCTTCCCGCTCCGTTTCCCCCAGACGGCGCTCCTGCTCCAAAAACTTCCAACCAACCTTCACCCAACTATGGCCGAAAATCAGAAAATCCTTGACAGCGCGGCGAAACGGCTTACGAAAATCGTGGTGCTTCCACAAATGGTTGACCACAGCCTCAACGAAAACCGCACGGTCCTGATCCTCCGGCTGGTTGGGAGTTACCACAATCTTGGGGTGGTTCACCGAAACAGACGGCGCTATCACATTGATCGTGCTAAAGGCCAGATTGACGGCAATCAAATCCTCGGAACTGACCGACGTTTGCGGCCAATGCTTACCACGGTACAAATCGGCCATACGACGCCACAGGCTGTCGTACCCCATTTCGTCACGCCAACGAGCGGACGCGTCTAACCGACGTTTGACAATCTCGTACTTGTCGGCCTTGGTTTTGCGGGCCATCAGAACGTCGCCCTATCTGGCAGACGTTCGATGCTTCGACCTTGGGCCAACGCCTCTTGCTGCGTCTTCCGCCCGCGCTCCTCGCGCGACAAGTGCTGCTCGTCTGGAGGCAACAGAGATCGGTAACCCCGCCCAGTTACGAACCCGATGCCAAGAAGCCTTCGACGGCGTTTCCATAGGTCATCTATCTCGGCGCAGGACAACGCCCCACGCCGCTCCACCACATAGTCGTGGAACTCCTCGTAGGACGCCTCCGGGTGGAGGATCGCCACAGTTACGGGCGCTTGGTATGTGGTGCAGCGTTATGGCCCTTCAGGTTTGGCTGCGGGCTGGCAGGCTCAATAGAACCCGTGGGACCATGCTGGTTGAACGGAGTGGTCCGCGGCGAGTTCTCACCGTAGCCACCAGTCTGGTTGTTCACCTTGGGTGAACCAAACCGCTGCTTGGGTGAACTGGGAGTCGCCGGTTCCCAAATCGGGTTGGCCGACACGGAGCCGCCACGCTTCATCTTGTTGTTCTGGCCCTTCGGGCCATCAATTGTTTCCGTACCACTGGTATGTGACACAAAGTTACGTACTGCCAAGGCAAAAACCTCCAATAGAGTCTCTAATAGGGAAGGCTAGACTGTCCCACGCACCGTTTTGGCCCCTATTTGCATCGGATTGGACACATCGGCATCTCGTATAACCATGCGGGCAAACCAGTCCACGGTCCAATAATCGTCCACTTTTGGCGCAAACTCGGGCATAAAAGCGTACTGGCGCATCTGATTGGCCAAAGCCAACGCCATAACACGGTCATCGTGCGGAGAACCACTCATAGAACCCCGCTCATTACGGGTATACGTGCGCAACTCCGCCAACGTGTACCTGTCGCGAAGCAGCAACTCGCCGCCCCGCAACGCCATCCCCAAATCGTCAATCAGCAACGGCTTCGTAGTGCGAGTCGTCTTCCACCCAAACTCCTGAGACACCTTGGAAGTCACCTGATTCAACGAACGCTTCCGAAACAGGTTCGGATGCCCCAAATGCCGCAACTGCACAATCGTCGTCAAACCATGATTGTTCGACTCAACACACGTCAGGGCATCATTGTACCACAAAGCGAGCATGTAAACCTCGTTGGCCAATGTGTCGGGGGGAATGTGTCCGTGCCACACAGCAACTTGCTCGCCCGTTCGCACGTCCAACACCTGCGCGCACGAATAGTCCCCGTGTGCAAGCCCCTCCGCCGTGTCAACCCCAATACAGTAGGGGTGTCCACCAACGGGTTCACGCCAAACTGTGAACATCTTTTCGCCATTCCACTACTCGGGTATATGGCTGCCATAAATAACCGCCCTGCCCCTCTTCAACATTTGTTTCCATGTCTTCCAGAACATCCAGAGCAAATACTGGATTACCAGACTTGATAAACGCTTCCTCAGGCGTCGTCGGATACTCCTGAGCCAACTGCCACGACAGCATCGACTCCTTTTTCGACTCATACCAAGACTCGTCACGGTCCTCCGAAGCAGACCACGGAAAAAACATGGGTGCAAACCTGTTGGTCCCAGTCTGCGACCCAACCCACAACCCATGAAAAAAGTTCCCCGACCCGTTAGCGGTACTCAAACCAATAATGCGACCCCCCACATCCGCCACCGGCTCTATAGAAGCCCACGCCTCCTCAGGGTTCGGAAGGAACGCCCATTCGTCAACCACAACCAGCGAAGCCGACTCACCTCTAGCAGGATCGGATGCCGAAGGCATCGAAGGAATCTGGCTACCATTGCTAAACGCCATCCTCTGCTGATGTTCAACCAGCGTCTGCGGGCCACGTTCCAACATCCAATCCGGCATGTGTTGAAAACCATACTTGGACTTCCTCAACAACAGCACCGACTCGCGTTCGGTGCGCGACAGGTCAATAATGTTCTGATCCGGTTTGAAAAACGCCAACCAGAACTGGTGGGCAGCCACCAACGTGGTCCAACCGATCTGACGGGCCTTCAAAGTCAGGGAATACCGGTGCTCATCCCAATGCGTCAACGCATTCGACTGGGCAGCACGCAGGTCAAACAGGATACGGCCATAGGCCGGATGCGCTATATGCCAGTAGTTTCTCAAAAAGTGGCGCTCGTCGTCAACACAGCGCCGCCATTCGGCTTCCTGTTGAAGTTCAGTCAGACGAGTCATCTAGCAGACTGCACGGGCCGTGACGCAGCGTAACACCTTCCCAACACACGCAATTGTCGTGGTCGCAGAACGGGTCATACGCTTCGTGGGCTTCCACGGCAAACGATGCCACCAACTCCTGTCGTTCACCCACCTCAACCCCCTACTGGTTTAGAGCAAGGGGCAGCAGCGTCCCCGCCCCGTACCGCAAGGCGGCACCACCACCAGCAGCAGCAGCACCGCCACCGGCAGCCATGCCACCCGTCATCAACATCAACGCCATGCCAACCTTCTGCTCGGTTGACAGATTGTTGAACCAATCAGGCATGGGGCCCATGTCGGCCATTTCCATGGCCTGTCCCTGTGGTCCCCTGAATGCTGTCGGATCAACGGGCAACT
>PCAH01000204.1 GCA_002730485.1 Dehalococcoidia bacterium | reverse complement strand
TGCACGCTCATGTCTGGGTGACCTTCAACCACTACTCCCAAATCCAGTTCAATAGCAGCATGCTGCAGCACAAGGCGCGCGAGTTCTACAATGAGCACGTGAAGACACTGCCCAAGGAGTGCCACATCCGGAAGCTGCCCTACGTGCACGTGAAGCTCCTTCCCCAGAGCGACTGGGCGACGATCATGCGCCAGTACATCCACAAGGCGATGACGAGCCCTCCCGAGTAATTCTGAACTCGTGTATAAAACCATGCCGGAGTTCTTAGGTCACATCCCCCTAGGTCAGTTCAAAAATGCAAAGAAGCCCAGTAATCACCCAAACTGGAAACAGGAGAGTGTATGGAAGGGTGCCGAGCTCATGAGTTTTGAGGCGTGGTGTGCCTGTACACTATACGACCCGACAGAATCAGACGGAGGCGAGCGCTTTCAACGCCTCATGCACTTTAACCTCGGTGGGGACAACGAATATTCGTCCAAAACCCCTTGGACGGGCTACCCACCACGCGCTTCACACCAGAACTTTGGGGATAATTGGAAGATGAGTGCACTGAGTACCAGCTACTACCCCGAACCCGGCAAAGCGAGGGGTGGCGAGTTTAACCGCATTAAAAGCAAGGAGGGTGGCGGTGGGCACAGTGACGAGAAGACGTGGGATGTTACGTACATGAGTAAGTACGCTGGCCACTATGAAGCCGAGCGCTCGGGTGGCTGGGACGGTTACAGTGGTGGTCGCGAGCAAGAGTGTGCCTATTATGACCTCGGTGATCCGCAAACCGACGGCTGCAGCTTCATGCGCAGTCAGGTCAATAAGTACAGTGTGCCCTTCAGCTGTTTCAATTGGTGGCAGGCAACGGGGCTGCAGACAATTAGTACAGGTGGTAGGCCGAAGAACTACGACACTCAACGCTTCCCGGGCGTTAAGGAGACAAAGGATTTGGGCAAGAGTGGGCACGTCTCGATGGGCAACCGCATGGCAGCAGTCTATGGGCTCTATTTCTACCCCAAATGCGACGAGGCGGCGCGTAACTGGGTGCAGCTCGTCGACTACGACAAGCATAGGGTACGGGTACGCATGCGCTCACCAAACCCCAACTACGTATGGGAGGGGAACGAGTTGCGCGTTTATGAACCATTACCAACAACTAAAGAGTACCTCGACAATAATGGCGATGGACTGCTTGTGCAAGCAGAAGGTGGGGGTGGCCTGGTTAGTCCTGGGTACTTGGGGGGTGCCAGAGGGTTCAAGTTCCCTAAGTTGCGCAAGAAGCCGTTCTACGCTTATGACATGTTAGCGTACCCAACCAACAAGTCGTCAGAGTTTACTGGAGGGGATGAGGGTGCAAATCGCTCCGGTTTACAGGCTAAGGACAAAGCGGATGCAGTAGAGAACTTACTCATGCTCGTGTCGCCTGTCCACTCGGAAGAGATCACGAATGCCGTGGAGAAGGCGCGCCGCATCGAATTGCGCCCGAAAGTGCCACAGCAGGCCCCGCGCGGTGCAGCCCACGTTGGTACAGCGCCGGAGAATTGGACGCTCCGCGCAAAGGAGTACAAGCGGGTCTTTGGGGACATTGCGCATTATGACGCGTACGACGTTGATGGGTATGGTAAGGTCGTGCAAGCTTGTGGGTGGCGTCCTGCATCGGCACTATGGATTTTCCCACACTGCGAGACGCAGACTGCTGGCACTGAGACGTTAAAGAGTGGTGAGAGACACTCAAAAGTACCACTGCAGATCGTTGGTTCCGGTGGTGGTCTACATGTGTACCAGAACTTCCCGCGATTCGTCAAGCTAGGACTAGCTAAAGATGTGGTTAACTTCATGGACTTACTGCAAGCCCCATTGGAGAATAAGCGCGTAACGCGCCAGGAGTTTGCGCTGCTGCATAACGTCCCGGAAGATCCGAGGGGGAGATACATGACTAGACAGCAAAAGTATCGCGAGAACATGCGCGACTTCGACAGTTCTGCACCACAAGTCGCGCCGCAGGTCGCTAGCGTGCAGGCCGCGGCGCCGGACGATGAAGACGATGAGGCGGTAGAGTATGGCGAAGAGGACGATGACGAGCCCGAAGTGCTCGATGTCCCTCCTGGCGCAATCCCACTGCCTGACCCCGCGCCCCAGCCCGCCGAAACTGGTGAGGAGGCCCCAGCACAACCGGAGACTGACATGTCAATTGAGCGGCAGTTAAATGGAACCGAGCCCGACGAACTGACCACTATTTTAGCGGGAATGGGTGCCGGGAACGTGGACTACAACCAAGAGGACGAAGACTACGCTTCGACAGTTGAAGGAATGAGTAAGAAGCAACAGGAGGAGCACGCGAAACGGCGCGCGGTAGACCTCCTGCGCAACCCCCTCCCACCCGGATCGGCAAGGCGGGCAAAGGACGGCGCACTGAATGAGCACTGGAACAACGAGTCGGAGCAGCCATGGCCTCCGCGGCACCTCTACATGCGCCCACAATCCTTCTTTTGTTTCAAGAAGTTACAGACCAAAGAGATGGTCGAGAAGTACCGCGAGCTCTATGGGAACGTCTCGAACCTATTTCTACGCGATGGTGACGAGCCAAAGCAGATTGAAAGCGTCGCAATGCGCATCGGGTTCGCGCGGACAGTGGAGACGGAGTTCGTGGCAGATGACACCAGAGCTGATCCAAGCGAAGGCGTGGAGTGCACTGACCGACTCGCAGATAGTGGAAAGCTCATCCTAGATTTGCCACTGAACTTCTACAAGTTGCGCGAGTATGCTAGTCTACCCGCAGGACTAAAGGAGCGTGGAAGAGAGCACATGCGTCGAATCATTGCCATCTACTTTGATGACAGTGGGGCATTGTCAACCGGTGCAAACGGGATGAGTGCGGCGAAGAAGCGTGAAGGCATGGTCAAAGGGCTCTGGATTACGGAGGGTGGTGGCCAGTACCAGCGCCCAAAGGTGCCCGAGACCACCGCTCGACTCGGGCTCAAGAACATAGTAAAGCCCGTGTTCCGGACGCATCCGCGTGCTGCACTGAAGAAGAGCGCTCCGCAGTGGGGACCGCAACAGAAGGAGAAGCCAAAGGACAAGTTCTCCGTGGATTTCGTCGAGACGAAGATGACCATTCGCGAGTGGGTGCAGTCGCCGTGGTCCTACCAATACCTACCCTACCAGGCGCGCAACTCTTACTTTGAGGACGGGGAGACGTACTCTGAGGGGTGTACTCGCTGCGGACGCCCATTCTTTGAGTACAAGACAGAGTACCATGCTTACCATAATAGCGAGGATGGCACCTTCCACTACCCTCACCTGTACTGGCTTCACAACATTGGACCCACTGAAGGTAATCGTGCACCACAACCCTTCCACGACAGCGCCTTCTGGGGTGGGCAAGAGGTTGCGCAGGCGCGTAACACTGCGCGCCCAGTCGAGCCACTCCAGCCCGGGGGTGATGCAGCTCTGTACCACAACTGGGAAACTCATAGGTTCCGAATAAAGGACCCACCGGCCACGAACCCGATGAAACTCGAGCTACAGTACCGCACAACGAAGCAGGTAATGCAGGGGACGGGTAGTAATAGGAAAAGGGGGCAAGTCAAGGCATTTCAAAGTGGGAAGGGTCCATTGACGTTCCGCAAGACGATTGGGAACATGTACCACGAAGGCCGTGAAGGTGTATACATCTCAAAAGTCCCTGGCGTCGACCTCCCAGTGCAAGGGCGCATGGACATAGGCGCGGCAAAAGTGCGCTTTGGGATGACCGACTACAAGTTGCAGAGGTGCACGCGCTACACGAACTGCTGCAGGGACTGTGCAGCGACCCTAGAGTTTGCGCCCGGGCTGCTTAAGCGCAACGTCAAGGAGATAGTGCAAATCGATCCGGGTGCAGCCGCAGGGCAGCGGAAGAATGCGCGAGCAGGTGACCAAGCCGTCGCGGCGTTTCGAATGCGAAAGCGAATGCGGACTTGGTGGAGCTCCGTTGCTGACTTGGTGGTTCCGGGATCAAATGCAGATGATGGGAAGTTCGACCCCCGCTTTATGGTCGGGGGAAACCGCGTAGCTCTCCGGGCTTCGTACGGTACACGCTTTGAGCTCGTCTTCCAGGCGCATATGGACGTTTTGGAGCAACACCTCAACCAAAGCACTTGCAGGGACTTGACGAACACGGATGGTATGGGGATTACCAAGGTCACGAGCGTGGATCTAAGTACACAAAGCTACTTCCAGAGCCGTAAGCGTGGGCGTGCAAGTGAGGGTGATCTACTAAAGGAGGATAGCCACCGGAACAAGCAGTTGGAGCATTTAAACAAGATTTTGGAGCTCATGAACGCGTGGACCAAGGGAAAGCGCCGTGATGAGAACGTGACGTGGCAGAGTCTTAATTACACTCTGAATGGCGAAACTAAGCTCAACCACACACTTCTGCATGCTCTACACGACATGCAATACCGAGTCGGCCAATTAGAGTACCATAAGGACCCGACGGCACACAAGAAGAAGTTTGACCCGGACTTCCGACGCGTCGAGGAGCGCGCCTATGCATTCGAGACTGCAAAACACCAGTACGAAGGGAGCAGGCCACCATTGAGCAAGTACAACAACTGTCTGCGCCTTTTGACCTACCAACCACTCAAAGGGACGAGCGTTTCGAAGCGGCAGTTTAAAGAAGATTATGAGGAGGTGGTCTACCTCTACAATAAACAACCCGATAGGACCGGCCCAGTCCTCGCGCGCCGTGGGGAGGCTAAATGGAAGACGGTTGCGAGTACTCACCAATGGAGAGGCGATGGGTATGTTCTGGCTGGGCGACGCGACGGGCGGACGAGTGCGCCCTTTAAGATGGCACACGAGTCCCAGACGCGCCAACTCAAGCAGAGTCGCCTCTTTATCACCTACTCGCTGCACCGCGCGGTAACGAGCAACGACGAGGCGCACCTTATTATGACCAAGATGGGGGATGCAGTGCGTAAGGTCTTTGGTAACGACCGCACACTATGTGAACTCCTACTCTTTGGGATGAAGCTCGAGTCTGAAAACACCTCGAAGCCAGACATCATCTCCGCGAAGCGCTACGTGCCAATTAAGGGTGCAAAAAAGGAGGGGACTCTGTTCTATGGTGGAGCGACACCTGTGGGGATGTCCAAAAGCAGTTACCAACACGACAACTATGATACTCACGTCGACTCGGTCGACGTGGACGCGGGCATCGAGATCGGCCCGACTCTGCACCACCCACACTTCCACCTAATCCTGACTGTGAACCACTTCAGCTACGTGCAACTCGACACGTACAGGATGAAGGTCATGTTCGAGAGCATGTTTAAGGGACTCGGCGCGAGTCCGGACCAGGATTTGGGGAGCGTGGGCGAGTTCAAGCTCCTGGACGCGGGCGGTCTCCCCTTCTACGGGGACAACGAGAACCCCTACGTGGACATCCGTCTCTGGCCGACCGACAACTGGCAGGAGGTTATGGCCGCGTACGTCCGGAAGAGCGCAACCCCGAGCATTATGGAGAACCTTCGCACGCGCGCTGGGCCGCCCGCGAGGTGAGTAACAATCTTCTGACTCTGGAGTACCAACGACATGGAGCCCACGTTCAATAGCACAATCGAACCTCACCCGACGCCAACGAGGACCGAGCTCGTAAGCGAGATCGTCCCGATCTACACGCCGCCGCCCCCAAGTCGCGAGGAGCTTTCGCTGCCTTCCGAACCCATCAAGCCGCACCGGCAGCCGGCGATGGGCCCCGGGGACTGGACAGAGCCCGTCCCACTACCCTGCTGCGGCCGTGGTTGCGAGCTCCCGAGCGCGTCCACTTTTGATTCGGATCCCCTCGCTATGTTCAACGCGCTCGGCGCCGCGCTCGGTCTCGGGGTCGCAATCGGCGGCCTACTCGTGTATGCTTTTTCTAGACCCACTGTAATCGAAGTGCTCGAATGAGTAACAAGGTGATCTTCTACATCGGCGTGGTCTCGAAGCACGACCCGGGCGCGGAGCAGTACGTGGAGCAAGCCGACGCGCTTAAAACATGCTTTTACACGATTCTAACTGACTCCGAGGCTATCAAGACGCTTACACGCGGTGCAGAGCTCACTAGCTGTCATTCCGAGTGCGAAGTGGTGTGTGACGAGGTGGATGGGGTCGTGGGCAGGTGTGTCGTGTCCATGGAGAGCGAGCAGAAGGTGAGCATCGACAAGCCCAAGTTCACGACGCTCATGAAGAAGGCGCTCAGCGAGGCGGGGATCGTGTGGCCGAAGATGAGGATCGAGAAGAAGGCGCTCGAGGTCGCCTAGAAGTCGCCGGTCGAGTCCGAGAAGGGGTTCGGGATGGGGTCGTCGTCGTCCGTGTCCGAGCCCGAGGCGGCGCCGCCGTCCTCCTCGTTCGCGCCCTGAGAGAAGCCGTGCGCGTAGTAGTGCGCCTGCTGGTTCGCGTGCACGACCGTTTGTGGGATCGACCGGTACGACTCCCACTGCGCCTCCATCTCCGCCTCGGCCTCGAGGTCCGCGGAGTTGAGGTCGTCCTCGTCATCCTCCACCTGAATAATGGTGCAGTATGCGAGCTAAGTGTGAATCGGGGGTATGCGTGGGGAAGGCACGGTTTTGGGCGGGAAATGCGTAGGGTATGTTCGTGGGCAGTGTGCGGGGGTGGGAGTTTCTTGAGATTTTTGAGGGTTCATGCACCTCATGCATGTCCTCCTCGTCCTCCGCCTCGTCGAGGACCGTCGCGAGGCGCCGCGGGGGCGGCGCACCCCCCGTGCGCGGCTTCTTGACGATCGGCGAGTCATCCTGCGACCTGTTCGCCGAGAGGCTCCCGAAGGGGCTCGAACCCGCGCCGGCCGGGCTCTCGGCGCACGGCTTGGGCACGCCGGTCTGCGCGTCGTCGTCGTCGTCCGAGTCCGCGCGCCCCCCGTTACGCCGGTCGTCTTCCCATGGGAGCGGCGACGCGCACTCCCCGAGCTTGCACGCCCAGTCGCCGCGTCCGGGCGCCCACGGGTGCGCGCGCTCCATGTCGGGGTTGCCGAGCGCCCAGGGAAGGTAGCGGTACGCGGGGGGCGCCGTCTGCAGGAGGTCCTCGCGGTTCGGCAGCTTGTCGCTGAAGAAGGACAGGAGCTCCTCGATGTGGAACTGGTTCCTCACGTCGAGTGGGTTCTCGCGGTCGAAGGCGTGGTTCGCCTCCTCCACGTGTGGGAGCACGTCGCCGAGGCGGTTGAGGCCGCCGTTGTAGTGCTTCCAGTTCTCCGAGTGCTCCAGGATCTCGTAGCCGTGCCACCGCGGCGAGTCTGGGTCAGCGCACGTAACAGCATTGAAGAAGTTGTACTTGTGCTCGC
>PCAH01000018.1 GCA_002730485.1 Dehalococcoidia bacterium | reverse complement strand
GCGCTCTCCTCTTCGGCTTCGCTCGCCTCGTCGGTGCTGTCGGCGCTCTCCTCTTCGGCTTCGCTCGCCTCGTCGGTGCTGTCGGCGCTCGCCTCGTCGGTGCTCTCGTCGGTTTCTGGATTCAGAGTACGCTCTCTGATTCGGACCTGAACATCTTCACGCTGCAAAAATCCGTACGAGGGGCACGCGGTGTACTTCATGCCGAGTTCCAGATCTTTCGGATGCAGCGTGCTGCGGCCGGCTTCGGTACAGTAGAGCGCAGCATATTTCACGGAGTCGTGCATGAATACGCCGATTGTGGCATCGACTACCAACTGCTCAGAAGGCCTAAGCACCTCCTCGTTGCGTGCACCCGCGCGCATTTGAGCCGGTACCATAACAGAAACAGTAAGCGGTTTTCGGAAAATGGGATGTAAGCCGACCCGTGATGCCTTTTCACCACCGGAATTCAGGAGGAGTGATTCGCTGTGGATGCGACGCCGCGCGTTTGAGCTTGCAAGACGCCACTACAATCAGGCACGAGAAGAAAATCAATCGATCGAAAACGTGCGTTTCTACTGTGAACAGATGAACCTTGCATTAAACAACCTTGTGGAAGAACTGTGCCGAGAAAGAAGTCCTGACGTTCTCGTCGCGGAGGTGGCCTAAACATAGGCGTATTTGTGATACACGATGTCGATACACGAAGCGCAAACACGCACAGGATCTTCAGGCCCCTTTTTCTTTTCGCGCGGCATGCCGTGGCACAGAAGATACCACGGCACCAGCATTTTGGTAGTAGAACAATCATGGCAGTACAACCCACCACACACACGACAGTGGTGCCGCCATCGTATCAAGGTGAATTCCCTGCTGCATGCCATGCAACACGAGCTCGAGCTGTCACGCAACCAGCACGGTACGATATGAGACGACATTTCGCCGGAAAGCCGAGAGTGTAAAAAAAAACAGAAAGTCGGATGTCGAAAATAAGGTAGAGGAAAGCTAGGACAGCGTACAGCACCCGCCGGCCATGCGCTTCCCGAGGATACCCCGGGCGGCAGAGACCAGCGCGTCGATCGCGACACAGACCAGCCCGCCCGGCGCCAAGAGCGCCACCAGAGCGGCCTTGTCGGCTTCCTCAAGTGGGACGTCGCATTCGATGACCTTTCGCAGCACAGCGAGCACCAGCGCTTTTTTTCGCGCCCCGTCGCCCCGTATCTGGCGCTGCACCACTGCCATGACCCGCGTAGTGAATCCCACGATGGTGTTGACTGAAAGGGAATCGGGTTCGCTGCGGACCCACGCCCGAACTGTGTCGTAGCATGACCCGAAGAGGAGGTCTGTTGTGTTGCTTTCGTTTTCTGCCATTCTAATTTCTTTTGTGCTCGAAGTGGAAAAAGATCCCCCCGCCTATGCGACGCGATGGGCCGGGTATCCGTAACACAAGTAGAAGCAATCCTGTTTTTGTTGGGTCCACCGCATCTTCTGCATGGCACCACGTTGCTCCCGGCGAAACGCGATCAGTCACGGACATAGCGCAGAGTCCCGAGGAAGACGTCAAGATTGTGGTTGTCGAGAGGGTCCGTGGAACACCGGCACAAATGATCCCGGAAAGCATGTTTTCACGCCGCGCGCTGGAGGTCGAACATGTCGTGGACGTTTCCCCGACCACTCGCACAGACACGTTCTGGTCGCGGCGGTCGGACACCATCGTGGCGCTCTCGGCGGCCGCGACGCCGTGTATTGCAGTGCTAGTATTTTGTGCATATGTAGCATCGTCGGTAAAACGCGCCGGTAGGCGACGGCTCGGTGCCTGCATGTGCGCAGGCCTTGTGCTCGTCATACTAGCGCGGAGCCCAGTCATACTTTTTCAGTTGTTCTTGCTGTCGCTGATTGTATTTGCGTCATTGTAACACAGCGTGACTTTCTTTCTGCACGAATTCACAAAAAGGGCGTAGACACCAAGGATGCCGATTATTTCGATCCCGCTTCTGTACCACCCCCACGAGGACGGCGGCACCACAGATCTGTGGAATGTGTTGCTTGGGGGGGTTTCCGAGGTTCTTCCCAGTGTCGATCCCGAAGCGCCTACCATTGAAACCATGCTGCGGGAAATGGAAGCGGACTTACACGCCCTGCTGCGAAACACGCTGCTGGAGGAATTCCTGATAGAGTTTCAGCACGAGATGACGGAACAGGACGAAACAGAAGAAACAAGTAATGTGCCGGAGGAGATGCTGGATTCAACACTAAACGCAATGGTGACACACGAAGAGGCAAAATGTGACTGTTGTATTTGTCGTGATTTCGTAATAGAAAGAAAAACAGTCTGCCTACCATGCAACCACACGTTCCACTACGATTGCATCAAGGACTGGCTGCGGAGGAAAGACCAGTGCCCTATGTGTCGAGAGCACGTCGTTGTACGAGATTCTTCCACCAGCGTATGATTTGCCGTGCCGCCCCAAATTCCCGATGGGTTACACGAATGTGAGTCTGCAGTGCGTGTGCAGACGGCAAGCTTACCTGACAATGCATGCAATGCCATAGACCGTCGCTGATGCACAACCTCATTTTTTTTGTTTGCTTTACCGTACTATATTCTCCTGACGTCGTTGCATGTAAGCAAGAACTGCGCTCTCCGGAAGCTTCTCCCCGCGATTGTCGTTTATCGGTTTGAGGGAGTCCGGTAGCTCTCCTTGTGCATTGCGCTCCTCCGAGGGTGCCTCGGTGAATGTGTCGTGGAATCCCGAGGCGACGCCGATCGGTATGGCGTTTCCGTCCTCGAAAGCCGCCATGGTCTGCGGGATACCACCGGCAGCCATACCGCCCCCCATGCCAGTTGCGCTCCGCGGTATGCTTGCCAGTGCATCCGCAATAGTGGCCATGCACTCGTCCGTGCCTGTCGCCACTTGTCGGGTTTCTCGGACCACGACACAGGGCACGCCACGAAGCCACTGTGGGATGTTTCCCCTTCCTAGAAGCTTTACGTCTTGGAAGAACACGTCGGGGTTGTTGCCGTATGTTGCCACGACGGAACGACACAGCGGTTCCGCCCGACCCGACCGCGCCACGTACACAATAAGGGGGGCTAAGTCTGCGCCCGACATCTTCTGCAGCGCCTGCTGTTCCTTGTCCGATGCCATCGTAGGGTCTCAAAAGTGACTAATCGGTTTTTCGACAGCGTGCAAAAAAGGCGTTTTTGGGTATTTTCTGGACCGTCGTCGCGACGATGGCGGCACGCGGGGCTCTCGATTGTCTCGTGCAGCGGTTGCGCAATTCATCCCCATCGCCGGGGTCGCCGCCCGCGTATCTTTCCCTCAACGGGGGTGTCATCGTGGCCCCGAGCCTGCACGGAGAGGTACTCATTCGAAACGCAATCGCGAACGACATCGCGACGGGGTCACAATTTCGAGGCGCTCCACTGTCGCTCGCAGAAAACGGCACTAAAAACGGATCCGGACCGATGGCGGTGCCGTTTTTTGTGGACTTGGACCTTGAACTCTCCGTGGCGCTAAACCGCGACGACCTCGTGCGCTTCGGGGAAGAAATCGTTCGCCCTTGCCTGCTGGAGCATTTCCCGGCGTCGGAAATTATTCAGGACACCGAGATCGTCGTCTGTGCGCCGCGGGAACCGAAGCGTATTGTGCGGTGGGCATGCCCCTGCAGCGGCAGGACCCTGACCGACCGAAGCGTGGACACCGACCTCCTTGCCGTGATACTGACATGCGAAACCTGCGGGGCCAAGTACGATGCGGCTTCCGGGACGTGCGTTACCGACGACGCGCCTTCCGCGAGTATCGAAAGCCTTTTCGAAAGCGGCGCAGCCACGGTCCACGATTCACCGCCACCGGCGACTGCCGTCGTTTCATTCAAGAGTTCTTGCCATTACCGCGTCCGAAACAAGGAAGCGGAGGCCCTGCGAAACTCCTTCGCGGGGAGGGGCTGTCGTATCGCGTATACCGGAAAGTGCAGCTGTACCGAGCAGCCCCCGGAAGTCGTGGTGCCCGGCGTGGTGACGCCGCAGCAGGCCTTCAGCATCACATGCAACATACAGTTCGAGGCACAGCGCCATCAGTTCTTCAGCCGGTACGGGGACGCCGCGGCGTGGCGCGGATTCTGCGACGCGGTGCCGCTGCACGCGACCGGGCGGGCACCAGCCACTCTCCGTGTGGTCGGGACAGCGAAGGCAGCCAAATGCAGCGTCTGTGACGCACACCCAGCGGTCATGCCGTACTGTGTAGCGTGCGGCGCCACCGGTCGCGTGACCGACATTCAAAAACGCTACGACGTCGTCGCTGTCATTGGCAGCTCCGGCGCCGTGTACGACCACGGAATCACCGTCGCAGATGCGGTCCATTCATGTAGCATCCGCCTTTTTCAGGCGGTTTCGGAGCAGGGTTTTGTGGACTTTGAGGGGATACCGCGACAGGTGGTCAGCGACGCAGACCGTACCGCGTACATGGCGTTGCTCGACATGGAAAAGCAGATGCAGGTAGCACGCTCGAACAAAAGGCTACCGACAAGAAGTATACAGAACACCGAGATGCTTCAGAACATCGAAACCGTCATACGAAGCGCCTTTCCCGGCGGCGTGTACGAGTCGCTAACGGTGACCCGCGTAGAGAAGACCACGCACATGTTCCCGAGATACCGCGTGTCAGTGGACGGGTACAACTCGACGTTCTGTCACCACCACTACTCGGGCACAGCTAAGTGCCACAACAGCAGCACTGTCTGGTTCCAACTCATACCCCCGACGCGAAGAAACACGTCGGGGTCCATCGAGCAGCGGTGCTTTTGCGGCAAGGGCGAACCGGCGTGCAAAAAGGGGGTGACGCGCTTCGAAATGTCTTCCGCGACCGCCGTATTGCTGTATCCCGCGATGCGCCAAAGACAGGCGACGCTCGTCGGCGGCTCCGTCCGCGGCACGAAAGAACGGTGGGGCAGCATGTTTCGTGCCATGGACAGCATGGCGGCGATCAGTGGACTCCCCCCGCTGTCCGTCAGTGCCGTAGTCCGTAACCTTGGTGTCAGCGACGACGCAATGGGGTTCGTGCGCGCGCTACCGGCGGACATCAGCGCTCTCGACGACATCGTGACCTCGACCGTCGCGCGGCGGAAGAGCACGGAAGAGAAAGCAGCGGAAGAAGAACAGGACGGGTCGCGGAGACGGCGCAAGCAGCAGCGCACGCGCTGATTTTATCGGCTTTTTTTTTAAAAAATATGGGTCTCGTCAAACTCATTGTTATCATAACAATCATTGCCTTCGTGTGGTACGGCATCAAGCGAATGGTCGGTGGTATGAAGAGAAAACTGAGCCCCTTTGCGATGCTGTCCTTCGCCGAGCGAGACGAGGAAGAAGCCTATCTTCCCCGCAAGGGGACGCATAGCTTTCTTGGGACGATAACTTCATAAGCATCGTCAAATTCGTTAATAACCTTCCTTTTGTTTATTTTTTTGTCATGAGGAAGGTGTTCATTTCCAAGCTCAATCATGCTCTCTGTGTGAGTCAGAAACGTTTTTTTGAAATCGTTCCGATCCACCTCGAGGTGGGGCCCCGCGCAGAAAGACTTACTGAACTTGTCCGCGACACAGAGCACACCGTCACATCGGCGCGTGCTTTTTTTGATTTCATACCCATCGATGATATGATCCACGTTCCCGCATGTGACGGGCGTTTCGTCGGGGAGAATGGCCGCAAGCTTGTCAGCGAACGCGTTCCGATCGACCTTCATCTCATTAAAAATACCCATGACGGGCATGGTAGTGTTTATCAGTAGGGTAGGGTCGATGCGGCACTTTAGAAGGTCCTTGGTTTCGGGACGCCGTAGGGTACGTACATACGCACTACAGTCTTTGGTAGCTGCCGTAGCTGCCGTAAGTGTACTATCATGTGCTGCCTTTAACTTTTTCATCTTTGACTTCGCGACCATGCTCGCACCTACGATACCTACAAAGGCACCGGTGGCAGCGAACGTTGCGGCTGTGGTATTCGCATCCATGTCGATTTTACTGGTTCTGTTTTATTAAAGCATACCCATATCGAATCTAGGGAAACACCATTTCGGCAAGCTCCACGCGCAGCACACCGCTTCCGGGCGTGTACCGCCTACTGAAATCCCCCACCGAGGTCTTCATGTCAGGGAATGACGTATGGAAGTCTTTTTCGACAAACATGCGCTGCCCCACCGGCTCGGAGCCGAAGAACCGACGCCGGTCCGCAAGAAAGTCCGGCAGTCCCGGCACCGCACGAAGCGAATCGGCTGCACGGAGACGACATCTAAAAAACCGTGGTTCCGCATGGTACAGCAGCCGTACACCGTTGTCGTCTTGTGCGAAAACTCCGACGAGATAACGGACCTCCACGGATCTGCGACGCACAGAGCGCCACCATTCGGCGATGAACGCGCCGGCGAGGTCCTCGCATTCTAGCTCGAGATCGACGCAGGACACGCCGGATCCGCGGAGGGACCGCACACTTGCCGCTAATAGCCCAAGACGCATGGCAGAATGTGGACAACGACTAATCCGACATCACGGGAGAGCGGCCCTGACTTCCTTCGCTGACGCAAGCGCTTTCTCTAGGAGCAGCATGTGTTCCTCCAGCATGCACCGGAGCGATTGGGGGTCTGGTTCCGGTATCGACCGCGCTACTTCAACGACGCGCTCGAGCGCGGGGGCATCGGGATAATTATTCTCGGCGGCGGTGATCGCGTCGCTCAGATCCTCCGGATTTCCCAAGAGAGTAGCGCACACCCTCACGTCTTTGAAATATCGTTTGGCGGACAGCACGAGTCTATCCCGGCGCCTACTGGACAACGATTCGTCGTGGGCACTGGTGATGTCCCTGATCAGGCGCTGCTCGACCCAAAAAACGAGATCGCCAAGTGCTTTGCGATGAGCCAATGCCATGTTTTTATCGATTACGAAAAAGTGTCGATTAGCCGATCCTCACCGCTAGGGTCATATCAATTAGGATCGCTATCAGGAGACCCGGCAGCGCACCGTACCAGTACCACACAATCATACCTACCAAAAATCCCATGCTGCTTACGCCTCGTTTTTGCAAGTTTTCTTTCGTCTCGCGCGTATGTACAAGAGTGTAGAAACAGCGGCGACAAAGGAAACCAAAGCGAGTGCAAGCGCGAACGCCGACAAAACGTCGTTTTTCCCGCACCAAGACAAGCATGGGCCGAGGCAAGGTTTTTTTGGATCCTCCATGGGCCTCATGCTGTTTCTCCTTTCGTGACATAAAACGGCTTTTGGAAGGCGCAGGCAAAACACACTGGGGAACCACCCCAGCGGTTTTCTTGGGGGTCCCGACCCACTAGCGGCATGCTGCGAACATCTTTCGCCTCCGTGGCCCTGTCGCCGTACTCGTAGTCAGTATCGAACCAGCAACGAATGCAGTACCGGTGGGATCCACATGCCACCCCGTAGCCTCCCCCGATCGCCTTCGAGGCACACAGATGTAGACCGCAGCGCCCGCAGGTCTCCGCCGACATTTACTAAACTCAGCAGATATGTGCGAACTTGTCCATCCAAGCGTGGGCTGGAACGTGGTGGAGTGGCGCGGCGGCGCGGGGTACGGCAGCGGGCTTCCGTCGATGGCGGTGTTCAAAGAACCAGCATGCCTGACACACTGCGTCGGCAATGTCGTGGACGCGCCCCCCGTCCGAGTCCAGATGCGGGATATATTTTTTTGCGGATTTGGTCGCCGCGGCCTTCCGCGCTTCGTAATCGAGGTGGCGGATCCCTGACCATGCGTGGACGGCGCAGGGATGGACCTTGACCGCACGGTCTCGGTACCGCCCGAAAAAAAAGTCCTCGACCGCTTGAAGGCCACCGGGCGGTTGCCGCTCGAGCAGTAGGAACTCGGCCTCCCGCATCAGCGGGACGACGTAGTGGGCGTCGATGTGGCACAGGCGGTCGTAGGTTTCTCGTGTATGTGGGAGCGTGCAGTTCGGCTCCGCGCATGGTTCCCGTATGTCCCAGAGGCCGCACCCCAGTACACCCGCCGCGGAATCGATGAGGACCCACGCGAGATGCACGATCCCGATATCTAAGGAAAGAACGATCATTCATTAACTAGAAAACGACAATGACCGAGGAGGAACCGACCCCGAGGGGCTGCGGATGCTTCTGGATTCTTTTGGCGCGCGTTACGCTTTGTATATTCATCGTCGCCGCCTTTGTGGGCACCGTTCCGTCGGTGGTCTACCTCATTCGATACGGTTGGGGGGCAGACGCGGGGTACGACGTCATGTGCGTGCTGAGCTTCGTAGTGGCATCGATGTACGTGGCATACACGCTCGTCATGAAAATACCGGGAGCAGATCTCATCTGCCGGGCTTCTGCGTGATCGCTACGCTTATTTTCCGCCGCTGACGAAGAACTTGATTTTCCCCTCGAGGCGTGTGTGCGCGAGCGCAGCACGTGCCATTATAATCTGCGAAGTCACCCAATCGTCGCTGTCGTCGCATGCGGGCTCTTTCGAAAACCATTCCGGGTCAGTCATCTTCGGGTCACCGCGGGGGTCGCCCTCCTCAACGAAACACAGTGCACTGCGGTTTTCAAAGTCCATCAGGCTTCCGAGATCCGTCTCGGGCGTTACGACATCGATCTCGCTCTCGTCGCTAAGAACAGCATCGAGAAACTTGCTTTCCTCTTTCGGGTCCACGCTCGAGGCCTCAAAGTAGTCGTGCAATTCGGCGTAATGGCCACCTACTCGCGGCCAGTAATATAACATGTTACCGGTGCTAGGCCCCCCGAACATGATTCCGGGGTCGCCGTTACAAATTCCTTTTTGTTCCCTCCATTGTCGAAGGGCCGACGGGTCGCGGGAATGGCACCCACCTTGCATCGACGCGTGGTCTGCCAGTGGTGTGAGCATCAGTAAAACGCAAAAGTGTAAAAAAAGGCCTGTGATGTCATTTTTTTATTCCAGAAACACAGACATATACCATTTCCTCTTAACAAGCTATCATGGACGGCGAAAAGGTAGCACAGTGTCCGTGGTGCGAGCGGTACGCCCTAAAGAGCCCGCGGTCGTGCAACTATGTCATCTGTGGACGTCAGGCAGACGGACAGTTCGTTGTCGGCGCAGGCTGCGGGAGATGCTGGTGTTTCCTATGTGAAAAGAAGCTTTGCCGGCAGATGTACGATGCGCAGACGGGGCAGCAACTTAGCAACGACGAGTGCCACGACCACGCCCCGGGGTCGGAGGCCTTTCTTGCCTGCAGTGGCGAAGACTTTTGCCCGGGGGGGCACGATTCGCACAAAAAAGCAGTCATTTAGACCATGAAGATTTCAGTGAATGTACGGAGCTGTGGATTTTCGTTGCCGCTATTATCGTGGTTGCTGACGTATTCAAGTGCAGAAGGGCCCATTCGTTTCAGATCCACGGTGAACTGGTGCAGTACCGTGTGCATAATCGGCTGCATCGTCGCACTGCACCGTAAGCGCGTCGCGAAATGCACGTCCAGAGCACCCCGGGCGTCTGGGTCACGGCGTACTATCGTCCCGTACTGGGAACGTATCCGGGGGAAGTTGACGACACTTAGCTGAAGCAACCGCGTCGATACCGGAACGAACTGGTCACGGCAGACCGAGAGCGCTTCGGAAAAAAGTTCCATTGCGTCGTCGAACATCAGACACGTGAGGCTCGCCTCGCTCGACTTCTCTGTGCGATACTTTTCCAAACCAGCCAAGTCACAGAGCCGCGCGAGGAGCGGAGCAGGGGTCCTACACGGCCCGGCTGCCATGCGACAGAGGAGGTGATGTTGTTCTTCTGTCAGCTCCTTCCTTGTGATCGGGTCGCGGGTGTCGCCGGTCTTCAAGACAAAGGAAATAAACGCGGGGGCGTTGTAGGTGTGGTATCCCGTGCTGAAGGAGGGCCACTTCGTGGGTTCCAAAGTTATCGGGCAGCGCCTTCTGGTTACGATGCGCCGACCTAATCGCTGAAGGCGCAATACATGCGGTAGATACGACCGCGTCACGACTCGCATCTTTCCCTTTAGCACATACAATATCGTACCCCCAAGAAGGAAGCGTTCGAAAAATGATCGTGGCTGTCGCGCGCGCGAACGTAAGAAAGAGATATCCGAAGACGAAAAGCTCGACGACGCTGCTGATCGCCGCCACGCGCCGCTCCAGTATCGTGTCGCATTCCATGCGGTTCTTTTCCCACATTGCAGCCGTTGTCTGGGGTATCATCGACGCACATACAGACTCTGGGGTACGCCCCTCCCAGCCACCGACGACAGCCGGACCTGTTTCGACGAAATATCGTACGGCTCCGCGAAAAAATGCTCGCATCGGTGTTTGCTTTCAGTCCCGCTTTAACTTTTGTCGTACACGACCCCTCAACGCATCTACACAACCGGCACACCTAGAGAATCGCCTAGAGCCCTAATCTTTTCTGGTGTGACCTCCGACAGGTCCCCGAGCTGCAACGCTGCGTTGTCGGTCTCGTCGCCCTCGGCTTGACGCACGCGCGTCTTTTTAGGAGATCTCCCACCGAGGATCAATGGTTTGCGCTTCGGCTGCACGCGCATCGTGCACATGTAGCATTCCAGACTACCAAGTCTGCTTTTTTTGCTGCATCCCTCGCACACGCCCCGTTTGCAGCCGTTGCATACCCAGTCTCCAAAGACGTATCCACATACCAGACACGCAGAATCGCGAAGATCTACTAGCTTGATGGGACCCATGATCTCGAAGAGATTCGCGCTCTGCCGTTTCAGCATCGTCGCAGCACCCCGCTGGTGATCCCCGATGAATCCCCAGCCCATCGCACCTCTGTTGCGTCGCGCTCGGGTGGATACAGAAACGACACGACCAGCGTTTCGCCCGCCCCGCGCACAATACAACTCACGACTCCCCCCCGGCCATTCATGGTATTTGTCCGAGTCTAGGTAGTGCGCCGCGCCTTTGTCCGTGGCGTCGTACGGGAGCGATACCTGCAGAATAGGCTTCCCGTAGGAATTCGTCAGTACCGCCGTAGGTTCGTGAAGCTGGTACGTCGTGTCCGGGTCGCTCAGATCTATCATCGACGCTGTTATCGCGGGCTGCCGCTGGAGGTACTCGAAGACGGCATCTATCGACATAGTAGTGGACGAACCGTCATCGCTGATGCAATCGATGTTATTGCCGTCCTCTTTTCGGGGGGCGAAGAAAGCCCAGCGTGGTCGCTTGGTTTCGTCGTTGCGGTAGAAGTACGCAACGCGGATCGATGCCGTGTCTCCAGACTTGAACGTCACCGTCACGATTCCGTTCGAAGTGTTCACGATGAAGCAGTCGATATCACGGGGCGAAATCACCAAACTCTTTCCGGCCATCGTGTACATGCTGTCGATGGCCATCACCCCCTTCGCAAAATCTGCTCGAACGTCCTCCTGTATTTCAGCTCGATGCGAAAGCACCTTTAGCGCCGTTTGGGGTGCGGGTGTCTGGAACCCCAGTGACGTGAACACCGCCCCGTACATGTTCGGCATCGCTGCCCGCCCACACCATTGCTCTCGTACGACATCGAGTGTTTGCATGATGCGAAGTCGAAAAGTGTTGAAGATAACGATGTAAAAAAAGGCAATCTACAGGCGGCGGGTCTGTCTACGGGCACGACCCCGGCATCTGCACGTCCCAGCATCGCTTTTTCGCGGGCTTCACCTTCACGGGACCGGGAGTCGCGGTCCGCCGTTCCATGTACGTCTGTAGCCTGTCTCCGCAAGCTGTGCGGGACTTGGTCTGATTACCGACGTACGGAAGAATCCACTGGTCGTAGTCCGCCGCGAAATCCTTCCAGTTTTCTCGGCGCACGGGTGTAAAGGCCACGGATTCGCCGGAGCGGTGCGTAAAGCGCGACGTGCGAGCAATGCCGGGTGCATTGGGGTGGGGACGGACTATTTCTTCGCTTTTCTTGTCCTGAACATGCGACGGCTTCCCGTCGATCACTACTGGGTCGTCCTTTTTTCGTAGATAGTCGGCCTTGGAATTAAATCCGCACCAAAGGTTTCGCGGAACCATGTCGTCCGGTTGGCGCCCGCCTTTGTTGAAACCAAAGTCACCGAGCTTCTTGATCCCTTCCATCGTCACGCCGAACGTACGGAAGACAAGGTTCTTCACTTTCGCCGACTGGGCCGCCGCAAAATCCCGGACCGCCTTAGAGGTCGTCGGAGTCAGCACAACACGCGACTCGCTCCCATGACTCGCAGTGTAGGGGCATTCTCCCATATCACAGTCCACCTGACATTGCGCACCGTAGTTCAAGTTGCATTTCTTGGGCAGCGGAGATGCAGCCTCGCAAGCGTGTTTCGCCTCCTCACCCCCACTGCACGCCACGTCCTGCTTGGCCGTACCCCGACCACATATTGCGGGGAAATTGGACGAGGTGCGGCATAGTGACATCGGACCGTACTTCCAGCGGCACTCCCGCCCGTTGCATGCTTTCTCTGTTTTTGGCTTCATGTCGTAGAAGGTGCGGCTGCGGTATCGGTACGATGTCGTGCGATTGTCGCATGTCTTTGTCAGCGAGTCCCAGCGACAGCTCGTGCGTTTGCCCCTGCAGGCGCTCTCGTCGAGCGGGCCACATGGGTCGTTCCCCTTCGGCGGTGCAGGAATATTCCTTTTTTGCACGAAAAGACCCTTCCCGCATTTTAGGTGTTTGCCGTGTTTGTCGGGGAGCTTGGTCCTGCAGTCCCCCCACTCGTACGGCTTGCGGTGGTAGTCGTCATCGCCTTTGTAGCAGTCGTATTCGTACGGGAATATCCTGTGGGCCTCCGGTTCCTTGGTCGTACATCCGAAACCTGAAGGGCAGGTCACCTTTCGTGCACGCATACCCTCCGTGACACCACTGATGCGCTGGTTACAGGGCGGCTCGTCACGGTTCGTGGGCTCCCATTCACCGACCGCCCAGCACGTGCGCGTTGGACTGCATGCCGTGCGCTGCGTGGCATCTGATTTTCCCGGATCTTTCTCGTGGCACTTTTTGCCGCTGCATCGCGCCTTCGTGGTGAGGAAAGGTGTGATCTTCTTTCCTCCGACGAAGGGCACGCATTGGTTGGGGCACGTCTTCGCGTGGTTTGACCGCCCGACGCTCTGCCGCCAGCACGACTGGCCGGACTTCTTTTCCAGCGTATCACAGGCGCGGACTGTATCTTCGTCGAGCGCTCGAGTCGTATCGTCCGGAACCCAGCAGCTGTATTTGGGGCACGTATCTCGTTCCACATCCGGGTACCTGCCGCCGCATTCCCCAGACGGGCACGATATCTCGCGTGTCTGCGTCGTCGGTGCATCACAGGTCGTGGGACATGCCGGTTTCCACGGACCGGCGGTGTAGCACGGCAGCAGACAGTTTTCTTCTGCTGCTGGCTTCGGGTCGGTGCAGTCCGTTTCCTTTTCACCGCGACACGTCACCTTGCGGGTCTTTTTCTCCACAGGGGCGTCCGGGGACTGGCAGTCGTTTCCGGAGATGCAGTCGCTCCACGTACCGACGTGCCACTCACACTTTGGATTTTCGCAATCCCTTGTCTCTGGTGGCGGTGGGGGGCCGCGACACTGCTTGCCCTTGGGGCAATGGAATTCGCGCGTCTTGCTTTCGGGACCGCAGTTCTTCATGCACGGGGACCACGGGCCGGGCTCCCACGAGCAGTCACGGTTTCCGCAATCTGCTTTTTGCTTGGAAGGTTTTGCGACCAGATCGCATTCCCCTTCGCCGGCGGGGCACACGTAGTCGCGGGACTTTGACTCGGGCCCACAGGTTTTCATGCAAGGCGTCCACGGACCTGCGACCCAGTCGCACATGGGAATGGCGCAGGGGCGGGTCTTGTCTTCCGGGCGGGGCTTCTCGCATTCACCAGCCACACAGCGGTGCGAGCGAACCTGACTTTCCTTTCCGCACGTCTTTGAACACTTGGACCATTCTCCAAGCGCCCACTCTATTCCTAATACGCGGCGAACGGCGTCCACGTCAATGCCGACTTGTTCGAGTTTCTGTGAAATACCAAACTCGCGTACCCCGGCAATATCCACCCCTGCGACTACAACCGCTAGCACGATCAGTAATAAAAATTTCGTCCCGCTGGCCATGTTTCAGTATTACGTATCATTTACTTTTTACCGGCGCTCGTGCTTTGTTTTCTACAACTATTCTTTATGCTATCGCCGCACTCTTCCTCACCATGAGTCTCTCGACCCTTCTCTTCCGGGCACGGCGCGAGGGTGAAATCGGCGGCGCACTAGCGGTCGAAGACGGCCGGTCCTTTCTCATCGTCGTGGTCGGTGATGCGCCGATAAGGGGGCTTTCGCAGGCGATGATCGAGTTCGTCGCCGACACGCTCGGAAAATCGAGACAAGATCGCAACCTAGCCATCGCAGGAATGGTGAAGAATAGGGCCACGGACATATTCCGCCGCAGAGTAGCCGGCGACCTCCCGCAGGAATCCGGCCTCGTCCCTGCCATGCCCTTCATCGTTTCGCTGCCGGGTGAGGCCGGGTTAGTGATTCTGTGGCGTCGCCCGACTTGTCGTAACACAGTGCTGCGAATGAAAGCGCTGGTCGGACCACCGCGGGACGTCGTCGAGGACCTGATCGTCAACCGTGTCTACCCGTGGATTCAGCGGACCAACTGCTTCATGACCGAGAGGTTTGCTGTACCGATTGACAGATCCATCTACGGGGGCTGCTATCCAGATTGTGTTGCGAATTTCGAGATTTCAAACGTAGGCATGGACCTGTACCGCGCCTCGGCCTTCCACGACCTCGTACCGGGACAGCGGTACAGCCTTTCCGTGGGAGACACGACATGCAAGGGCCCCTTTCGCTTCATCGTCGTACTTAACGGGTGCACGGGGTGTGATGGGCTTGTGGAACACCAAGACGCAATCACTGAGTGCGAGAAGAACACGGCCGAACTTGAAGCAGATGTGGCCGAAGGCACAAGGGGTGCAAAGGAGGCATATATTCTGCAACAACGCCAGCATGACGTGTTGCAAAAAAAAGCCGACGCCTACTTCCAGATACACGTCCCCCACGCGGACATGGTCCAGATGGAGGGCGTCATGGTCGTCGCGAAGCAGTCCAAGGCACGTGCGGACATGGGACATACCCCGCTCGTCGCGCTTCGCACTCTTTTCGGCCTTACCGACAACGTCATCGACAACGACGCATGCGCGGTAATCGCAAGTTTCCTATGTCGGCGGCGCGCATTTACACCGAACGTTCCCGAAACGCCCCTGCGGGTCTGGCAGCGATGTGTAGGGGCATGCGCCTATCCGCTTTCGGCTTTCATCATAGAGAACGTGCGCATGACGGAGGTTGTTGCTAACATGCGTTGGCTGCGGCACAGCCAAAAACAGTCCGCTGTCGTCGTGCGAAATCGCACCTCTAACGTTTGGAGCCGATGGACGTTTCCCGAACTCGTGAATGTGAAAGACCACATTGTCAGCGAGAGCCGCAAAGACAACCGCGACGTAACGATTGTTCTGCAGCTAAGTAAATAATAATTTAATGAACGTGCCTGCGAGGCGATGCGACGGTCTTTTACTCCTCATCGCTGATCGAATCTTGGCATTCTTTTTGCGCGATGTACGGATAGATCTTTCCGTGGTGCGTAGGAAACGGATGCAGTCGAGACGTCTCGAGAAGGAACTGAATGAATTGAAGGAGATGTTCCGGGTCGTCGATGCCTGCCACCGATACGACGTGTGGTTGCCGGGACCCCCGGACACACCTTATTCGGGAGGCATGTTCCGGGTCTCGATCATCACTACCGCTCGGTACCCCTTCGATCCGCCGCAGGTAACCTTCGTGACCCGCATGCTCCACCCCAACATATGCGCCACAAGTGGTAATGTGTGTCTAGATGTCATTAGTGAGAGATCTTGGTCGCCCGCATACACACTGCGAACCGTAATTCTTTCGATTCAGGCACTCTTGGCCAACCCCAACCCCTCGGATCCACTGAATGAGGACGCCGCCCTCCTAGCGGACGGCAGCCCGGAGGAATACGAGCGAATCGTAAAACAATGGGTAGAAAAATATTCGGAAGAAGCAGAATGAGCGATTCAAGCCAGCTGTTACTGGATTTATTTCGACACCAACGTCCTTCCCACACACTCCCACTTTTCATTTCTACACTTCTGTACCGATGTCACTGATCTGCGAGGAAAATCTAACGGATGTGATTGCCGATCTGCAGAAGGAGCATGAACTTCATGCCCGAATCGACAGCCTGAAACAGGAGTTCAGGGACCACCAGCACAATTTTCACGAGAGCGGGGTGAGGCACGCCACCTTTGGTGAGATGATCGCCATCGCAGAAAACGTTCGGAATCTCGAAACTAAATTGAGTAAATAAATGGACAGTTTTCTACAGCACTTTTCTTTTTGTCATGACCAGCAGACGCAAGCGGCCCCGTGCCACCGTTACCCCGCAGGTGATTCATGACCTGCTGGAACTACCACCTGTCATCGCGTGTTGCGCTTGCGGCACCGAACCTGCCCTCGAGCTGTTTCCGCGGGTTATGATCACGTGTCGCCTATGTGATGCCCCGGTGCATCTGGAGTGTGCATCGATGAGTATCATGTGCCCGACGTGTGCATCATCGCGTATGCTGCAATGTCGATGCTGCGGCGGATTCGGCGTGGAGAAAGCACAACAAATGGAACGGTGGTGCCCGTGTAGCTGCGGGAAAAGCCTCGTTCACGAAAGCTGCGCGCGTACCAGCCTCTGTCCCGACTGCATGCCGAATCGTAAAGACTCGTGGTTGGACGAGGTGTACAGATGGAAGTGTTCCGACCCGATGCTGTCCGTGTTTTGCACGAAACCGCTCTCCGCGATCGAAATAGCGTCAAAACACGGCCTCGGTGCGCTATCCATCGGACTGCACGAAAATTGCATGGAATATGCTGGATGCGCCGACGGAGTGTACAACATAAGGAACGTGTGGCGTCGCAACCCGCGTCTTCCGCGCCTTATTGTCGTGCGTGCATCTGAGGTTCCTGTACCGGGAACCGTTTCGCTGTTTCGCACCCAGTGGTGCACCGACCCGGTGTCGGATACGGAGCAGTTGTTTTTGCTTGTCGTAACAAGTTCAGCGAAGTGGGGTCTTGTTCCAATGAGCCACGCGGTGAAGGCCGGTACGATGAGTATTCTACCGGTGATGGAGATCACGTGCTTAGGTCCCGAGGACGAAGCGTCATCCTCGCTACAATCCCCATCGCAAGAAGCTCCTGCGTCAGTAACTTAAAGGCGTACGGTATTTTTGCGAGTTTGCAGTCGTGCGTTCTGCATGTTGTGCACATGGGCTTGGTTCGGAACTCGGTCTTGTAGCGGAAGGCGTTTGTCGATGGCGGAGATGCGAACGTCCCGCAATTTGCGCAGACGTAGACTGAGAACTCGTCCGAACAGGTAACCATCTTGTCCACCTGTGTAAATGCGGCACCGTGCGCAAGCAGAGAGTCCCGTTCCATTTCTCCAAAGCGCAGCCCCCCGTCCTTGGACCTACCCTCTAGGGGTTGGCGCGTGAGAACAGCGCGGGGTCCCGTGCGCGCACGACTGTGGATCTTTTTCTCAACGAGGTGGGACAGTCGCTGGTAGTAGATAGGGCCCACAAAGACGGCGGCCTCCATCTGTTGTCCCGATCGGCCATCTACGAACATTTCGGTTCCGTGGCGGTTGTAGCCGCTTTTCTCCAGCGCGTCGCCGATCTCTTCGACGTCGCGTCCTGAAAACGCAGTGGCATCTCCGTCTATGGCGCCTGCCGCGACAGCCTTACCCATCAGGGTCTCCATAAGGTGGCCGATGGTCATCCTACTCGGGATCGCGTGGGGGTTCATTACGATATCGGGGATCATTCCAGTTTTTGCACTGAAAGGCATGTCCTCTGCCGGGACGAGCCGCCCCACGGTGCCCTTCTGGCCGTGCCGCGAGCTCCACTTATCGCCGCGCATGACTCGCCGGTGCTGCCGTATGATGATGGATATGCTCGGATTGCCGTCCTTGCTCATGTACCTTGCGACACGAGCGACGACCCCTTCCACGCCGGGCTTCCGTGGTAGATGGACGGAGCGGTCTATCTTTGATAGCTCCTGTTCCCCGCTCTGGTTGTACACAAGCGACGTGCACGTTCGCCCGATCAGGACGTCCCCCCCTTTCACGAAAGCACCGACATTCACGACGCCGTCGGCGGACAGGTGGGTGTATGCTTCGGGGTTTTGCTTTCCCGTGCAGTTCTTGTCCGGAATCTCGAACTGCTCCTGCTCCGTACCAGTCTGCCTCAGCTCCGCGCGGTACGCGTGCGTAGAGAAGATATCACCGAGTCCGCGCTGCGCCGCATGGATGTTGAAAAGCACGCTGTCCTCCTGATTATATCCCGAGTACGACATGATCGCAACGATGGCTTCCTGCCCCGTTCCTGTTCCGTTGGTTGTGGTATCTTCGTATCCCAGCGTAGTTACCATCGGCCGCATGGGGTATACGAGGCTGTGTGCGTGGATGTCGCAGCGGTACGTATCCACCAGCGAAGGCCTCCCGGCGATGGCTTGCTTCACCATGCTGGTCTGGTACATGTTTCTTGGAGCTTGGTTGTGATTGCTGAACGGGATGGCTGCTGTGGAGTGACCAAACAGGCTTGTCGGG
>PCAH01000001.1 GCA_002730485.1 Dehalococcoidia bacterium | reverse complement strand
GGGCGGGAACGGGAAGCTGACCAAGGGCTTCCTTGACCTGGGGAGGAATCTCACCAGCCGCCATGTCCTCTTCCGGTGCCTCGTCAGCACCGCCTTCCGGCATCTCGTCCTTGGGCTCGTCCTTCTCTTCGTCCTTGCCCTTGCCCATCGCCTTGTCGACTGCCTTCTTGCGCAGGTCTGCCATTGAATCAGCCATTCTTCACCTCAAGACGCTCAACGGCGCCGGTAGACATTTCTTCTGCGTCGAAGTAATCCCCGCGCAGCTGTTGTGCATTCCGCTTCACCTGTACGAGTGCCGTGATGACATCCGTGTAGGTGTTATCCGGGGTGCCATCGAGAGAGTTCTTCGCCGAGATGACGGAGAAGTTCAACTCGTGCCACTGCCGAAGCTCGACAGCCACAACGGGTGTGATGCGGCCCTCGATCATCGCCGCCATGATTTCGCAGTTGAAGCGAATCATGTCGTCGTAGTCATTGATAGGGTTGTCCCTGATGAATGACGCGACTTCCTGGCGCTTGTCCTTCGGGACAAGCATCAACCACTGGGCGTAGTCAGCCCCCGGTGTCCCCGCGTTGCGGGTCATCGAGGTGTTGTTCGCGCCTTTCTTCTTACGGGCCATCATATCCCTCGATCAAGTGTGTATCGCGGCGGTGCGTCAGCAAGCGGGGCTTCTTCCTCGTGTTGAAGATGAGGTGACCCAGAATCTTGCTGCTGTCGGTCCATGGTGCGAGGTCCTGCGGCCGGAACACAAACGGGGAATCTTGGAGCCGAGGGCGGGCCTCTCGCTCACCCCCGACGAGGTTGTACCACGAAGCCGGCAGAGGTGACCGGTCAAAGTCGGTAGCCGTTGCCCACACCAGGAACGAAGGCCGCTCGTACGCCATGTAGGTGATGAAGTACCTCATGCGCTCGTGGAAGATGTCCAGAGCTACATCAAGGTGCTTCGACAGCTTGTCCATGTCCAGCCCATAGCAGTACGCCATCGTCGCAGCGTAGCCGTCGATGACATCTTTGTGGTTTGTGGGCAGGTGGTGGCGAAAGTGGATTGACCCTAGCTCCCGAGGCGTAGGCACCAGGGAGTAGCGGAACGCAGGTAGGATGCTGGAGGGCCACGTCTTCGGCGAGACGAACATGCGTTCCTGTCGAATCCAGTCACGGACAAATTCGTTCCCTCGAAGCATCATGTCGAGGGGTGCGAACACGTGACCTTTTGTCGCGTTGGGTTGCTTTAGTGTCTTCGAGCGCCACCGCAGAAGTGTCTGATAGGACTTCCCTGTGGTGCAGCCCCGCACAGGCTTCTGGAGGATGAGCGCCAAAACCGCATTGAGGGCAGCAGGGCCTGCCTGTCCGGGCATTAGTGAACACCCCGGTTGCCCATGAGCGTGTCCACCGCCGAGTGTCGGATGCCGATCCCCACCCAGGCACGCACGCTCCGACGCACATTCCCGTTGTGGATGTACCGAGGCATCGCGCGGAAGCCCCGCTCGGAGAGTTGCCGCCCAAACAACGGGTAGCCAACAGGCTTCTGGTAGAAGCTGTCGCACCAACTCTTGTACGCGATGTACAAGTCCTTCTTCGGCGTGGCCTCGCCTGCATCCAGAATGCACGCCTCGGACAAGAACTCGGCAAGCATGTCCATCTCTTCCCGGTACTCGTTCGTCGCCATGCGAACCTTCTCGGGAGGACGCAGCCCATTCTTCTGCCAGTCCCGGCACCCCTCGACCAGCTTACACAGAATGCCAGGGGCTTCCTTCTTCAACTTGTCCAGGAAGAACTGGTCTTTCTTCTCAATCTTCCGCTCCCACGGGAGACGTAGAACACGGCGCCAGATGCCCTCGTCGTTGCCCTTGATGATGGGACGGTGGTTAGCCGCGATGATGAGCTTGTGCGTTGGGTCGAACTCATAGAAGTCCTGGCGCATCTTCCGGGCACGGATGCGGTCGGAGCCCGTCAGCTGCTTGATGAGCGCCTCGGCAAACGGCTTGCCCTTCTCGACCTCACTGTTGGCCACGAACCGCACGCCCTCCAAGTCTGCCACCTCGGTAGGGTGAGACTCGTTCTGCTTCGACATCAGGAGCCCTGGAGCGCCCTGGATGGCGTAGTCGCCTAGCACGTACATCAGGATGAGCAGCGCCGTCGTCTTTCCGTTCTGTCCGGTGCCCTCCATGAAGAGCAGAACCTGCTCGACACAGAGCCCGGTGAGGCAGTAGCCGAAGAACCGGTGGATGAACGCGATGGTATCGGGGTCACCCATGAAGGCGTAGTCGAGAAACGCGTCCCACAGGGGGCATTCGGCGTCTTCTACCCATTCTACAGGGCTAACCTTGGTAATATAGTCCGTTCGGTCGTGCATCGAGAGCACCCCCGTACGGAGGTCAATTGTGCCGTTTTGGACGTTGAACAGCCAAGGATCCCGGTCCAAACGGCTGGATGTGACCGCCACGCCCTGCTCGGTGGACGCCAACTGCACCATAGCCCCGAGGGCGCGGGCAGATTCCGACTTCAGCGCGTGCTTCAGGAGGCGTTGCTGCTGTTGAGCGTCCGTACTGGAGGCAGCGGCGGCGAATATCCCGGCTACTGCTGCCTTTGCCCTACGATGAATCGCCCCGTCCATATCTCGCTTCCATCGCTTCCCGTTGTACAGGAACCACTGCCGATAGGTCACGCAGAACACCAGTTCGTGCTGAAATGCGGCCACCATGCGGCGTGCGTTGCCCAAATCCGTCAGATTCGGGGCAGCTGCGGACGATACGCGGACCTGTGCCGGGGATAGGGGGGCAGCCCCGCCGAATGGCACGCCTGCCAGCTTTTGAAGGTTCTTCCACCCCTTTGAGCGGCCCTTCTTGTCCTTTTCGGCCCCTTTGCACGTCTTATGCAGGCAACCTGCGGCGATTCCGTTGTCTGCGAACTGGATGACGTACGCAGACCGGTCGGTGTGGGTGTCATCCCAGGGGCATACGTCGAAAACCCACCGCCGACCGTTGCCCTGCCACGGACTTGGCCCCTGTGCCGCCGGAAAGTGGTCCTTCATGTACGTGTCGAGGGAGCCTGTGGGGGCATTGCCCTCTTTGGCGCCCGAATCGGGCAGCAACTGGGCCAATTCGTCCAGTTGTTCGCGCGTTACCGGCCCCCCGCAGGGCTTCTTGGACAACATGAGGGCGCGACGGTGGGGTCGCTCCTCCGTACTGTCCCCTTTCCGGGCCACAGTGCCGTACATCTTCCAGATTCGGGCCGGATTGAAGACCGTTGGGTCCACTTTGGCCCAGTCGTTGTCGAACAGGAAGCCCAGGACGGCCAGAATCCGCCGAATCACGTCCGAATCGGCCTCCTGCACCTGGTACATCAGGTGGTAGCCGTTGCCAGACGACCCAAACAGGGGGGTTGGCCAGCCCCGCTTCTTCAAAAACGAGACCATTGCGGCTGCGAGGGATGCTGCTTGTGCCTTTTCCTCGTCTGTGGAGGCGCAATCCTTCGGCCTCTCGGGGTCAATGTCGATGAGGAGCCATCGGGGGCTCAACACGTCGATGTCTTTGGCGAGTGCGCCCCGTGATGCGGGGGAGGCTTGGTTCGTGATCGAACTTGTGACCGTCCCCTTCAACGGGTTGGGGGTGAAATAGACGCCTCCGGCGCCCATATCTGACAGCTGGGCCGCCGCAGCGGCCATCTTCTCTACGTCATCGAAGAAGCCCGAGAAGGTTCGGGGGCCTTCCGAGGTCGGAACGTGGAGAGCGCGAAGCTCGATGATCTGCCCCTCCTCACAGATGTACTGGAGAGCGGCAAGAACGTGCTCGGGAGATGCGACTAGGGACATGTACCGCCTCAGACCAGGTTGAGTTCATCGTCACGGTGCCGCAGCACGTAGCTGAGCGCGCTTCCGTGCTCGGCTACCCACTGCATCACAGCCGCGTGGCTGATCCGCCGCCGACCGTTCGGCAACTTCTCGGCGGGCAGCTTACCCTGTGCGACGATGCGACGGATATGCTGAGGGGGATAACCCAGGAGTTCCGCCACTTCTGGCATGGTGTAGTAGTCCCGCAGCTGAACCGGGGATGCGTCGTTGGACATCTGACCTCCTCGAAGTGAAGACCTTGTAGCACCTGTAGCACTCTGTCGTCAAAAAAAACAGATAAGCCCCTGCTGCCGCCGTTGCGCTTCAGTACATGGGTGTCGTCGTGACTGTGAATGAAACACCGACACATTCTGCATTGGTTGAAGCCGTAGACGGAAGAACCTCGATAATGCCGTTATGGGTCGACAGTCACTGTCGATTCCAACTCTGTAGCATTAGGCTACAACTTACTACAGGTTACTACGGGTTACTACACCCCAGTGTAGTAAGGAAAGTGAAGGTTCTTCCGGGCGTCTCGTCCGTTACTACACTTACTACACTTTTTTCCGTATAGCGCCTTAGAGAAAGTACTCTGACCATGCTACAATGTAGCACGGTAAAACACCTTTTTCTGTTCTTATGGTTAACTAGAAGACTAAACGTAGTAAATTAGATATTACCCTGGTGCAACCAGAGGTATCGCTACTACGCTTTTACTACACCCTTTTTTGAGTGGACGATACTGGAGGGAGCAGCGGCAATATGCTTACTACACTTTTGAGAGGCGACAGTGGAAAAGTGTAGTAAGCGTAGTAAGTTGTAGCATCGGAGCCAGAACAAAACAGGTGTGCGTGTGGGGAGGGGTCTCTAATGATAGTTGATAGTAGGAAAGGGGGGATGCTTTACCCTTTGGTCTATCACTCCGGCATTTATGATAGCCATTCCCTCCTCCCTGCCCGGCGCCCCCCGTTCGCTTCGGGCTGAGTTGTCACAGAATGTCACAGCCTCTCGCCCGTGCTTGTCTGTCGCGGTGGGTGTGCTATTGTTGTGGGGCGTCGCAATGATGCGGCGTACATTCGGAGTGTGAAGATGAGCCACCTTTTTAGAAGTGTCCTCGTGACGGGTGCGGTCTTAAGTGTCAGTGGCGGACTGCTGACGGCACTGAAGTGGCACGCTACGTTCGGGGAGATGTGGCACGTGCTTAACCCTATGAGCGTCCTACTCATGGTTGCGCTTATGCTGGGTGAGGTCCATCGTATCCACCTCGCATCTGAGCTAGACCTGTTCGAGTACGGGTATCAGTCGGCACGCTCGCGGGGCGCGCGTCATAAGGGCGCAGAGACGCGAGGTGACTATGTCGGACGTGCGGAGCGACGGGCCGAGCGGCTGGCCGAGCGTCGCGCCCGCAAGTAGCCCCCTGGCCCCGCTGGCACTCGCTGGCGGGGCTTCTCCCTTTCCCTATCACTCCGGTATGTATGATAGTAGATTTCCCTGTGTTCCTGCCGCCCCGCCCCCCATTTGTCACAGCCTGTCGCCGTTTGTCACGCGGGCTAGCGCCCCCCTCCTGCATGTGTTCTTCTGCTGGTGTCGGATGAACCGACGCCGGGGGCACGGACCCCCACGGAGTGTGACATGAAACTGTACTTGGACGCCCCTGCCCGCACGGACGAGTGGCTTGACGACCTGGACGCCACGGATCGTCGCCTGGCGCGTATGGTGTGGGAGGCAACGAACCTGGCTGCACGTGAAGCGTTTGAGGCCAAGCACTGGAACGGAGAGTGGGTTGACGACGACCTTGACACTGCCCTTGATGAGATGCAGTGGGTCTGTGACTTCATCGAGGTAGGCTTGGAAGGGGCCGAGGAGAACACGCCGGCCATCGAACCCGCGTTGGGTCTCGACCGGTTCAAGGACTGGGTTCACCACGTGGCCGAAACGGCACCCGACTGGGCCACGCTGGGCTACACCGCGCCAGCTGCACACACCTCAATGCGTGATCCGTGGCTGCGGAGGGTCGAGCGCCTGACCAAGGTTCTCACCCCGGAGTAGCCCGGAGCCGGGGGGCTTCGGCCCCCTGGCGCTTTCGCCGCCTCTATCACTCCGGTATGTATGATAGTACAGTTACCTGCGCCTGTTCCGCGTCCCCCCGTCAGTTGTCACGCAATGTCACGCAATGTCACGCTGACGAGCGGGCTCCCCTTGCATGTGTTCTGCTGCTCGTGCCGGATGGACCGGCGCCGGGGGGTGACCCCCATGGAGTGTATACGATGGAGACTCTTACGACGGTGTCAGATATGCCGGCCTTGCTGGCGGGAGACCTTCTCGCGGTGTCCTTCATTATGTTCATGTTCCTCGCATCCGTGGCTATGATGTTGGGCGTGCCGCTCTTCTGTGCATGGTCGGCCGGCTACGAGCGGGGGCAGTCAGCCGAGAGGGAGTCAGAGAATGCAGCAAGCGCCCGCCGGGACCTAGCGCGTCTTCGGGAGGAGATGCGTGACCTGAAGAAGCAGCCGCTTGCCCGGCAGCTGAACACGGTTTCTTTGTCCCGTTAGGCGCCGCCCTCTGGCCCTGCTCCTCCGGGAGTGGGGCCTCCTGCCGCCTCTATCACACCGGTATGTATGATAGACCAGACCTCCTGCGCGGACCCCCACCCCTGGCACCCCTCCCTCCATTGTCGGCGTTCGCTCGTTGGAGTTGTCACAGAATGTCACAGAATCCGACACGTTGGGCCTTGCCACGTGAATAGGCAGTGTCACCCGACAGCAGGGTGGCGCCGGGGGTCCCCTTTCAACCTGACCCCCATGGAGTGTGTCACATGGCCGCAACTCTCAAGCGTGCTCCGGTCGTCCTTCTTCAGAATGACCGCGTTGCTTTTCGCCTTGCTACCAAGTCTGCAAAGGAGGATGCGCCGCTAACGTTTCAGGTCGTTGACCTGACGTGTCACAAGGTGGACGCCGCTACCGTGTACCACGGGAACCAGTGCATTACCCCGGCATTCCTGGCGGGTATGACCCGTCTCATGCTGCGCCCCGAATTGACTACGGAACAGGTCGGGCGCATCCTGTCTCCCGAGTACCTGGAAATGTTGGCCGCCATTCGGGACGGCAAGCACGGAAACGTCAAGCAGTACCACGCCGCCCCAGTGGTCGTCAGTGCCTCTGAGCGTGAAGCTATCCAGCGCGCTGAAGCCGCCGAGAAGGATGCCGCTGATACTAAGAAGACGCTTGACGCTATCCTCCGTGAAATGGCAGAGCTTAAGCGCGAGACGGCACGGGCTAGCCGCCCCGCTCCGACCGCTCCGACCGCTCCGACGTTGGCGAACCTAGTTGGGCAGCCCGAGGTCGAGCCCGAGAAGAGGACGGGCCTCGCCGCTCTGTTGGGCGGTGCTTGGGACTAGCCTTCACGGCTAGAGCCTAGCCGCGCCCGCCTCCTACCCAGGGGGCGGGCCTTTGTGCGTGGTGCATCTCCGGCCTATCACTTTATACACGTATGTATGATAGTGTAGGGTGGAGGGGGACTATGAGCGTACCTATCACCGGCACAAGCATGATAGACCACCTCCGGTGCCGGCACCCCCATGGCATGGGTCATTAGCCCCAGGCATGGCATGGCAGGGGAAGGGGGGAGGGGTAGGGCATGGGAGGGGGGCAGCATACGTGGCCTTGGCTAGGCAGGGGAGGGCAAGCGTGGCCTGGCGTTAGCAGGAGTGGTCCTGTGGCTGGGCAAGGCAAGCAGCAACGTGTAGCATCGGGGGTGCGCCGCAGGTTGGAACCTATGTACCAATGACGGATATCCCCCTTCCCTCCGTTGTCCACCCCTAGACTGGCGATGCCTGTGAACTTATGGTCCAGCAACCTAGCTCCCATGGGAACATGCACCCCGCGCACCCGCATGGGCTTCCCCCTCCAAGCCCCCCTTGCAATCCGCGCGAGGCATGTCACCGGATGTCGCCGAATGTCACGGAATGTCTCGACCGAAAGTTCGCCGGGAACGCCGGAAATGGCGAATGACATTTTGTGACATTGACGGTGGACGGTCGCCACGTGAGAAGCGGTGGCCGGCGGCACTCCCGTCGTCGGTCGACACGACACGAGGCACGCACCATGCAGAACGCAAGCACCAATGC
>PCAH01000022.1 GCA_002730485.1 Dehalococcoidia bacterium | reverse complement strand
CGCGACTTGATGGGCAACCTGCGCGCATTCAGCATCACGGCAACGTCCCTCCCACCATCGCCGCCCCCGCCCGGAGAGCCACCGGCTCCTCCATCGCCCCCGCCGTCGCCCCTGCCCCCACTGTCGGAGTACAAGTTCAATGGTGCTACCGACGGATGTCTGAAGAATGGCATCTACTCTGGCAAAGAGTGCCGCGATGGTGGCGTGGGATCTGTGTGGCCACCGGTTTGCCCATATGGTTCTCAGGTGCGCCGCGCGATCATTTAAAACCCATCACACGCGCATACTTCCCTCCCTCAGCCCACTCACTAGCACACACAACCTTCCACACCTCTCCTTCAATGTCTTCCTGGTCTGGATCTTTGTACTTTCGGAATTCGTACCGGATTCCGTCGTTTCCTGGCGTCGTCTTGTGTCTACTTTTCGGACTGGCACAGTGTGCAATTTCGGAAACTTTTGCGCCGGTCATCCTGCAAGCGTCGTACGTGGATCCAGCAATCTGCCACTCTTTGTCGCCCACCCGTCTGCATTCCCAGACGTTTGTTATCCTCTCTGGCTTTTGCGTTTGGTTCTGTCGCTGCTCTTTCGACGTTGCCCATCGCAAATTCTCGAGGCGGTTGTCGGACTTGATCTGGTTGATGTGATCAACGGTGTGGTGGTCGGATGGCCTCTCTTCCCATGCCGACAACACGAGGATGTGGACGCTCCGCGGGACATAATCGATCATAACATGCCGGTACCCGTCTTCTTTACCCTCGGGAAAGTACGCGACTCCTGTCGGCGTCATGATGCGCCCGGCTGACGATACTTGGTAGCCTCCTTCGACTGGTCGCCACTCTTCTCCTTCGATTACCTTGTTCTTGATGTATCGATAGAAGACGTACCCTTTCGCACTCATCTGCCTTCCGGCCAAGCAATGGGTGATATTCGTCGCGTGTACACCCGTGTGCTCCGCCGCTTCTTTTGTGTCGGCATGCCGGGTTACGACGTCGGTCTCGACATGCCATGCAGTCACACCAGCTGCACGCTTGTTTGAACGGCCTGCCATAGTCCGGTTCGAACTTTGCAGCGTACTGTCCGCCCACCTCAAGTTCTCATTGTGGTTGTTGGATCTGGTGCGGTCAATGTGGTCCACCTGTGCTTTTGGAAACCAATCGTCGAGGTTGGGGTCGTTGAAGAGCACATGCACAACACGGTGCACGGATAGCTTCTTCATACCGATTGAAACAGTGGAGTACCCAAGCCAGTTCGGGGTTGTAAAGTACCGCAGTCCATCGACGTTCTGAATTCTTCCGTGGCTGGAGACCCACAACTCGCCTCCGCGTTTGCGCTTCATCTCACCCACACACTGCACAGCACTATATACATCACAGCCCTTGCGCAGTGCTTAGCGGTGTGTGTCTGTTATTGTTGCACAGGTATCGCTTTGTGGCCACCGCGAAGACGTGGGACGCAACGCAATCATAGGCGACAATTCATGCGCAACCGCCAAGAATAACCAATGTGAAGATGGCGGCGAGGGAACCGAATTTTTTGGGTTGGACTCCGAAGGCGAGGAATACGCCATCTGCGGTTTTGCGAATGACAAAGATGATTGCCCCCTTCGCCGGGTCGACTACGGACCGCTCACGTACTCGGATGCCTTGAGGCCGCCCCTCCCTTCGCCCCCTCCTTTTCCCCCCAGCAGCCCGCCTTTACCGCCGCCGCAGTACACGCACGTGTCTTGCAACAACACGTGCCCTTACCAGCAAGACGGCGGGAGAGTGTGCTCCGATGGTGGCCTTGGCGCATTCCTGGTGGATGGAGAGTTTAAATGTGATTATGGTACGAGTTGCCGCCTCTGCGGCGCTCGGCAAGACGAGCTGGCCCTCACTGCGAATCTTCCCGAATCAAACGCCTTCAACGACTTTTGCGACGACACGACGCAAGGGGGGTCCGCGGGCTTCGGTACTGATTTTCACGATTGTGGTGTCATGTACGTGCAACACTTAAAAGGTCCACCATTGGTGTCCCGGCGACTGCAGCAGCTACGAGGGCTTCTTCCCAGGCCGCCGCCCAAGCCGCCGTCGCCACCGCCACCACGGGTGCCCACGCTCTACGCGCCATCGCCTTCTCCTGAGCCTCCACCACCGCCACCTCTTCCCCCCGCCGGTCTGGACCGCTGCGAGTGCGCGTGCTACGGGGATTCAGAGGGAGCTGAGGGCGACGAATGGAACGACATGTCACTCAATGCTATGGCGACCGTGCCGGCAGAAAACACTGTCTTGTACAGTGCCCACGCCGTTGTGGGACGAGGTGGGACAGTCCATGTGACGGGTAAGCGATTTGTCAATGGCTCAATGAAACGCTACGTCGACATGCCATCACTTTCCTCGCGCGTTGCGCACATAGCGCACGGGTGGCGCGCGCGACACGCGGCCGTATCAAGAAGGGAGTTTCATTTGCTATCGTCGCCTCCACAGAGCTACAAGGATCTATGCAATGTAACCGGGTGGAGTAACGAAACGGTGGGCCAAGAGTTCTGTGGCAAATCCGACTTCAAACGATTGTGCTTGCATAACTCAGGCAGGTCGTGCAGTACACCACAAGACTGCCTACCTCACAAGTGTTCTACCTACGGAGATGCGGACGAATGTAACATACACTCGAAAGATGCGTGCGATGTGTGCATTGCTTGCTACAATAATCATAATGTGCCCATCTGGCACGACGCGTGGCGCGACCTTCCCGAAGCCTCAACGTCGCCGGAGGTGTGGAAGGAGAGGTGCGCATCGACTTGCCTGGAGTCTACGGCTCGGCGCTACCAGGTCGCTTACTTTCAGATGCACATACAGCCAAGTCTGGCCAACTGCTCCTGCTACGAGACGTCTTCTCCCCGCCTTCCGTCCGACTCAGACGCAACGGAATGGCTGAGAAAGAATGCCGAGAGCTCCCTCGGAGAAACCATAAACATCTACTTGATTCGCGCCAATCACCCACGTCAGCGATTTGTGGAGAGGACAAATCGCAACTCTGAGAGTAGCACTTTTGTGCCCAGGACGGTGAACTACGAACGGGCTTTCGGAAGCGGCATCCAGATTACGCCCGATCTGTGCGGTGATCCGTGCGACGAGATCAACGCATCTTCCTTGGCTAAATGTGTCGACTACTGCGCGTTGGCGGACATAAGCGCGTTTTCCTTTGATCACGCCTCAGGAACGTGTCGATGCGTCCGGCACGAAAACTTGGCCACGGACATTGACGACGAACGATTCTCATACAACTCGTCTTTCAGTACCGTCTATTACAGCGCGTCCACATGCCTTCATGCTCGTCCCGATCCTCAAGAAGATTCTTTTGTGTGGAATGGTTACACGGAATCGTGGTGCCCCGGGAGCGTGTCGGAGGACCAACTCGGAGTTTCGGCTATCAATGGGACCGTCTTCAGTGCCACAGACACCTCCGACTACGGGGTAGATTGCGAACAGGGCTGTGTTGAAGACTGTTCGTTTGCTGAGCTCATGATCACGCCGTGGCACCAACTCGCGGGGGCGCTTCCGATTGACCCCCCTCCGCCTCCGAACCCACCCAGTCCACCCCCGGCCCCTCCGCCCCCACTCTACCCCTGGCCACCCGGGATGCCCGGAACAAGCGACAACAATTGGCGCACGTGGCACCCATACGGCAACGAGTTCCCACAGGACAGAGACTCTGATGGAAAGTTTGAGATCACCTGTGGAATCGAAAGCTGCGGGGGCGGAATACCCGTTTTTGAAGGTGCCGTAGACTCTGCGCTGGAGCTTGCGCGGGAGCTAGAGGCAGACGGCACTTTTCATGAGACCTTGTGCCCTTGGGAGTGCCTGCCATCTCTGCAGGAGCATCAACTGTCCCCCGCGGAGACGAGGTCGTTCCGTGCCGGCGTCGGCTTTGCGGGACTCACCTTCCCCGGCACGGAGGCGGGCGACCGCGGCTTCAATAATTTCCCTGCGCAAGATGTTTTGAGAGCGTTTCACCTCGTTCCGAACGAAGTGCGCAGAGGCTTCACGCAAGACGAATGCAGAGCCCTGATGAAGGAACGAGACGTCGTGGGTGGCATGATGGGAATCTGGGACAATGAAACGATTTCCGGCAGCAACCTCACCGGAAGCTGCTTGCTTTTCCACGCCACACGCTCCAAGCAGCAATACACCCTGTGGAAGGGGTTTTCCACTCACGCTTCAAGGGTCACAAACCTGCCGCACTTTGAGCCTCCAGACGCGTATGCCGCCAGAGTCCCTTCCGACTTTGAGTCATGCCACACCGAAACGAGTGTGTGCGTCTTCTGGAACGAGTTTGATGGCAAGGATGGCAACTCCGACAACTACCCACCCAACACATACTTTTGCAAGCCGAGCAACGACCTCACCAATGTGCTCACGCCCGTGCGTCTGATGCACAAGGTCTTAAACAGCAGCGTCAGCTACCCACCGCCGTCGCCCCCGTCACCTAACGCTCCTGCGGCACCGAGCCCCCCGCCGCCACCGCCCATGGTCTGCTCGGCGGCCAACCTTCCCTCAACCTCGTTCGGAAAATCGGTGAAAGGGATCAACGGTGTCAATCTGGGACCGGACTTCTTCCTTGACCAAAACGCGTACTGCTGGAGGTGGAATCACGGGATTGTCCCTGGAGAATCAGTGGCAAGCACTATATGGCCACCGGAGTTTGTCCACCGTAACGTTTACAGCACGCCTCCCGAGTGTCCCAAGGGTGCAGATGACAAACCGGTACCCTCGTTGACGGTGCGTCTCGACACAACCCGCATGTACAACACAAAGTCACTTACGCTGCAAAACGAGGAGTGGCAGCCTTCTGGTGCGGTGTACCCAGATTGTACTACCGCGGAAGATCACGAGTGCTGCGTGGCAAGACACCAATTCAAGACGTGCAACTCGGGTTGCGAACACCCTTACGAAGATCGGGCCGCGACTGGTTGCTTCGAACGGTGCATGTACGAGAGGCGCTACGGCGACGACGAGGCTTGCCTGCCGGCGCACCCCGAATGCCTTACGAATGACGAAGGTTACGACCCAAAACAGTGGGGAGACAATGAGCGCTACATGGACGTGACGTGCATTTGTGGCGCAAAGCTGGCCGCAATCGGTGGAACCGTGCTGTCGTGGCGCGTCCCGCCACCGTCTCCCTATCCGCCGCCACTCATGCCGCCCTCGGCACCGCCCGCGCATCCGCCTCCACCACCGCCTCCGGTAAGGTATGCATGTTGGGAGATTGTGTGGGCGACGGGGCCGCCGGGTTGCAGTGCTTCGGCTATTTTCGCCCCATACACAAACTATTCGTTTGCAAACCAATCAGCGCATTGCACACGAAACCCCGCCTTGGACACTCACGTAGAAACTCACGATGGATACTCGCTTCCTCGTTGCATATGGTGCCCAGAAAGATGTACACCATCGATTCCGGATGATTGTGCCCTCAGAGGGGGAGCCGGAGACACCATCGGTTCGCAATTTAATATTCCTAACAGCGAGACCAGGTGCGCGGGTTATAACGATCCAAATGTTTGCAGTCCGGACTGTCCCTACAACAGCATCGACTTTGAAACCGCTTACCGAACCAATGATTTAACAGATCAATTGATTTTTCGCGGCCCGTCAGTTTACACTTGGCCGGAGTGGGGACATGCCTGGCCCCTCATCACAAGCAACGATTCTCCGCCGCCTCCTCCAACCGGCCGCCGCCTCGCGGAATCGTACGACATTTCCACGCAGCGCGTCGACGTGGCGATGGGTGGCTTCATGAGCGCCACCTCCGAGTGCCGCAACAACCTGACCGAGTTCAAGCTGCAGTACATGCCCAAGGTCGATCCCGTCACCAATGTCACCGTGTGCGATTACTTCGACACCGACGTGCCCCGGAGCGCGACTCCGGGAAACGATTGCGAGGACGGTGCCGAAGAACACGAGTGCTGCGACGTCGCTCGCCACCCCAACCACATGTCGAGCACGCTGATGAACTCGGGCGAGGTTCCTAATGCCCTAAATCCCGCCTTGCCAAACTTTACGGAGCACGACATCGGAAACGACATCTTCGATTCGGAGACAAGCTCGTCGATTGTGGCCGCCGACCTTAACCTTGACGGCCACCAAGACCTCTTGGTCGGCAATCGCTTCTACGCGGGCAATGGCTCTGGTGTCTTTTCCAACGTCACTGCAGTGACGATCGGCTCTTTTGTCATCAAGAAGGCGCACGTCGTAGACTTTGACGGTCAGGGGTATCCGGACATTGCGTTTGTGGACGACGCTGGCAAGGCGTACATCATGCGATCCGCAATCCAACCGGGAGAGGAGTTCTCGTTTGATGCGTACTACCTCACCAATCGTGAAAATTTCATCGTCGATGGAGGTACAAAAATACTTCGCAGGTTTACGTGCAAACAGGTGCAGGGTGATGAGGTTTGCTCCAATTTGTGGGAAAGTATGCCCGTGGAATTGGTTCAGACTCCGAATTGCACCGTAGACGACCTGAAGACGCACATCATCAACCTGATATCCTACGAGTGTGGTCAAAATTTCAACGGTAGAACGTGTTACAACTTCGACATAAAGATGTCACCCAACTGCATGAAAGATTATTCCAATGCTACGGCAAGTGCCAAGATACGCGAGTTTTTGGGAGTGAAAAGACCCGGAGCTGGCCAGACCCCCATCTTCTACTACCCACAAAGGATAGGCGACGTCAATGACAATGGCGTAGTTGACGTGGCAATGACGCACGTTTACGCAACTGACAGTGGACTTGACATCGTGATGGACGCATGCATCTTGTTCAGAGGAAAGACGCCAAAGTGCTTTGTGTTTCCGGCACGCTTTGATAAAAAACGCTACGACTCTGGGACATGCCTTGAAGTTGTTTACCCGGCCCGGTACGACACATTCGACGATGCGGTGGAATTTGCGTCCATAAAACCGTCCAAAGCGGGAACACAGATACGTTGCAACCTAGTCTCCGAATTCACCGACGACGGTGGTTTCTTCAAGTGTGGAAGCAGCAAGCCACACGGCCTTTCAATGGATAGCCGTGTCCAATTTGTTGACCTTAACCATTACGACGATCAATACGATTGGGATTCCTGTCCCGGAGCCAGTTGCACTATCACATCAGGGGGGCCGAAGGACCTAACCGAAACCACTCTTTGTACTCTTGTTACAGGTGCGGCAACATATGCCCAATATTGCCCCGTTTTCAATGGCCTGCCGTCGGAATTGAAAAAACAGACCTTTGCAGAACACACTGGCTATTTACCTGTGACATTTGATGGTGTGGAAGACAACTTGTACCAATTCAAGATCCGATTGCCATTTGCCGTGGAAAACAATAAGAAGGTTGTAACCTCGTACTCGGATTATGCTAACCACAACCTTGTGGTGCTAGACGCCCACGGTTCGACTCTGGTTGTCAAAACAAGCGCAGCAACGTCCACGTCTGGGTTCATCGACAACGGGCGCGAGTCCACAACAGTTCCCAGCATGATCGTCGTCCGCGCGCACAGCCCACCCACCGTGATCAGCGCCAGAACGGGATTTAGTCCCGATCACTACGCGCAGCCCAAAAGGGGCACTGCCATATCTGGGTCTTACGTTTTGGGAGGCAACATGAAAGACGCGGATGGATTTCTGGTGATTGCAAATGCAGACGCTCCGAATGAATTCTACTGGTCACAGAACGAATCTGAATACGGTCACGACTACAACGGCCAAACCGGCCAGAATCATTCGAGAGGCGTGTACCCCGGACAGAGAACGAAGGAAGAGCTTGGTGGATCCGTTCGCACCGACTCGGTGGCATTCTGCAATCTAAAAAACCAAGCGTCTGATAGTACCAGACAGGTGGAACTGGTTGCGGGGGGGGAGGGACAGTGGACCGTTGCTTACGAGTACGGCTCTTCGAATGCGTACAGCAATGCCAAGCCGGTGAGGTCCTACCACGACCACCAAAACCCGGATTACTTGCTTCCATTCACGACCAAGATCTTGTGTGTAGACCTGGACGGTGACGGGTTTGATGACGTCGTCAGGCACGTTGTGACTCGCCATGGCGGTTCGTGCGCGTTTCGCTGCCACGAGGTGGGGCGCTATGGATTGGAGGAGAATGTAATCGGGACAGCGGCACTTCCGAACGTCATGAACAGGTGTTGGTGTGGCCCAAAGCTGTCTTTGGCAAAAGGCCCTAGCCCACCGCCCAACGTTCCACCAGAGCCCAGACCTCCGCCGCCTCCACCGTCTCCGCCGCCGCCGGAGCCCCCGCCAAACCCCAACAGTCCACCACCGGCGCCACCAAGGCACCGCCCGGGCCTGTGCGTGCACTTTACAGACGCCAGATTCTCGCCACCTCCACCCCCGCCTCCGCCGCCTCCCCCGGCAGACTGGCCGTCTCCCCCTTCACCTCCACCGTCGATACCCTCGCCGTTTCCACTCCCTCCGCCCGCGGAGCCTCCTCCGCCACCGCCTTCACTACCCCCAAATGCTCCACCTAGCCCTCCGCCGCCGCACCCCCCACCTTCCCCCCCGAGTCCACCAAACCCGCCTCCTCCGTCGCCGTGGTTCCCGCCCATCGAAAGCACCCTTGCTTCGCGACTTATCTACTTTCCGCTGAACAGCGAAACTGCCAAGATAATCGAGGAGCACGAGGCCACGGGGTGGCAGGCAAGGTCCATTGCAATTCTGGACAGCGACGAGGGTTACCCCGACTCCGCACTGATCGAGGTGCGCAATGCATTAACCTTGCCCCCCTCCCTGTAACCCTCACATAACCACACTCACACAACTGGCTTCAAGTTCAATTGGGTGGTACATCTTACTCTCACCTTTGTTTGTTCCTTGTTCGCAGGGCCTCTGGCTGCAGGAAGCCGACTGCTCAGACCGCGCGTCGCCGTACGACTCGTCCAACTCGCGCGCACAGGTCACGATTGGACAGCTTGAGGACCGCCCACAGGAGTGCATTCACGCCGCGCCGGGAACCACAAGGGAAATGCTGTACCGAAACAAGGAGTGCGTTGGGCATCGTACTCCCAACGACGAGTACTTGCAACAGAAGCCCGTGGAGTTTCAGGCGCGTTGCATGGTTGTTCTCATCGAAGCGGATAGTCGAAAGGCGCTCCTAGACATGCTGGTGGCTTCTGGTAGGGACTTGAGCGACGAGTTGCGAGTCTCTGTAAACTACACCACCACTAAGTCTGAAAACCCGGACTTTGAGATTGCCTCGATGAACTGCGCCATAGGAGAGATCATCCTGGAGAACTACAAGCGCGACCAGATTGGGCAGGAACTCCAGGGCGAGCTCAAGGTGCTGACGGACAAGCTCACAATCAAACAGAAGCAGGTTGAGCTTTTCGATCGCACTCTTCGAGGCCTCAGCGCATATCGTCCACCCAACGCTCCTCCACCACCCGAGGAGCCTCCGCTTCCTAGCACGCCACCGGGGCTCCTCGCGCCTCCAACGCCTCCGCGCGCCGTTGCCTTCGACATTCGACTGCAAGAAATGCGCCAAGAACAATCATCCCTAGAAAAGGCAGTCGAGGAAAAGTTGTTACAAATCGGAGGCCCTTGCATCAAAAGCGCAACACACTTCTGCGGGCGCACTTACGAGGCGGCTCCCAACCCCTGGATATCGGCAGACGGCACACATTGTGCCGGATACAAAACAGAAGAGGCCGTAGAAGGGAGTTTCTGCGCTCATTGGGGGTCTCCAAACAACGTCGCTGCGGCGGAAAGCGATGAAGCGGAGGAGCTCCTCAGCGACGCTCCTCCTTGGTGCTACAGCGAGGCCGGAGAAATAAAGAAGTGCTCGCCGATTGCTGACACGGCGATACGTGCTGGCATTTACGAGCTCGAAGAGTGGATACGCCCAGACCGATACTATTGCGCGTCGCGGCTGTTCAGGGACTTGGTGTTGGAAGACGGATCCGTGGGCGAGGCAGAGTGCCGCGCCAACATCTCCGCGCGCAACGCGACGTGCAACAACGAGGTCTGCGAGCAGTGCACCAGCCAGTGCACCTACAGAAGTGCCAAGGCCGCGGCAGGCGTGGTCAAGTGCACCATCGCGCGCGACCAACTCGGATTCAATAATTGTTTGCAAACCACCGATGCGGGGCAGTTGGCGAGGGCGAGTCACGGAGCCATACGAGGCGAGAACTACATAGCGGTTCCCGAGAGGCTGGCCGCGCACGCCTACCACATCTGCCACAACAATCCCAAGGGCTACGTGCAGCGAGATTCCATTTCCTGCAGAAAGGAGGCGCGCAATTCGCCCATGGGCCGGTTCACTCCAGGATTCAACCAAAAGACTGGGAATCCGGTCTCGCGCGCGGGATACATAGTGCCTTGCCGACGCAACTCTGACTGCTACTCGAGATGTCCGGCGCACCCTCTTACCGGGGACAGGTACCAGTGCCAGAAACTGTACAAGCTTTACGACGTCGCGATTACCGGAGACTATGGAGAAATCAAATTCGTGGATCTGGAGCAGGGATCTGGCAGTTTCTTCGACCCCGACCCGTCCACACAGGCCATAACGGGAGAGTATGGCATCTGTGTGGACGTGGACTCCGCGATGAACCAGGGATGCCAGGATCAAACGATGGCCTCCGTTGTCGACGGAGTCCTTGGTTGTGCTGACAGGCAGGTCTCCATGTTCCTTTGTGGTCTGGAACTCGACATCAAGGACGGCGACTCTTCTACCGCATCCATTGAAGGCAACTTCCTTTACCCGCGTGTGCTGGTGGAGGCGGGTGAAGACTCCGATGGCGACGGTCTAGTGACGCCAGCTATCGTCTGTTCCGATCCAAGCGACTGCTCAACAAAGTGCCGTTACCTCGAGCGCACCTCGCTCCACGGCGCCGGTGCTCCTCCCACGTGCGCTCTGTAAGTGCTTACACTCGAACCCTCTTACCCCTATTACACCCCTGCTTGTGCTGACCTACTTATCGCCCCCTGCTCACAGTTGCGATCAGTATTGTAGCTCTAATATGGTTACGAGCATCATCGGAATTGTAGACGCCGTCTGGGCGGACGTTCTGGGCGTTGTGAGGTTGCTTTCGATTTGCTTTGGAAGATTTGGTCTCGGTGGCTGCGTCTGCCAAATGGCACTGACGCTGCAGCCAATGTGGCGCAAAGTGAGCACGAACTCTATGGTAAGGTGCAAGGGTGGCGACCCATTTGAGCTTCTAATGAGTCGCATATTTGATATGATACAGCAGGGGGCCGAAGACCTGGTAAACGACATCGTGATCGACCCAGTCAACGACTTTGTGGACAACCTCCCTTTTCCACTCGACAACGTTGGACGCCCCCTGAACCGCGTCTGTTGGCCCACCACATGGGTGCCAGATCGTTGCGAGGGAGGTCCCATAACTCACGAAGAAGCCGCTCGACTGTCTCAGTGCGAAGAAACACGGTTTGGGCTTGAGAACCTGTGCTACTTTGCGAGGGTTCACCAAATCTGCTCAAACGAAGACATGCTCATCGAGTACAACGATCTCTTCCACAGCGGCTATCAGACAGTCGACGAGGTAGAGGCGGAGTTCAACAAGGCGTTTGGCGAGAGCTTTCAGGTGTTAGACCCGACGCTTGCCGAGTTGATGAGACAAGTGGAGATCAGTTCCCACTCGGGACCGGACCTGCAGAGTCGCAAGGACATATGCTCCGGGGCCGCTTTTGCTTCGGCGATGACGCTGGATATGATAATCGTCAGCTGTATTTTTTCAACAATTGAGGAGAGTTGTCCACCGGGCGCGGAGGCGGACGAGTCTTTCCAGTACGAGGTGGACATATTTGACTTCGAGCTTCCAAAAGTCAGGTTCGAGTACGATGTTTCTCCGCCTCCGCCTCCTCCGGCGACCCTCGCGGCGTACGAGGTGTTGGTGGACGCGGACCCCGCCGGGTTCCAGATGGTGCGCACGGAATTGGAGGAGTTCTTCCCTCGGCTTTCGGACGTGGCCACTTCGAGCATGGGCGCAAGCGTTGGGCGCTACATTGCCGACTACGAGGTTACACCTCACCAGATCACGAAAGCGTTCTTGTCCTCGAACGGAATGACAAAAGACGGTATCGGTGCGCGTGTCGTGGAATCGAAGCACACTGGAAGATGGCGTCCGGCGTGCAAGGAACTGTGGAACTTGTTTGACGACCGGCGCCGGGCGGGCGCAGGCACGCGCTCCCAGGCGAGCATCCAAGGAAACCCTCACTTCAACGACAGGGCGCACGTCTCGGAGTACGACCGCAACCTTCTCCTGTACGCTATGATCGAGATCAAGATGAGTCTTGACAAGGACTCTCTCGCGGAGGTGGAATACAGCACGCTTGGTCTCATGGCAACGATTTGCGGACAAGGAGTGGGAGGCTACCGCGTGCCAGTTGAACCGGAGTACCACGAGGACATCTACAGCTTCAAAAGTGGATACGAGATTGACACATTTGCACCCATCGTCGGGTACGGATCCCTGGAGACCATGCAGTCCACCTACCTGGGTGCCGCAAACTGCCACGAGGGATTTGCTCCCGAGGACGTTGCCATGCAAATGTTCTGCAATGGTTTGGGTGGAAAGGGAACGCAATTGGAAATCGACGCAAGACAGCGCAAGCACCTATCACCCTTTTCATTGCAGCGCGACAGACTTTGCAGTGCAGAAATGGAAATCAGCATCGAGGACACGCTCGCCCGCCCACCCGAGTTTGATCTTCCGCTTTATGATACGCCCACAAAACGCAAGCAGGACATTGATGGTCTCATTGTACCGACGTGGTATCGCGGAGAGGAAAAGATTGACGACCGGCGACACCGACTCAATCTCCGATCGTTTGTGTACATAACGTCTTCAAGCGACCTGTCTGTGCGTCCGGGCATGCACCGCCTTCTCGACCTTCCAGTCTTTGACAACAAAATGTGCAATGAACTTCCCAGTGTCAACTGTGCACCTAAGAGATCTTTGTCTCCAATCAAGCTAAACCAGGGAGAAGCTTACATGGTAACATTTGAAGCAGACGTTGTTGCAAACCTGCAGCATCTTACCGGACGTGAGCTGCTTCCCAAAGTCCGCTGTTCGGGCCTCGTAGAAGAATACACTGGCACAGCCTGCTGGAAAGCTCCTTACAAAGACGATGCCGCCCTGGGATGCTACGAGGACAACCTTGGGCTTCTTTCAAAGCCCAAGTTGTACCCGTCGCAGCAGTGGCTTCGCACTCTCACAGCGCCTCCGCCATCGCCAAAGCCACCGGAACCCAATCCTCCTCCACCCGATCCACTCCCACCGCTACCGCACCCCCCGCCTTCGCCGCCGTACGTCCAGGCCCAATCGGAACTGATGGCATCCATCCGGGCGATGGAGGAGCAGGCGTGCACGTCGGTGTATTACCTCACCACCACCACGCGCTGTGAACGACTTGCGGTCGCCATCACTCGTAGCGTGCTTTACGACGCTCTGGATCCACCATCTCCCCCTCCGGCAGACCCGCAAACGTTTTCTCCGCCTCCACCGAAACCTCCACCGCTACCCGCGCTTTCAAATAATCTTCTGACGGTGGCGGTATCCTCCTTACGCTTGAGTACGGTACGCATTCCGATGATTGGAGTCGCGTATTACCCCGCAAAGAGAAGTCGCACTCTATCAGAAGACGTGATGCCACCAAATGATACAGACGTTGACGTTGATGCTGACATGCAACTGGCAGACTTATCCGAAGTAGTGGCTTCGCCTTCAATAGATGACGAGGAGTTCTACCATATACCATACGTAGATTCGATGGTGGCAACGGGAAGCTTTCCTGAGGCTCGCGTGCTTCAGCAGCAGATATCTGTACCATTTGAAGACGAGTACTCACCACCACCCTCTCCCCCGCCGTCGCCTCCGCCGTCGCCTCCGCCGCCATCGCCGCCGCCGTCGCCTCCGCCGCCATCGCCGCCGCCGTCGCCTCTGCCGTCGCCGCCGTCGCCGCCGTCGCCGCCGCCCCTCGTGCTCGACCCCCTGTACGCCGATGGGTACCACGTGACACCCGAGACTCTTGGGGACATGAAGCAAAGGCTGATAAGTGCCGACCCAGGGTTAGTGCCTCTATGCTTTGGGGATCACCAACCGAGTGGAGTCTTACCGTGCGTCAGTGGTGCCCTTCCGGAAAGCTGTCTTTCCGGAACGCGACACTGTGGCACCGATGCTGAGAATACCGAGAACCCCAGCATGGACATTGTGCTTGCCTCGACACCAGCCTCGCGAGGGAACCGCCTTTGGGGGCTGAGAATCCGTCTTCCTGACAACGAGGAGCTCGCCTCACTCTTCTTCAAGTCTGCAGAACCGACCGGTGGTAAGGGCTACGAGGTATCCGTACAGAAGAGTGACGGCTCTCCGGTCGCGTGCCAGTCTCAGGCTGCGCAGACGGAAGCATCCTCGCCCACTTCTGACCGCGCTTTACTGCATATGTGTGCGTCCGCTCGGGCATCCGATGCCGAGCTCTACGCCCTTGGTGACGCTCTCAGGGTGCGTATCAGTCTTCCCGGATCATACCGCCAGCTCTGGATCCGCGAAATAGAGATCAAGGAGATGTCGCTATCGCCGCGCTACGGAGAGCTTCCGCCACGCCCGCCGTATCCTCCTCCACTGCCCGCGTTGCAGAACCCGGATACGGCACCGCAGGGACACGAATGTGCCTTCAGTAAACACTATTTCTTCCGTTCAATTTCAACAAGTGACAGCCTCGTCTCGCGCGAACCCTGCCAACTCACGCAGCAACAATGCTGCGACATTGCACACGATAATGCAGAGAGAATGGACATAGACGCTTTTGAAATAGACGATGCTGGGTGCTGTTTGCTGATATCCACGGAGAGCTCGATTTTAACGCATTACACGGGGCGCTGGGGCTATCTTTCAGATCGTGCTGGAACAGGTGTTTTGTTGTAGAGGTAAGGGTGTTTTGAATTCGATATTTTATAAAAATCCATGCAGGGATACAGACTTTCCAGCGCCGACTTTCCAGCGCCGACACCGGCGCCGACACCGGCGCCGACACCGGCGCCGACACCGGCGCCGACACCGGCTCCGACCCTACAAAGCACAGTTGTGTGTAACACTACTCGCTTTGCGTCTGACTAAACTCAATTCGCTGCTTTCACCTCGTCGGCTCCTTCAGAAATGGATGCGCATGACCTGCAAATAGACGAAGCACTGGTATGGGACGCAAAGAATCGTGTTTTGATGTACGGCATCACAGATCAGGATATATTTATGACAATCAATTGCAATGGGGGTAGCGATGCGTCTTCACCGAATTCCTTTACGCCTTTGTGTTTTGACTGGCCCGTCGCGGTTACAGCAGACCTTTCGGAGTCGCAGTTCTTGTCGTTTTACACGTTCGTCCTCTTCACATTGGCAGACCCCCGTCGTAAACGTGCACAAATGAACCTTTCGTGGCACAACGGCATTGCTGTTGGCATACGGAAGATACTGGACAGACCTTACGGCTTGACTACGTTACTGATAAACGCTTCGTCAATATACCGAACATGGAACAGGTACAACTTCCAATATCCAAAACACAGAGAGCTGGCGTTTGTTTTGGCTGTAGTGTTTGATCGCGTATGGAAAGAGCCCACTTGGACGGAAGAGTTCGAATGGGTAAGGCAAGGTATATTCTTCCAAGGTTCGTGGGACATGCGCAACGAATCTTACCATGGCGCGGCTTTGTTGTGGCAAGTAAAAAAAGCCGTTGATGAGATTTCTTTGGGTTTCTCGCCGTCCGAGAGATTGTCCGCGGACTGCGCTGCGGAAATGTCAATGTTGGGATATCAATGCCCTCGCGCCTATTATTGCTTTCATTGTCGAATTGATAAATTCAGCAATTCGCTGATGCAGAATTTCTTATCCACGCCGGTACTACAATACATCAGACTCCAACAAGTCACAAACGACCAAGTCACGCTCTACCCAGTCACAGGCAGAGACGTGTCTACTATGGATCATCACGCAGGAGAGTTTCCGCAAGAGCTTACGGGTGGAGAAGTGTCAGGCGAGGAGTCTGGAGATGAATCGGGCGAAGAATCGGGCGAAGAATCGGGCGAAGAATCGGGCGAAGAGTCAAGCTATGTGGAGCAAGAAGATGACACACAGAGTTCGGTGCATGGTCAAACAACAGAGAGAATGAGCGGCACAAGAGCAGAAGTCTGGAAAGCGAGAGAGCGTCTCGAAGTCTTGATGGCAGAGGGACATTGCAACGAATATGCATACAGAGAGATTTACGATACACTTCTTAACATTTTTAAGAGCTGTTTGTGAACTATTATTTTAACAAGCTTGAAAAGTCACTCTACAAAACAATACGGATTAGTCGCGCTTTTCGTGTAAAAAGTCGATGTCTATAAATGACTCTTCGATGTCCCGGGTTGTTGACAGTGTATCGAACGGCACAGTGATGTGTTTATTACTTGTAAGCAAACCACGAGACGAGCCTTGTCGTCCAAGTCCTTTCTTGCGTACGCGATCTGCCAACACCACAACGTGTCCAAGGCCCTCCACCACTTCCTCGGTTGGTACAAGCGCCCGAATCCATCCTTGTATAGGCAGGAATAACGACGAAAGGACGAATAGTATAACAACCATAAGTTTTCCTGGTGATGATACGGACTCTGAGAAATCTGCAAAGGCAGTAGATACGGCGCGTAGGATTGCCTTCAGAACAACTGGAGATGCTCTATCAGCTTGAGCCTGAAGGCAAGCTGCTCGCATCTTCATTGAACCACGTGCTGCTCCTTGTTTACACAGTTCCAGAAGTTCAGAATCTTGCAACCTTTCCGACCGGACTTCTGTAAGAGCTTCCAGAAACAAAACAGCGACACGTGAGAATGATATGATAGTTAGAAGAATTCCTATCAGAGCGACGCAACGTTTCAATGTCAGTGTCATGACACAATCTTCCACGTATCGACACGTACATTGTACCGCGCGCTAGCGGGATAAGCACAGTAAAGGAAAAGAGTAAGTGAAGAGCATCGATGTTCAAGTTCCCTGAAAAAGTAACATTGGTGCCACAATCCATACCATCCATCTGTGAAGATTGTGATGAGCAAGATGAACCCGGGTTAAAGAGTGGCGGCTTTAAGCAATACGAAATAAAGGACACTAAATACATTTGGTGGCGCGTTGCTTGCGTTAATCTGGTCGAGGACCCTTCCCCCGACTCTTTCATCGGCCCCACTGGTCATGTAGAAAGAGCAAACTTTTGGACACATGTTTTTGGGGCTCTGATATACCTGCTTTACTTTATTATAAGACCCTTGACGCCGAATGGAACAATTGGAACGCTGTCATCACAACTTGCTGCACTGTCTTACATTTCATTCGTAATCACCTTTACACTTTCTTCCATTTATCACATTTATTCGGCTAACCCCTTTTGGTCGACTGTTACTCGTTTCTTTGACTACTTTGGAATCTACATCGGGATTGCGTTTGGCACTCTGTCTGACCTCGCGATAGTCTCCAACAACCTTGAAGGTTTGCGCTTTCAAGCAGTATCCGATGTGTTCATTGCAATGATTATCCTGTTACTATTCTTTGCGATCAGGCGGACTACCTTAACAGTGGAAGAGACGCGCCTTGCATACCTTGAAACAAAATGTAACCTTGGAATTGCTAGGTCAACAAACACAGATTTGGAGCACAGCAGCCTTCGCGCCGCCGCCGGTACGGCGTTATCATTTTCCTGGATTTTGGTGGCAACGCTAGCTTTTGAAAACTTAGAAGAAGACTGCGCATGGGTTTTTGTTGGATCAAGAGTTGCGGGAACAACCATATTGGTGAGCGGAATGATCCTTGACAACTTTATTCTTTACCCTGACGCGTGGTTTGAAAATGACAAGAAACCTAGCTGCGTGTGTTACAACAAGAACCCAGGTGTCTGCGGAGGCTGGGTTATTACATCACATGCGCTATGGCACATTCTCGCGGTTTCAGCAACTATAGTAACGTCTATAGGAAGTGAGTATGTTGTGGCATTTTCTAATAATTTAAAATATTAATTATCATGACGCTTAGCACTTAAAGACAATCAGAACGGAATACATGCCGCATACCGTCTTGGTGGGCTTAATAGGCAGCTGCTCTGTCGACATCTACACGGGCACAAGATTTTACACACCGGCCCGGCGCCGGCCCGTGGGGCCGGCCCGTGGGGCCGGCCCGGCGCCGGCCCGTGGGGCCGGCCCGTGGGGCCGG
>PCAH01000017.1 GCA_002730485.1 Dehalococcoidia bacterium | reverse complement strand
GGGGGTCTTGATGCTTCTCCACGCCTCGTCGCAGCGGCGTGTCTCCGTGGTGCTCGAGCAAGGCTCCGGCTCGGGGGTCGTGCACCGGGCGGTCCTATGGCGGTGGAGCGGCTGCTGGCAATGACGGCATGTCAGCACGGATTCCCGGTTCCTCTTCTTGGGACCGTCCGTCTCGGCCTCGATCTCGTCCCACGGCATCCAATGCTGGTAGTACTGGTACACGCACCGGTCGCCGATCGGAACGGGCGCCGGGTTGCCGGCCGCGTCGTAGAAGGGGTGGAACTTGTCGGTGTCTGCGTCGTATATGCCGTTCACGAAGGCGAAGAGTCCTTCGCTCCGTTCCAGAAGTGGGAGTTCGTTGTCGAGTGCCCCGCTGAGATACCGCACGGCACTCTCCTCGTCCCCGCCGCTCTTCGTGAGATCCGACCAAGCGTCGAAGCAGCGGTCCTTGGAGCACTCTGTCTTTATGAACGTGCGGATCGTGCTGTCCCCGTGCTGCACGCGGGGCACCCCAGACGCGTCCTCGGTCCGCGTTTCCGCCGCGAGCGGCACCCATGCGTACGTGCGGGTCCACTGCGAACCCTCCACGACCTCGAAGGTCGGCCGAAACACGTGCGAGCGGCGCGACAGGATGTCCGTGGGATGATCGGCCATGCCCTCGCCGCAGACGGTGCACCGATCTAGGCAGCGTACACGCTGCGTCCACCGCTGCTTGTACAGCGTTTCCCCGTCGCGCCGCAGCCCGCCCTCCGTCGCCGCCGCGCGATGGAGGAGATACAGGATGAGGCGCTGGCGGTGATTCAGGCCCGCCGGGTCTACTAAGAGGTCGGTGCGCATCCACGCGAACTCGGATGTGTGGTCTTGGGCTACCGCGTCGTCCCCCAGTAGCGCAGCGATCGCAGTGTCCGCATGCAGCATACCAAACATATGCTGCATGGTACCGGTAATCTGCTTCCACGACCGTGCCGTGTCGCCGTCGGTAACTACCCCGAAGTAATCCATGGCGTTGTCAGCCATCAAGCGACACTTCAACATAGCAACGGCGAGACCGAGGCGCCGCCACCGCCGGTACGGTCCGCTTCCTGCTTCCTCGTCGTCTTCCTCCGGCATCTTGACCTGCAGGATGGCCCGAATCGTTTCAGGTCGATTGGTGGATTCTTTGATCGGATCGACGATGGCACTGCTGATCGCTTCAATCATCTCTGAAGTCTCTGGCACATCGCCTTCCCCGCTCGGGTCGCGGACCCGATCCACGATGTCGTAAACGCGACCGACCGCGGTGTTCATTTTTTGACGGGTGCGGTAGAAAGTCGTTAATCACGGGTTGTGCCGACCGGGTGCCCCGACCTCACCCTGTCACTTTCTGTAGAATAGCGTTTTTTCGTTTTGGGACTCGATGCATGTGTGCCAGCCCTCGGGTTGCGCGTTCGAGACGCCGGCAGAAACACGGATGCTGGAGACGAGCGTGATGGACATCGTTGCAAAAGTGTCCCCGGGGACCGACCCACCTGAGGTAGAAGCCCGCATCGTGTTAACCGAGTCGTCGTTAGCGATGCTTTTCACTGAATTTTCAAAGACTAATGCATGGAAGAGCACCCGGACGTACATCGTTCAGGACCTGTATCTCCCCGGTGACCAACGCGTGCGTAGGATGAACACGGGTGACCTGACGGAGGTCCAGACGGTGGAAAAAAAAAGAATATGGAAGACGGACGCCTTCGGTGCCGCGATCACCGTCAAGTCCGAGACGCCGGTTGAAGTCTCTGACACCGCACCGACATTAGTCGATGTGAGACACGTGCGATTTGCAGAACGAGAAGACTACGAGACCGAGGGATTCATGTACACACTTTCTAAGGCGTGGGGCGGGTCCAGTACACAGGAAGTCCGCGCCAAGTGTGCCGCCGGCAGGCCCCCGGACGAATACGCCCTCGAAATAGAAATCCTGAATCACGCAGACGACGGTGCCACTGGTCGCTGTCCGCGGTACAAGCTCCACAGCCTTCTCCTCAAAGTCTTTCAGATTATTGAAATGGTAGGCAAATAATGTACGGAGGGATAGAAAGGGATGACCACCACCTGCGCGGTCTGCAACGGATTAGGTCAGACATCGATGAATCACGGCCATTCCGGACATGTGCACGCGGAGGGGCACGGGGGGTGCATGAGCGTCCACCGCAGTCGCCAGCCGCTTCTTGTAACGACGTCGCAGAACGAACAGACCATCAATCTCGACATCACCGCCGCAAAGAACTGGATGATCGAGGCCGAGTTCGAAACGGTGAATCTGAAGTGGGTGAACTTGTCCAAGAGCGGCAGGCGCGGTACCGTGGTGATACAGAACGACCGGAACGACGGCGGCACCGTAACGGTGAACGTAGAGAACACTGACGCCATCAAGACCGGCGAGACCGTGTCGGGTGCGGCCACGCTGCCCATCACAATACCGAACCTGAAGCACGCAGTCATCGAGTACTACGTCTCCGGCCCCGCGTCGAAGCGGGTCATACTCAGGACGTTCGCCGAGCAGTAGGCTGTTCGCATTACGTGAGCATCTGGAGTACGAAGTAACCGACGACACAAAGGACGATGAGAATCATTATTCCGCCCATGGACCCGCCTATGCTGCCATCGAAAATGCCACTGAACATGCCCATGCCCTTCGTCTTTGTCGCCTCTGAATTCTTGGACATGTACTCATTGACTGCCTCGGCTACACACTGCGTCTTGAGATCCACGTTCTGGTACAGATTCATATCGGAACATGTCAGCACATTCCTAGCACGCATCGTTTGCGCCGCAAGGGCTTCCGATTTGCATTTGCTCTCAACGAGGTCCGATACTGTTTTTTCCCTGTCTTGTGTCGTCGTCGTCACGCCGAATCCCAAACCTGTCTTTCCTTCTGTTTCGAGCTTATGGAGCTCCTCGGCGACTCCTTTCTGGGCTGCCGGGCAGAACGCGTACACATCCATGGATGCGGACTGATTCATGTTGATTGTTGATTGGCATTGGCTGTTAATTCTTTGGCATTCCAGCATAGCTTGCATGTTCGGCTTATACATTGTGCAGTCCGTACCGACATTTTCCAGAGTCATCAACTGAGATGACCTTGCCTTCGCATTGCATTTGGACTTTACGCCTCGCGTAACGGCTTCTTTGCGTTTTTGAGTCGTCGTGGAAACTTGACCGCCCATGGTTTATATGGTGTGTTGCGAAGTATCTTTCTATATGTAGAACTTTTTTTTTACTTGTCGATCACGTAAAGAATGCCTGTGCAACCGGGTGCAATTCTAGAATTGTCGGCGGGGCCTGCCACCGTTATGGCCCGGCTTGGGCGAGGCAGCTTCGGGGAAGTCTTTCATATCAGGGACGGCCAAGGGAAGGACACGGCGTTGAAGCTAGAGAAAGACCGAAAGTCAGAGGCACAAAACGAACGGGCAAGGCGTCAGATCATGAACGAACATACAGTGTACACCACGCTTCAAAGATTCCGCGGGTTCCCGCGTGTGTACGGAGTGGAGGAGGTTCGGCTGACTGGCGGGACTCATACGGGTCTCAACATGCAGCGGCTTGGACCGTCTCTTGCGCAGATGCAGAGAAAGTGTCCGCGGGGCGTCATTCCGGAAGAACACCTGATCATTGTATTTAGAAAGGCGCTGGATCGACTGCGCAGTATGCACCGCGCAGGCTTTGTCCATCGTGACATAAAGCCCGATAACCTCATGCTCGGGAGGCACACTGACGGTGAACTCTACCTGATAGACATGGGTCTGGCCACTAGATTCATCACCCCTTCGGGAACACATATTCCCCCCAGACACAGACCGAACGGGGGCATCACGGGCACCGCCAGATACGCAGCGCTCCATGTACACGACGGACACGTTGCGACACGACGCAGCGACGTCGAATCTTTGCTATACGCTGTCGCGCATCTCGGGACAGGGTCGCTTCCGTGGCAGAACATATACAAACGCCCGGTAGGTGCCAGTGACGACACCGCCAAAAGGCAACGGAATGCACGTATCGCTGAATGTAAAAGGAACTCCTCGGCCGTTAGAATATTCGCAGGACTTCCTGTTGATTTCAGCAAAATGTTACGGTATGTGCGGGGTCTCGGGCATTCCGACGCGCCGGACTACGAGCGTCTCGATGCCATGCTCCAGAAGATCGGAAGGAAATTTACGAAGAACAGCCTACACACCCCTCGTCTTCGCTGACTTTCTTTGCTGCCTTCGCTGTGATCCGCTCGTCGATCGTGAACTGTATCGGATCCATACTAGGTAGGGACCTGAGGTAGTACATACCCGTCTTGAGCCCGGCACGCCACGCGTACAGATGGTAGGCCGTCAGCTTGTCAGGATTAGGGCGGCCGAAATAGGCGTTCATGGACTGGCTCTGGTCGATGAATGGCGCACGGGCGGCGGCGTGGTCGAGCATGGCGCGCTGGCGCATTTCGAAGGCCGTCTTGAACACCGCCTTCTCGTCCTCCGTTAGGCAGGGAAGGGTCGCCACGGACCCGCGGTTGTTCATGATGTGGGCGCGAGTCGCCTCGTCCCATTTCCCGCGCCCCCGCAATAGGGAGAACAGCTTCATGTTCGTGACCACGAATTCCCCACCGAGCGTCCGACGCACGTACATGTTGCTCGTCAGCGGCTCGAAGCTCTCAGTGTTACCCATGATCTGCGCCGACGACGCCGTCGGCATAGGTGCAATAAGAAGGCTGTTGCGCATTCCCTCCTGCGCCACGCGCGCCCCGAGCTCGTCCCACCCTGCCTTCCCATACTTTGTCTTGGAAAAGTCCATCGACCACAGGTGAGGCTGCAGGCGGGCCTGCGAGGCCGGCGACCCCGCGAACGAGTCGTACGGCCCGTCCATCGCCGCGATCTCCATGGACATTTCTACGGCGGCGTAGTATATGGTTTCAAATATTTCGGCGTTCAATGTTTTCGCAGCGTCGCTTTCGTACGACATCCCGAGCTCCATGAAGACGTCGGCCATGCCCTGCACGCCGATACCGATGGGTCGGTGGCGCCGGTTGCTGCGCTCCGCCTCGGGGACGGGGTACATGTTGCAGTCGATCACGCGATTCAGGTTGCCGACCACTGTGTGGGTGGTGCGGCGGAGCTTCTTGTAGTCGAACACGCCGTCGATGACGTGGGCTGGGAGGCAGATCGAAGCAAGGTTGCATACCGCGGTCTCGTCTGCTGAGCTGTACTGAATAATCTCCACACAGAGGTTGCTGCAGCGGATCGTCCCGAGGTGCTGGTGGTTGCTTTTTTTGTTCGCCGCGTCCTTGTACAGCATGTACGGGGTTCCGGTCTGGATCTGCGAGTCGAGGATCTGCTGCCACAGCTGCCGAGTCGGCATACTCTTCCGCACAAGACCCTCCGTGGCCTCGGCGGTACGGTACGCGTCGTCGAACGCCTCGCCGTAGAGCCCACCGAGGTCGTGCCCCGTCGCCGCAATGACCTCGTTGGGGCAGAACAGGCTCCAGTCCGCACCGGACGCCAAGCGGCGCATGAACTCGTCGGGGACCCAAAGGGCCGTGAAGACGTCGCGTGCACGGAGCTCCTCGTCGCCGTGATTCTTGCGCAGCTCCAAGAACGCCTCGACGTCAGCATGCCACGGCTCCAGATAGAGCGCGAAGGAACCCTTCCGGCGACCCGCCTGATCCACGTAGCGGGCCGTCGCGTTGAAGACGCGGGTCATGGGGACGATGCCGCTCGAGCGGCCCCCGTTCCTTATCTTGCTTCCCGCCGCGCGCACGCGCGTAATATTCAGCCCCACGCCACCGGCGTGCTTGCTGATCTCCGCGCACTCCTTCAGGGTGTCGTAGATGCCGTCGATGCTGTCCCCCTTCATATCTAGCAAGAAGCAGCTCGCTAGCTGCGGGGCCCGGGTGCCGGCGTTGAACAGCGTGGGCGTCGCGTGGGTGTAGCACAGCGTGGAAAGCGCCTCGTAGGTCGTCGAAATCGATTCCATGGCGTCGAGACGACCGGCCTGTATCTCGGCGACGTGGATCCCCACGGCGACGCGCATGAAAAGGTGCTGGGGGCGCTCTACCACACCCGAAGCACCGCGGAGGCCGTACGAACGCTTCAGCGTGCACACGCCAAAGTACGTGAGGCTCTGGTCGCGCCCATGCTGCACCAGCGCGTCGAGCGCCGCTGCGTTGCGCGCGACGAATTCCGAGACAGCGTCGCTGTAGGACTTGCGGAAGATATGGACAGAAGCGCTGAAGTCGGCGGGGCATTCCTTGTACCACGCCGCGAGCATGACGTCCCGCGCGACCGAAAGCCAGCGCGGGTCCGTCACCGCCTTCGCCGCACACGTCTTGGAGACCGTGTCCGCGTCGTTGTCCCCGAAGAACGTCGGCAGTTCCACATCTTCCCCGTCGAAGGCGCGCTGCACGGCCGACTGCACAACATGGTCCATCGTTCCGTTAACAAAAAAAGAAAAAGTGACGAAGCGGAAAAGTGGCTACAGGGCTCAATCAGGTGTTTCGAGATCATTGTTCTCGGATACCTTGTGCTTTGTCTCGGATAGCTTTTGCAGCACCTTGCCACCCAAGGTCCTCAGCAAGGGTGCAAAGTGAGTCGATAAATTTCACGCTGTCCGGCCCCTGACACATATCTTTAAAGGCGGTGACTGCGAATCGTCCAATCAGTACATCGACAGTCAATTCTACCACTTTCCCCGGTCGATAGTTTTGTGGGTCTGCTGCTTTGGCTTTGTACCAATTGTCCAAAGGATTCAATGATAATACAATGTGCAGGAGTACCATTATTCGGTTTCGGTTTGGTGAACGTAGTACGTGCACATTAGTAACATAGATCCCGTTGGCGTAGTCCTCAGCATATCTTCTCTCGTGTTCATTAGGGAGCGTATCTTGCCCGGCGCTAGCTGCGTCTTCTTTGCTGTCGGCGCTACCACCGGCAAGGTGGTTGTGTATGCGACGAAGCGCCATGAGCCTTTCCCCGCCCGTTGCCGATTCGAGATTGCGAATCAATTCTGTGGCGAGCATGTTTACTTGTATGTGCAACAAAAATATCATTAGATTTATGATTTTACGCCCTCCTGTACGTTACTGGACTTTTCTCATAGATTCGTTACAGAAATCCACACTTTCCATTTTTCTACACTCTGTGCTGATGGACCTTTTCTCCAACCCCGACGACAGCGACGCGACCGACGACGAGCCCGAGGCCGCTGCCGAGCCCGAGGCCGCTGCCGAGCCCGAGGCCGAGCCCGAGGCCGCTGCCGAGCCCGAGGCCGAGCCCGAGGCTGCTGCCGAGCCCGAGCCCGAGGCCGCTGCCGAGCCCGAGGCCGCCGCCGAGCCCGACGACAGCG
>PCAH01000016.1 GCA_002730485.1 Dehalococcoidia bacterium | reverse complement strand
TATATACAGCGTTGAAAATATGTAATCTTTTTAATTAAAAATCAAGATCATCTACATCTTCATAGTCTTCATCAAATGTCGTCTCTTCTTTTTCATCATTTGTGTTTAGAGTTTCTTCAAACGTTGTCTGTTCCGCTCTGTGTTTTTGAAGAGCCTTTTCAAATTCTTGAAGAGGGTCTTTTTTCTGATAATATTCTTCTTGGTGAAAAACATGAGGTGAAACACTAGCATAGCAGTTGCCATGCCGATGACAATGCGGCTGGTGAGTAGCGGTATTTGTGTGTTATGGAAGACAACGTGAAGAACAAGTAAAGGAAAGGCGATTCCGAAAAGTTCTGTGCCGAGAGAGCAGTTGTATTTTTTGTCGATGGTTTGCAACGCTACCAAAGATGAGAGCAACGCTATGAACATTATGGCGAATTCGACTTTGAATTCTAAACAGTAGCCAAACAACTTTCGGAACATGTTAGAGCTGTAATCAATATGCGCATCTTTCTTCTGGTAATCGTCACCGTTCATTGTGGTTCTTTATTCGCAAATAATAAAATATATATATACGAAGGTCTCTAGACCGAGAAAGCAAATATGGCGGCGGCAATCACCAAGTACAAGGCACTCATGTCAAAGGCGTTAAGAATAGGCGCCGCGGACTGAGGACATGCGTGGCGCAGCAAGCTGATGGATGTTTCCTTTTCGACCTTCTGGTTGCGGTAAAATGCGGCCTCGATGCACCCGATTTGTACCATTACCAGTAGAGTGAGTATTGCTAGCGTGGTCACCATTCCGATTTTTAAACCTGTTGATTTCCACTTGCCTATGACAAGCACCATGAAGAGTGCGGTATGAAATGCAATGTCAGTCGCGTGGTCGTACAAGTCACCGAAACGCGTCGTCATATCGTAACGGCGGGCAAGAATCCCGTCGGCGAAGTCAAAGTACATTCGAATGAAAAGGAAGACAATCGCAGGTGCAGCCCAGCGGATATGCGTAAAAATCACACACAGTACAGATGCAACAAAACCTAAAGTCGTGAGACCATTCGGGGAAGCACCGAGCCAGCGCCAAGTCGGGATGGTGGCAACTACTCCCCGTGTAACTACTCTGTCGATATACCCAATACCGGGCTTAACACCTTGATTATGGGACATCCCTTTCTGACAACGGACACATTTAATTAATCGGAAACTCCATGCTCGAGGGTCTCGCACGCCGCTGCTGGTTGCCCGTGGCCCCGAGCCTGATCGGGGCGCGGGACACGCTGGGGTACGCGCTAGGTAAGGAGCTCCTGCTCACGAGAAACGGCACGGCCTTCCACAACCAGTGCCCGCATCGGGGGGCGCCCTTTGTCCCGTGCGACAAGGCGTCGGTTGTCCGGTGCGACTACCACGGCTTTGTCTTTAGGAAGTCGGACGGGACGCTGGTGGGCGCCCCCCACACAGATAAGGCCACGGCGGCCCGCCTGCGCGACTCGATGCGCTTAAAAGAGGTACCGCTCCACCGCGCCGACCCCTTTTACTACGCGTGGCTCGGGGAAGACGACGAGGCGCCACCGCCTCCGCAGACAGCCCATGCGCTGCCGATGCCGGGGCCGTTCCGGTCGGTCATGGCGCTGTCGCTCCCGGTGGAGTCGGCGTGGCACGTCCTCGTCGAGAACTTCTGCTGCTGGTACCACGTTCCGCAGCTCCATGCGCCCAGCGGCCTAGGCGCGATGAGCCTCCCCGAAGACCACTTTGTGGTGGAAGACGCGCGCCCCCACGACGGACTCTGGTTCGGAACGAATCCCCTGCGGGACAGCGGGGGACACCCGGCGACCCAAGCGTGCTCAGATACAGCAGAGGGCCTGCGGAGCATGGGCCTCTTTGTCGCCGCCACACCCAACGCCTTTGCCTTCATGATGCCGTCCCACGTCTTCACCTGCATCGTGGAGCCGGTGTCCGATACCCGGTCCATCGAGCACGTGGAGCTCTTCGTCCACGAAGGCATGGAGCAGGAGAAAATCGTCAAGCTCTGGGATTTCTACAACGACGTGAACAACGAGGACATCGCGATGTGCGAGGCCATCACCAAGCAGCGCGGGAGCGACGTGCCCGACCCGAAACGGACCGAATACGTCCTGCCCCACGAGGAGGTGACCCGCCGCTTCCACGAACGGATAGCTGCTGCACTGTGAAAAAAAGAGGTCCTTTTTACCTTTTTTCTCTGTCGGATGCGGGGGTCGAACCCGCGGCCACAGGATTAAAAGTCCTGCGCTCTGCCACTGAGCTAACCCGACAGCATGTTATACCACAAAACGTGATTATATCACAAAAAAGTTGAAAAACTGAAACCACGTTACTGGTTTTTTTTAACCTGATAGTTTTCTACCCTTTTGCCTGAGCTCACTCTTGCGAACAACAACAACTACAACTACATCTGTTATATCTCGATCCGACGAACAAGTCTCTGACCCCATGGCCACCGAGGAATCCAAGGCGGCCGGCACGGCCGCGGCGGCCGGCACGGCCGCGGCGACCGCCTGTGACGGCGTCTCCGAAAAGCAGCGGAACAACTTCGCCATGTCGATTCTGCGCCGGGGAGGAGCCCTCGCCATCGGCTTCGTGCCGGTCGGCGGGCCGCTCGGCAAGCACCCCGTCGTGCCGCCCCCGGAAAGCATGTCAGAATTCCCGGATGATATTTCCAAGGCGGCCGAGGAGGGCATAGAGGGCATGCGGCGGGTCCACGATGTCATCAAGACGCATCTTGAGATTCTCGATACGTGCACCATCTATTGCGCGGCGCGGAAGATGCCCTCCGGTGAGCATCTGCCGTTTTCTTTCGTCGCAGTGCCACGGGGCGAGACGCCGCCCGGGTTGCTGGCGCAGGCAAGCCTGCCCATGGGGTGGCGCAAAGAAGAATGGACGCTCGTCGAGATGACCGTCGGGGCGTACATGGCGAAGGACATCACCGCGGACGGCATCAAGGGAATGCGAATCTTCACGATGGGCCCCAACCCGAAGGAGCACCCGCAGAAGCTGCTCTACGATGTCACGGCACCCAATATCGGGCCCACATCGAGCGCGGAGTCTGCGGAAAACAAGCGGCGCGCCTTTTGGATCCCTGAGCCGGACGCGCTCCGCGCGAAAGGGACCGAATTCCGGGCCGCGCGCGTGCTGGGAGCCTGCTACGACTTCTTCCAGCTTCTCCTGAGCCGTGGCATCCCCCGCGAGAAGATGACGTGGAGCACGCTGCAACGCGACCCCATGATGGCCGCGACCACAAAGTGGTGCTTGGATTACGTCGAAGCCGACCAGAGCAAGGAGTACCTGCCGCGACAGGAAATGTTCAGGCGCGGGCCTGTACCGCGGTTCACTGAGATCGTCCAAGTCAAGCCGAGTGAGAAAATCCGCCAGCATCCCGCCGCCTTTGTGCTGACTAAGGCCAAAGACGTCTTCGATGGCCACGGCCGCCTGCCGAAAACGAGCGACACGCAAACTGCCATCGTCATCATGAACACGACGAACGTGGATGGCGGTCGTGTCGCATTCCCGATCGTCTGGAAAAGGTCCTCGACGGTGACCCTGAAGGACATCTCGTACTGGTTCTACTTCGTCCCCGGCGGGGGCAACTTGGGCGGTCTCAATCGCGGTGCGCAGCTCTTCGAGGCCCTCATCCGGGACGGTGAAGTCAACGAGCCGAGGGCCCATGAAGTGGTCAACAACTGGATGCTCCGTATCCGGCGCTTCAACAAGCACGGTGTCTTCGTGCCTGTCAAGCCGGTTGTGCAGGTCGCCGCGTAAAATGGGGGTGTCGGGCGAGGACGCGGCCAAGCGCCTGCTGTACTTCGTCTACCGCATCCAGCGTCTCTGCAAGGACGGGGCGTCCGTGCTGCAGGAGCTGTAAGGAGCAAAAAGAAAGCAGGGCTCGCACCGGTGAGCCCCCTTTTAAAAAACCATAAAACAACGAACTAAAAAACCCAAACTACGCCTTGATCTTTTTTTGCGGGGCGGGTGCGGAAAAGTAGTCCCGGATCGATCGGACGCCGATCGCCCGGCGGACGGCGACGGCGGTGCATGCCTCGAACTGCTCACCGATCTGCTGTTCGGTCATGAACCATTGGAGCACGCCAGCGAGAGGCGTGCGGATACTCTTGATGTAGTACTGCATGTCGAGGTCCTTGAGCTTCACGATCGACGGGTGCCGGGTGCGGGTGCTGATGTTTCCTGCGCCGTTGACGATGACGTACTCGCACTTGTCGCCCGGGCGCGGTACGGTCACGTTGGTCACCGTGCCGGCCGCGATCCTCCGCTTCAGGTCCTCGACCATCTGGACGTGCGGTAGGTTGTTGTTCTTGTAGTCCGCCCGAAGCTGCTTTGAGTACACAAAATCCGACATGGCGTAGTGGTCCTCCAGCACGGCGTTCTGGTCGGTGAGCGGCGCGAACGACGATTTGAGAGACTGGGAAATGCGCGCCGCGACGACATCCCGCGGGAACGGTGGCGCTGTGTCGTCTTCGGGGAAAATGACGTCCACCATGGCCTGATAGACCTTGAGCAGGAAGGGGGTCTGGTCGGTCCGCGCCAGCTGTATGCCCTTTTTCTCGATGTGCGCGTGGCCCTGTGGGCCGCTGGGGTACATGCGACCAAAGTACATCTTCTTGGCGAGCAGGACGTAGCCCCACGCCACCTCTTCGAGCTCCATGCGCAGGCAGCGGCCCATCCCGGGAAGCACGTCCTTGTTCAGCCAGCCTTCGACTTCCTTGCCAGACTCCCACGCCTCGACGAGGGATCTGAACCGGACGGCAAACAGCACGCTGTCCGTGTCGCCGTACACCAGTCGCGCTTTGGATCCGTGCACGGGGTGTGCAAGGACCGCCTGTTTGGTGTCCTCGATGTGCTTTCGACCCATGGCCGTGACCGAGTCTGCGATGGCGGGATTGGCCAGCATGGCCTTGTCCGGATTGACCCCCGTGAAACCGTAGGCCGAATTGGCGCAGATTTTCAGCCCTTGTTGCTCGGCGTCCAACACCTGCAGCTGCATGCCGAGCCGCGCTTTCTCCGCGTCGTCGGTGGCGTCGGTGATCTCCTTTTTCACCCGCTTCATGGCCCGCTTCTTCTCCGCGCGTGCAGTGAGGTACATCTCGAGGAGCTGGGGCAGCAGTCCTTCGTTCGGCTGCCCGGGCAGCGCCTGCACGAACATGTGGCGGAGCCCGTCGCTGCCCTCGACTTCCATGATTTGTAGCTTGGACTCTTCGGCGAGGGCGGTGGCTCGTCGCCGCCGGGACGGCGGCACCCACGAGCTAAAGTCGAAATTGTGGCTCTGCATGATCGACGGGTACAGCGAGGCGAAATCAAGATACCAGATCGGGTCGTCCGTATAGCCGCAGCAGGGCTCCTGCACGGTGGCCCCGACGTAGCTGCCGAGGCGCGGGATGTCCGACCTCGTGTTGAACACCATCCCCCGGTCCCGCGCGAGGTGCAGGAGCACAGTCAAGCAGCGCAGCTGCTGGCCCCGGCAAAGAAGGACCCGCGCCGGCAGCCACGTCAGGGTGGCGAGGGACATCGTGCCGAGCACCATGTTCATCTTCTCCATGATGTCCAAGGGGACCGTCGTGTCCCGGAGGCAGTACCGACAGACCTCGAGGGCGCGCTCCGGGTCGTTGCCGGCGTGGTACTGAAACATGGTTTCGTACTCGAGGTCGATCTTGTTCTGTTCGATGCCGAGGGCGGCGCCGACGTCCTTGAGCTTGTAGCTGCGCATCTTCATGGGGCTCTCCTTGACGTACTTGTACAGGTCGAAGGCTACCCGCCCGGGCATGTTGAACCGGTACTGAAACGACTGTCCGTGGGCGGAACTCTCGGTTTTCTGCGCGGACATGCGGCATTTCGTGTTCGATAGGCGGGAGAGGTGGGGGAAGGAGTCGGGCGCGGTGCTGCCCCGGAAGTGGCGCCACGCCGCCAGCACGTCTTCCGCCGTCCGGTAGCGCTGGAGGATGTCGTCCTCCCACCCGACCACCTGACCGTTACCTTCCCGCTTACCCCCGCCGTATTCCTGAATCTGCCGAAGCCCTTGGCGTACCGAAGCGATCGTCTGTCGGCCGGGGCGCATCCCCGGTATGTCCCGCGGCACCACGACCGTCCGTGTTTTTTCGTCGTCGCGGCGGCGCAGCGGCAAGAGCCCCCCTAGCACGCCCGCAGCCCGTGTCCTCTCCCGCGCCCGCTTCCAGCGCGCGACCACCTCGTGCTCGCCCGCGAGTCTCCGGAAGAGGTCGTGCGTGTCGTGGCGTATGCCGAGCCAGAGCCAGTCGAACCCCCACACGTTGTACCCACCGATGAAGGAAGGGTCCCATTCTGCGATCAGGAGCGCGAACCCGTTGAGAAGATCCCCCTCGGTCCGGTAGGCTCGGACCGGACACGCCGCGTCGCTTTCGAGAACCCGGTCTCGTTCGGGCGACGGGGAAAGGGCGAGGACGACCTTCTTGTCGGGGTTGCGCCCGTCCCGTTGGGTTACCCCGATGTAGGTGACGGCGCTGTTGGGGTCCATCATCTGCGGGTACTGTGTCTTCCGGGCGTCGATGTCTGCAAATCCAGTTTCGATGTCGAAGGACATGACGGGAATCGGCGGCGGTAGCCTCGAAGGATCGTCGGACTTGCCGATGGATTCTGCCCGGGCTTCTCGCCGACACGTTGACATTTTGATCGACGGCACCCTGCTGAGGTCACAGCGGATCCACTGGCCGGTCCGGACGTCGTAGGTATGAAGAAACTCCTGCACGACGTCCATGTCGGGTTCCGCCGGTTCGAGGATCCCCGACCCCCCGCACCCATCGACGCGTTCGACGATGTTTAGCAGGCGGTCCCTCCCGTAGCTACAGGCGCCCCGTATCCGTCGGAGAACGTCGCGGCGAATGGAACTCACACGCATGTACCTGCGCGTCCGTGACGTGCCGTCCTCTACGGGCTCGAACCCGTTCATCTCGCGACAGGTCTCGATCGTGCATCGGACATCTCCGGCGTCGTCGTTCTCGTCGTCGTCGAAAACGTCCGCGAATTTCGACTGTACTTGGGCGACGATATCGCCCGTGTGCGGAAACGGCCACGTGAGCAGCGTGGATGTGCGTACGCCTTGGATTTCCGCGCACACGGACTCCCCCCCGGACCCGTGCCCGAAGAGAAACACCGACGTCGGTGCTGTCTGGTCGTCGGGGTCGGTGTGGTACGCATCGACGAGGTAGAGCTCCTCCATCGTAGAAAATACGAAGATATGGGTTTGCCGAAAAATACTACCGTTATGTAAAAACAACACAAAGTCAAATAGAAAATGCCGGGAACGCTATTCTGCGGAAGCAACACCTCCCCGGCAGGGGCATGTTCGTGGGATGTAAATGTACGAGAGGCAGGGGACTCATTTCATGCGAACAACGAAAAGTGGGCTTTCCCCCACAAAATCGCCTTGTGTCCATCTTCACACTCACAGAGGCGCGCGTCTGCAGGAGGCGGGTGGGGTTTCGGTAACTGGGATAAGCATTACAACGGTGCCAAGGTATACAAGAAACGAGCCTGTGTCGCGAAAGGGACTGCGGAAGAATGCTGCAAGGCAAACCCAGAAGATTTCGAGGACGGCTACCTTAATATCCGAAGCAACGGTTCTATAATAGACTGTAAGACGTACACAGAAGATGCATCAAAATGCGACAGCACATTGACGAAGATTTGCGGCACGGACAAGACGAAGCAATACAACGGTTTGTCTCTTATGCGGCGCATAATGGGAACATCAGGACTTGCGCGTCGTTGTCAGGAATGGTGCACGGAGCAAGCACAGCAAGGCAAACGCTCGTGCGACAGCGCACGCAAGGCCTTCTGTGAAGCAAACAAAAAGAAAAAAGCATGCGCATGCATCAACAAGATAGCTCTTAGGCCATCTTCGATGAGACAAATGGAAATGATGTTTAAGGGTATCAACCACGATTGCTGGATGGACTCGTGTAGTGTGCACAAGAACCCCGGGCGCCTCGCGATTGGTGCATTCAAGGATACGGAATGCCCCCAGTGTGTTCAGGTGGCCTACGTCGGAAGTGTGAACGCGAAGACCAATATCAATGCGGCCCAGAAATGCATGGCTGCTTCCGGCGGAAGCAAGAGCGGAGGAGTGGTGGGTGCCGGTGACAGCACTCAACCGGCGGCTGCGCCGCCGCCGGCTGCGCCGGCTGCGCCGGCTGCGCCTGCGCTGACGAAGAAGACCATGATGATAGGCGGCGCGGTCCTCGTGGGCTTGCTGCTCCTCGTCTTGGCCATGCGGAAGAAGCAAACCCCGATGTACGCTCCGATGCCGCCTCAGTACATGATGGCCCCACAGCCTACCATGATGGCCCCACAGCCCGCCGCGGTGCCCGTCGCGGCTCCCATGCAGTAAAAAAAAGGAGCACACAAAAAAATGGCGTCTACTATCGCAAAAAGCGAATACGATCAGCAGGCCGTAGCCTACAGCAAATGCAAACGCGCCGCGTGGCGAACTGCCGTCGAAATGGATATCGCGCAGCGCATGTTCAGAGACCACGCCACTCCAGACGAGATCACGTACGATCTGGCGTGCGGCGATGGGTTTTACACGCGCTGGTTGGCTTCTAGTGGTTTGTTCGAGAACATAATCGGGATCGACATATCCCCCGAGATGATTGCGTTGGCCAAAGAGACAGATGATGCTGCGGGATCGATCGAATACCTTTGTGCCGATGTGCATGATTTTAGCTGCGAGACACGCCCGCTGGCATCGTTTGCGTTTTCCGGATACCTCCTGAGCTACGCATCGTCAGAATCCGAACTGATCTCATTTCTTACTGCGGTCCGTAGCACACTTCGCGAGGGGGGGGGGTTCTGCACGGTGCAGAACTCGACCCACGACACCTTTACCGAATCTACCGGGCTGGAAAAGTACGGGATCCGCAAATCTAAGTGTACGAGCGGACCGATGCGCGAATGGGACAAGATACGGTACGATTTCTTCGACGTGGACACTCCCGCCGCGACAGTGTGCTCCATCACAAACTACTACGTTTCCCCCGATACGCTGACGCGCTGTGCGCTGCGGGCGGGATTCGAAGCGCCCGTATTTTACCCGGCGCAGTCTGAAGACCCACACTACGCGTGCTTCATCGACCGAGGCTGTATCGAAGGCGTAGCTTTTATCGCGAAGCCCGTCAGATAGCGGGCCAGTTCTTCACTATTTTCGTGCCAACTCACAAAATACGGTTACATCCCAGATGGAAAACACAAGAAACATCGTGTTTCATATCTTGGTGACCGGTATTCACTTGCTCTTCTTGGCGGCTATGGTTTCGATGGTGGCCCTACCATACCGCGCTCTCCGGTACGCAATTTGGGTTCCACTGGGGCTTAATTTGCTATGGGTTGTCTTCAATGGCTGTCCACTGACATTGATCAGCAAGAGCGACTCTAATGATGGGCAATTCATTGAAGGTATCCTCTCGTGGTGCTGGCCGAATATCATCAATAATAAGGGCTACACGGGGCGCGTCCGCTACGCCACCCACGCTGTAATGCTTGCCATAACGGCGATCATCGGCACCCGGCTCCATCGCGGAATCAAACCGTAAACCCCTTAGACAGCGAGCCAGTCCATGCCGCACTGGTCTTTGTACTGCTTCATGATATTCCGGACCACGGGGTGGTCGTTCCTGAAGCATGTATCGACCTGCGCGGTGGTGTTGTTGAGGACGAAGATCGGCTCGAAGTGGGTCCGCTTGACCCACATC
>PCAH01000015.1 GCA_002730485.1 Dehalococcoidia bacterium | reverse complement strand
TGCAGCTGGATCACGGGCTTCTGTCGGGGGGCGAGATGCAGCTGGATCACGGGCTTCTGTCGGGGGGCGAGATGCAGCTGGATCACGGGCTTCTGTCAGGGGGCGGGCGCCGGGTCTGAAAACCAATAAGTTAAAACTCTACGATATTTTTTGAAGGTATAGCGCATCGAATTCTTCTTTCTGCTTTATTTTGTTTATAAATTCTACGACACCACGAAGCACGCCTGCTCCCCGAGGATCTCGTCGGTGTCCGCGGCACGGATCCTCACAGCCACGACGGATGCGTCTACGCATATGTTATCGGTTTCAATCATCTCCGACCGACATCCATCCTGTGTGATTAGCTCTACTTCGTACAACAGAATGGTGCCCCGCGGCCCGCACCACTCCGGCGCCCGCCAGCTCAGCCTTCTGGCCCCACAAACGCCTTCCACTTCGCACCCAAACCAGCGCACTGGTCCCGGACGAATCATGCCAAGAACATTGTACTTATCTGCTCGACATGAGAACTCCACGATGGCGCTATGGCCACTATCGGTCACGAATACAATGGTCGGAACAGATACGGGGCGTGCGTCTATACTAGACGAACACGGAGGGTCCGGGACCTTGTCGTCCGCGACAACGCACAGCTCCTCCGACGCACCAAGTGCGAAGATGTAGCGCTGTGCAATGCAGAGACTTGTCACGCTGCTGATTCTCATCCTGTGGGTCCCCATAACAATATAGACACCGTCCTTCCTCTTTTGAATGAAGCCCGACCCCGAATCGGCGCCGGAGTCCGGTAACACGAGGCAGCATGAAAACGCGACGGACATGGTGATGTAGATAAGTGCCAGAGCACGAAACAAAGACAATCAGCACTTTTCTACACCCGATGAAACGCGGGAGAAAACTCGTCGCCGCCGCGTGTTGTGCTGTTTTGAAGAAAAGGCGCCGGGAACCTGCCCTCGTAGCCTACGTGCGTGCTGTGGTTGCTGTCGTGCGCATCCAGCGTGTTTTTTTGCGGTTCTTGCGCAGTTATATCTGCCCCCTGCGTGCGGAAGAATCATGTGAGTGGTACCGGCAGCACGCGGTGACCTGCGCACCGGACGTCTCCCTGCCCGCGCACAAACAGGCCCGCCTCTTCTCGCATTTTATGAAAATACGAGGGTGCACCTTCGATCGCTGGCCCAGCGGCTCCGAGCCAGACGTTGTAGTGCGTGCTGCACATGTTGCGCGGCGCGCCTGTGGTGCGGGCTTTACGCTGGCACAGTTCTTCGGTGACGCCGACGATAAAATAAATGTGGCGGATTCGTGGATCATTGCGTTCGCATGCTGGCATATCTCTGCTAGGTTCAACGGCTTCCGCGAGGACATTCCCATCACGGACTTTACAGAAGGCGGCGCCGTGTGCGAACGACTCCATCAGATGCGTGGCCTGAAGCGGGAGTTTGAGGCCTCGCTGCATGACCCCGAATGCGGAGACGTCATGGGGAAATACCGGGACATGTACGAGGGGATGTCCGACCGCGACATCGTGGCACATGGCATAAAAAATGCCGTGGCGCGGCATATCCTTGTTTGTATCGACTACCGAATGCACATACCGACGGTTCTGGATACAACGCTTGTCATTGCGCCGGAAATATGCGACGCCCCGTCGCTGGTGCTGTGCGCCGAAGTGTTCTGCACAGCGATAACCCTCGGGTCCGACGAGCGCCATCTGGTACAGGAAAAGGATCTGGTGCGAGCGCTCAAAGGTGAATTCCGGGACTACATCCTTCGCATCGTGCGCACGCTTCCCGCGTCGATGCTCGGGTGGTTTAAAATCGCGAATAAAATATCAGAGGCCTAATTACAAAAAATGTCCGAAGCGTCTGAGGAGTGGACCGTGGTGTCGGTCGCTTCCGATTCCAGCGAGGAATGTGCCGATTGGGAATGCGTCGTTTGCAACAAGGTATACACCACGTGGATCGAAGCCGCCAAGTGCGAAGTCCATGACGTAGCGCGTGAGGCAGCGAGAGCCAGTTCAGGCAGTTAGCGTTTCTGGATTTGTGGCATTTTTTACACGTAGCCGTTACGCTAAGCAGGACACTCTCTCAAATATATCACCCACCAGTTGCTACATCATGAACAACTGCGTCTGTGACGAGACCGGCCTACCCATCCGTTACGGGCATATGGCGGAGGTGGGCTTCGAATCCGCGGAATTTGCCAAAAAAATGGGGGTCGTGTCGTGCGTCGTGATACGTGCCGACATCATGAAAAACCGGCCGGTCAGTGCAAGCGTCTACGTCGAGCTCAAGAAGCGCCCGGTGTCCGCGGATCGCTTGGATCTTCATGATCCGTTTGGGGACGCAACCGGAGTCCAGATGCTCTTTGCCTTCGACTTTACTGAAGTAGGCCTGTACCAGCATCTCGGCTCCGGGGCGGCGGGCGACGTGTTCGCATTCAAGGGGGGGGTGATCAAGCGCATCTACAAGAAGGGCCTCATTGAACCCGAGAAGACAGCGACGCGGCGCGTTGCACAACTCCGCACCGAGGCAGATCGCGTCATCGAGAACGCCCAACGGGACCCGGGTGGCGGCGCGTCGCCGACGAAAAAGAGCCGCACCGACACCTACGCCAATATGCGGCGTGCGGAGGCTTTTCGTCAGCTGGCTTATGGTATTCCTAGGGCGTACAGCCATCACGGCAGTGCCTGCAACTTCTTGACCGATAAGAAGTACTTCGACTTGTTCGACATAATGTCCGAAATATCGTTTGCGCCGCACGTGATCGTCGGTCAGATGGGCGTCCTGTCGAGTGGTTTCGAGTTCCTTCACCAGCATGGCATGCATGGCCCAGACTTCAAGCTCGACAACATCTTGGCCTACAACGACAACGGAGAAATCTTGTTCACCTGCTGCGATGCCAGTGCATTTGTCGCGCATGGCGAGGCATTTCAATGCACTTACCTCACGCCACCGTGGCTAGAGGGATTCGACAAGCAGCGTGCGCTGATCATGCTTACAAGTGCAATGCTGGCGTTGCGAATGAATGTCGCACCGACGGTTAGCGGTGGTGCGCCACTCCTACGGGCCTTTGGGCTGCACGAATCATCCGAACACCACTTGTCCAATACCGACATCTGCTTTATCCTTCGGAAGCTCATCGACCCAAGCACCATCGTCGCGGCAAACATCGGCGAGATCCATTGGGATGTACCCAAGGATGGAATGGTCTTGTCCATGCCATCTATCAAGGAAATCTTCAGACGCAACTACTTCATGGTGTTCGAGCGCCTGTTGCTCGAGTACTACGTACCCAACCTGCGACGTCTTCCTATGATGATCCCGCGGATGTGGGGCAGCAAGTACGGCGTCGCCGTCGCCAACCGAATCGCCGATGCTCTCATCGCCCTCTGGGTCCCGCCGATGGAGGACCTCTTTGTCGAGTCAGTGTAGGGGCAATATTTTACTGACGTAAATCCAAAAAACAAACTACATGTCCTTGTACGGAACTTCGAGCACCATGAATGCCGCCCAGCCGCGCACGTCCGGTAAAATCTGCCCTGCGGGCATGGAGTACTGCGGAAAGTCCGCAGGATGCATGGAAGAGTGCCCCCAGAACCTCTACGGTAGCTACATCACCGCTGACGACGTGACCCGCCCGGCGACAGCGCAGGGTGTCATGCGCACGAAGGACGGCGGAAGCGTGCTCGTTGCCTCTGCCGGCGACGGCGCCGGTGACTGGGCCTGCACGTATTGCCCCCGTGGTTCGCCCATCGAATAATCGAATATACGGAAATGAAGGCTCAGATCCCGCTGCATCTCGTGCGCGTGATTGAGGCGTACATGCCCTACGGAGCCTTTCGCGTGGTGTCCTCCCAGTTCTACGTATACGACGAGTTCCGATTCATGACCATCGGGTAGGGTTTTTTATTACCCGTACCAGTAAAGCCCGCCAATGACCACCCCGATCGAGCGCCTAGATCGGGAAGGTTACTGCGTGTTGCGAAACCAACAGGCCACACATGACGTCGCGAGTTGTTTCGAAGGGCAAAAGGTCCGGTACAACACCACGAAGGCACAGGTAGAGCGCCTCATAGAATGGCTCGGTGCGACCCACGGCATCCGGCTGCACGCGCTGAAGTTCCGGGCATCGAACAACAACAACAACGTAGATGCGTCGCAGCCCCACCGCGATGTCATGCAAGGGTCGAAGTTTGAAAACGTCTACACGATGCTCTTCTACGTGGACAACGCTGCGCTGGAGGTATATCCGGGGTCGCATCGCGCGGGAAGATTCGCCACGCTCCGGGCGCTGAAGCCGAGGCGGGTCCCGCTGTCCCGGGGCGACGTAGTCGTGTTCCATTCAAGCCTTATGCACCGAGGTGTTTACAGCGACCGCGGCGCGGGGGACAATCGCCGTGTGCTCCAGATCTTTGACTGTGTCACCGACAAGCGGTTGCACGGTCGCATATACAACCGCCTGAAGGAGAAAGAAAACAAGGCTTTCAACGGCATCATGAAGGGCCTTTCACGACAGTTCCCGAAGATTCTTGTGGCTGCGGGCATGTACATCAACGTCGTGTGCGACAGGCGTGTGGCGTACCGGGCGGCGGGGATACCGAGGGATGCCATGATATCGTTCGAGGGGGCTGTCCCCCGGATCGATGCGTCGTCGTCAGACGAGTCCCGGATCGGCAACCTATGGTACCTCCTCGACACGGAGGCCTCGCACGACATCACGGGACGGCAGGCGGCAGCAGTGACATTCGGGGAAGCATCGGTGCTCCTCGCGCCTCCGGTACTGCTGCTGGCCGTGGTGGCTCTCCTTGTTGGAATATTCCGGAAATGAATTACGGAAAACAGATCTCGTTCCTTTTTTGTGCCACCTTCGGACGTTATTCAAAAAAAGAATGTCCGAGGCACGCGAGCCATGCGCGATCTGCCATGAGGCACAAGACGATCGCACCAGCACCGCGCTCGAGTGCGGGCACCGGTTCCACACTCCGTGCATTATGACGTGGTTTCGTTCCGGCAACAGCACGTGCCCACTGTGCCGCAGCGAGCCGGAAACGCACATATCCTTCTTGGACACGCGGGCCCGCTACACCATCCTGCGAAGGATGAGCCGGAACAGGAGCGCCCCACCAGCCCTACGGAGCGCGGTCGCCCGTCTACGGCAATTGGAAGAAGCCATGCGACAGGACTCGCGCAGGCGAACGGAGTTTCATCGGCGAAACCGACAGGTGATCCGGGAACTTCGGCGATGCACGCGAAGGCGGTGGACGCTCCGGCGCCGTGTGCGTCATCTGCAGCGAGAGATCGGCATGATGCCGATAGACAACAACACCGACCCTACTTCTTCCCGCATCGTTCGGCGGCGTCGGCGGCGCACAGGAACACGCACAAGGTCTTCGAGGGCGCATTCCTAAATGTAGTATTTTGTACGCATCTGCTGGAGTTCGAGCGGCAAACCCCCATCGGAAAAGCGAGTGCATGCAGCATCTGCCGGTGGTACCACCATGCCGCGCAGCAAGAGGATGACACAAAGTGCCGCTGCCATTGCGATGATACCGTAGCAACCCTTCCGCACGGTAGGTTTGTGTCTTGTCGGGATAACCAGCAAGATCCGGTTATGCGAAGGGCCCTTAGGATCTTTCTCGCTCATGGCGCTTGTTTTCCTTGTGTAGAAAGAAAAAAACCTAGGCTAATGTTGTGCGGAATTCTAGCGCAGGCTGCGATAGTGTATACGACTGCCTGCTGTATCTACCTATTATCTAGCCGATTACTCCCCACACCTCTGTATGACTCCTTCACCGACTACCAGAATCTGTTACGAAGACGCTCCGCAGGAGTACGAAGACGCCTCTTTGTGTTTGCGCTCCTTGCCGCCGCCGTGATGGTGCGCGTGGGGCGCTATTGTGGCTCTGTGTGAACATACCGCTCGTAGAGTTCCGCGATCTTTTTGCGCTCCTCGTCGTACTGGCTCTGCACTGTGAGTGTTCGGGACTCGGCATCGGCCAAGGTCTCTCGCACGGCCTCTCGATCCGCATGCATTTCCGCCGACATGGCGGCGGACTCGTCTTTGCGCAGGTTGTCCCGCTCATTGGACAGTCGGGCGATTTCGGTATCAAGGGACGAAAGGCGATCACGGTGATGCTTCCGTATTTCGTCTTCGATTGCGTGCTGCGCATTTCGGCTTGCTTCGACGGCGTGGTTTGCGTCGCGCAGTCTCCTGCAGGTGTCAAGGTGCTGCTCATTTATCGATTTCAGTACCCGCTCTAGTGGGGGCTCGTGGGCTTCGGTGTGCCACGCTTCCGCGTGCCACCATGCAAGTATGTTCTGCATTGCAGGATTGCTTTTCCTACGCGTTTTATTTTTGCGGTTACCAGCTGCTACGGAAGGGGGGCGGTCATGAACAGGCGCGTAGCGGCGCGGAAGTTCTTCTGTATCGGTCGAATCGTGAGTTGTCGCACGTGCGTCGAAAGCCTTTTTGCCTCTCCCGGACGAAGCGGCGTCGTAAAAAGATGGGAGGGGCCGTGGAACCGGCGCAGGGCCGGGTGCGACGGATCTTTCCAAACCACAGTACAACAATAGGTCTTCAGTATCGTGTACGCGCTGATCCAGTTGGCGATTTCTGAAACTAGCTTTTTATGAGAAAGACACGTCATGATCACGGCCGCTGTGCGCATGAAGGTGTTGTAGCCCTTGCGGCGCTGAGAAGGCACCGTTTCTGTCGTAAGCTCCACCGAGTCGCCGTCCAAGTCGTCGAAACCCACGACCGATATGTCGTAGCCGTCGGCCGACTGCAGCCGAACGTATGTTTTGGCGAGAGTGAGATTGTGGAGCTTTGTCTGCGACTGTCGCGCGAAGGCATCGTAGTTGCCGTCCATCACCATGGTCAGGTCGGGGTTCCTTCGGGAAACGGCGGCGCGCATGACAGCGAGCCGCCCGGTGTCCGTGGGGGGGACCCGGAGGAGTCTCCGTCGGAAGGCTTCGAGGGTCATTCCGATTTTAGTCTCGCATTATATTTTCTACACAGTCGCGCCAGCTGCGACCACAGGACTCTCACGTTTCGAGGGTAGCGGCGCGTGGGAAAAAAAATGGCGACATCGAACGTGATATTTCTGTGGTGGATCTTTGCGATGACGATTGCGATACTTTTAGGATGCGCCATGACACATTGCGCGTGCCGCGAGGAAGACAGCGACGAAGGAGATTCCCCGCAGAGCCCGCAGAGCCCGCAGAGATCCACGCCGCCACCGCTCGAGGAAGCGGTCTTTGTGGTGGTGCTTCCGTCCAGTGGGCTGGCGGTGGTCGTGCCGTGAGGATCACACCACTATTTCTCACCGATGCCGAAGAGCTTGAGTCGCTCTTGCTTGAATTCTTCCATAGGCATGCAAAGCCACGCAAGGTCCCAGAAAGCAGTAACCGCGGCAGTCTGCTCGGCGGGTTCGGGGTTCTGGCATTCGAGGCGAAGATCTGCGATCGCGGCGTCTTTTTCTACGATCGCCTGTTCCGCTTCAATGCTACACGCGATGAGGTTTCGGGTCCAGTTTCGGTACGACGCCATGAGGCGGTTGAGGAGTGCGCTAGTGCGGTCGCGCGTCGGTAGCATGAGGGGACCCGCACCGACAATGGTAACGAGGTACCACGTCCCACGCGTTCCGACGGGGTCCTGTGTCGCAGCCGCGTAAATGCTGCTGTCGCGTATGCCCAGATCAGTCGTTGTCTCGGAGCAGGTGTCCCGAGGAAGGTACCGGGGTCGCGGGCGAACGCGGCGCCGCACCGGCTGAGCTTTTTTGTTGAAGTAAAGCCCGCGCGCTTTCCAGCGAGCCCAATTGAGCCTTAGGACACCGGGGTGTAAGGAGAGAAGGAAATTTTTGTGATCTGCGAGATTTTTCTCATACTCCACTTGTTCTTCGGGTCCGCGTACTGCATCCATGGTCTGGTCCACGAACGTTTTTACCTCCTGTACCGAGACGTCGGACGAGGTGGCCGAGCATATCGATTTAGCTATGCTTCCGATGCTTGCCTCACTTTCCCCGTCGTCCGTGGCCACGTCGGAGCTTGCCGAGCAGGTGGGATCAGTAGCGACACTACGCGCGCTGCTCGTCATGGAGCAGGTGCCATCGGACAGGGACGTGGGGTCGCCCGACGCCAAGGTTGCGGACGTGGTGGGGTCGTCGCTGCGGCTGAACGACGACGTGTGCGAGCAGTCCGGCGGAGCGTGATGATCCTCCGGGGCAGCGGTGTCGAAGACGTGATCCGCCGGGCGAATCCCCATCGGTATCCGCCGCACAGTGACGGTGATGTTTCCCTGTGGGTACTGCGAGCCGTAGACCGGGCGGAGGTCTGCATTAAAGGTCTTCGTGGTCCTGTCCAGTGGGTTCGGGACGATGGTGCGTAGCGACATTTCCACAACGCCCAGCTTGACGTAGTCGTTTTCGTTTACGTAGTGGGACACCACGAACCGAACGTGCCGGTCCTCCTCCGCCACGCGTATCTGCGCGTTCCAGACCGGCAGCGACGTGTACTGGAACGCCATGGACTCGTACATGAGCCGCCCCGATCGGACCGACTCCACCTCACAGAAGGGGTTGGCAAGCATGCCGTTCGCCGGCGCTCTCCGCGCGGCCCGCTGGATGTCGTCGTCAGGCACGTCCTCCTCGATGATCTCGTCGGCAGTGACGATTTCGGTCTCGACGTTCACCGTCTCCCCGAAGGCCATGCCGATCATGGGGTCGAGGGTGGTGGTCCCGATGAGGGTCGCCGTGTCCACGCTCGAGAAGACCTGTGCCATGGCTTTGTTCTTTACCAGCTAAATAGGGACCACTTTTTCCGCTGTCCTCCTTGGAAACTTTGTCCCAGTCTGGCCTGCCTTGCCGAATTGTGGGGATCCGATCTGTCCGGATTTGGCACTCTTCGGCCCCTTCCATACGCTATTGATCCGCCGCCGCCCGCGCCGGCCTCGGCGTCAGCCTCGGCGGCGGCGGCGGCGGCGGCAGCCTCGGCGGCGGCGGCGGCGGCAGCCTCGGCGGCGACCGGAGAGCCCTCGGCGGGCAGGGGGGACTTGCCCTCGGCGGGCAGGGGGGACTTGCCCTCGGCGGTCAGGTCTGTCAGGTCGGTAGGGCCCTCGTCGTCGTTGTCACTGGAGTCCTCGTCGTCGTTGTCACTGGAGTACTCGTCGTCGTTGTCACTGGAGTACTCGGCCTCGGCCACAGCGGCGGCCGGAGCGGTCTTGTCCTCCTCGTCCGTGGCGTACCCGTCGCCCACGCCCCCCCCCGTCTCTTTCTCTTCCGAGTAGTACCTGTCCACGTCCCCCCCCGTCCCTCCCTCATCGTCGGTGCCTGCATCGCTGCCTCCGCCGCCAGCGCCGCCAGCGCCGCCAGCGCCGCCAGCGGCGTCATCCGTTTTCGCTTGTCGTTTCAGCTTTCTGATCCACTGCTGCAGTTTTGATGCCGCCGCGGCGTTCATTTCGCGTGTTTTGACTCGCGCGGTTCGCGCCGCGTTGCCTTCCGGGTCGTCGGGTATGACTGGTCCGGATCTTTCGTTACGTGAATTCCGGTCGGGCTGAGGTACGTAACCACTTTGAGTGCCACCCCGTAGGGCGTTGTACGTGCGCCGCAGGTCGAGCATCTTCTCACCGTCACCGGCTTCGAGCTGCTTGATGAAATCCGCTCCGGAAACACCACCACCGTTGCTTAGCATGGAGTTGTACAGGCGGCGCATGGCGTGCATTTTCATGCCCCCGCCTTCGAGTTCCGTGATCAGATGACGGGCGTCCATGGTGCTTTTCTATTGCGCTAGATAATTACATCAGGTCCCACCGAGTCTACCATTCGATGCAATGTGAACGACCACTGTGGTGAGTAGCCCGATTGTCGCGAGGTACCCCGCGACGTTGACGGCAACCGCGAATTTCATTGCAGGTGATACCATTCTGTGTGTTTTTCCCCAAGGCTTGGAAAAAAGCTCCCGGATCCAGCACGAGCCGCTGAATTTTATTTACTTTTGGCGTCGGCGTTTTCGGCGGCCGTGTACGAACCTTGAAATTTTTTCTCCATCGGCGAATCTTGAGGGTTTTCGGCGATCATCGGCGGAGCTGAGGGGTTTTTGTGGTCGGCGACCATCGGGTCAGCGGTTGTTATCGGATCATTGTTTTGGTCAACGGCTCCCTCCTTCGCATCCGGTAGGGTTTGGAGGAATTCTTCTGTTTCAACTAGGACAGTCTGCAATTCTTTGAAGTCGTCTGTTGCTGATTGAGTATGCCTGCCAACCTTATCGAAGAAACGCTTTAGTTGTTCTTCGAGTGACTTCTTCTGCGCTGTCATCTTCGCGTAATTCTCTGTCATACTTATCAAATCCTTGTTCAACTGTTCGATCTCTGCTTTCTGATCAGCGTCCGTAGCCAAAAGCCTATTGACTTCTCTTGTTTTTTCGTCCAATAGGGTTTCGAAGCTTTTGATTTTGGCATCTAGTGTTTCCTTTTGTTCTGCAGATCTTGTCATCGTTAATTCTAGCTCTTCTTGCATCTTTAATTTTTGTCCCTCCATCTCTGCTTTGAGATTGTGTTTCGCTACGCGTTGCTCCTTTAGGGCTTTTGCGATCTTGTCGTCGCTGTTTTGGAGGACCACTTGTTGAAGTAATGCCTCGTAAGTATGTAGCCAAGGATACTTTCGCGATTTCCACCCTCTGCGTGCCATAACAGTCTTTGCTGCTTTAATTTTGCCACCTATGTCTGTGGCTTCTTCAAGGATTTCGTATTCGCTTTTCTCTTCTTTTGCAGGTTCTGTGGCTCGATGTACTGATTTATTTTTGCCTTTTGTTCTTGTAAACCATGTCTTTGCGCCTTCTGCAAATCTTTCCCCAACGCGTAATATTCTACCACGCCCTTTGCCCCGCCCACCCTGCAGCGACGGGTGAAGCTTGGTAGCGTTGTACAGGCGGCGGAATCCGACGAGACGGTGGCCGACGAAATCTTCCGCGTCAATGATAGACGATGGAGACAGCATCGTGTTTGCACTCTACACCACATTTTATATTTTATGGAAAACCTCTTATGCCAGCGCCGTGGCAGATCGTCCCACGGGAGGTCTGGGTAGAGCATGTTGTGCCCTTTATGGGTCACCGCGGCCAGTACGGCGGGCTGGTGGGTATTGTAGAGGGCTCCGTCCCCACCGCGCCCGTATGTCGCGACGTGCCCGTCCCCACGACGGAACCCCAGTGCCACGTGGAGGAAATCGCGCTCTGGAGCTGGCGAAAGGTAGTGCACGGCATTCCCATGGCGCGCCGCCCCCGCAGCTGCTGGGGGTGCGGGGGCGTGTTCCCTGCCCGCATGTACGTCCGGGCCGTCACGCGGTTCCGGCACCTGTACGGACCACGGGTCTACGCATGCGGACGCTGTCGCGCGTGGTCTTCCCGCGCCCCTGAGCTTCGTCTGCTCACCATAGCACAGGCGGCGGACGAAATCGGACCCCACACGATGCAAAAAATAAGGCGGCACCTCAAGACCGCGCGCTGGGGGCACCGGGCAAAGCTCCTGCGGGCGAGCGACCTCATGCACTTCCACCGGCGCCTGACCGACATGTGGCCGCGCACCAAAAGACTCCGTGCCACGACGCTGGCGAGGCCTTATTCTTGATACGCGTTTCCGCACACGGGACACAGACCGTAGCCGCATCTCCAGAGGCACTGCTCGTGGAACCTGTGGCCGCAGGGCAGTCGCACTGAAGGTTCCCACCCCCATTCCTCGAAGCATACGGGACACGCCGCGTGGTCCACGACTCGAGCAGGCGACTGCTGCACCCACCAGTGGTGCCGGACGACCGCAAAAAAAGAACCCATTGGACGAAAAGAGTGCGAAAACTTCACTTTCTTATCGATTTTTACCCGATCGTGGCGACCTTGGCGAAAATGTCC
>PCAH01000011.1 GCA_002730485.1 Dehalococcoidia bacterium | reverse complement strand
TTCGCCGCTCGCAGTCAGCGCCCGAACATGATTAATCAAGTAAGATAGCTTCGATGGCTTCTCATCCGGCGCACAGGGCGAGTTGCTCGGATCGGCGGGCTCCGGGGTCGTGTCGTGTACAATCGTCATGCCTGATTCCGCCATGTGCGCCCGACAAAGAGGGCACCGGTTAGAGGAGGTCTGGCGTACTAGTATTTCCTCGGTGCAGCTAGCACAGAGGATATGCCCACACCGCCCCACCGCAACCGCCACGTCAGCGGGCTCGAGGCAAACAGGACACGGATCACTAGGAGGCGTCGCGCGAAGAGCGCGGCGGATCCGCTTCGTGAATTCCACGGAACCAGCCACCCGTGAATCACTGCTGTCTCCGTTACATAGGCGCCGCATCGTGGTCATCGCACGAAGGAGCGTAAGAATAGGGAGACCCCGGACTCTCGTGGGGGTATGGGTCCGATACAGAGACATCTCGGAGTCGCTGAGCGCGATAGGATGGTCGTGGTGCGTGATTTCCTGCCCGATCGATGCTTGGATTTCGGCATAGCGCCACATGACGCCTTCGATAACACGGCACACAACATTCACGCCCCGCCGTGTCAGGTCGCGCCACAGGGCCGGGGTACCGCAGCGATAGCTTACGGGGAGGAAGAGGTGGGTGTGGCGCAGGAAGACGAGCGGGCCGTACAGGTCGTCCACTGTCATTGTCGTGGGTGTACCTGTGATGCACCAGCGCGACCGGGCCCGAAGCGCCTTGATCGCACTGAAACGGGTGGTGAAGGTTTCTCGTAGACGGTGCGCCTCATCGGCGACGACACGAGCCCAGTAGACACCCGCCAGAGGTGGCACGTAGGGGGAAGATCCGGTGTGGCGCCTCCGCCAGAGCGTGTCGTCGCTCGCAAGAACCTCGTACGTAGTGATCACGACCGTCGCCGCGGAGAGCGTATCTGCGTTGCGGGGGCGGCGTGGCCCGTGGTACACGATGATCCGCGAGCCCGCGGGCAAGGCACGCCTCGCCTCGGCCTCCCACTGGCCCACCAGCGTGACCGGAACAACGACAAGCGTGGGGCCGGTGGTCGAGGAATTCGCCACGAGGGCCAGCGTCGTGATCGTCTTTCCTAACCCCATGATGTCCGCGAGGATCCCGCCACCGGAAAACACTGGCTGGCACGGGAGAAAGGTATCGAGAAGCGCATTGTACCAGATTCCGCCCTCCAGCTCCTGCCACATGTCGTGGCCGATCCCGAGGTGTTCCTGCCGCATCATCCACGCGACACAGGAGCGCTGGTGCGGCAGAAGCGTCACCGAGGCCAAGTCCGCCACGGCAGGTCGGGTGGCCTCCACGGAATCTTCCCACTGCCGAATCCTCTGCCGCGTCACGCTCTCTACGTGAGGAATGACGGTGGTGTGCCCGTCGTTCACCATAGCCCTCTTGGCATGCCCGAGCCAATCTGGGTACGTGATACCAGCGAAGAATCGCATCACGTCCTCGGTGGCGACGCGGTGGGATGCGCCCGTGTGCCACTGGCCCATGAAAGGCCGTAGGTAAAACGCGGGTTCACGGATAGACAACGTCAGGGTTACTGTCCTGTCACCGACGGAAAAATCGGTGATTCGTACGTCGAATATGCCGCGATCCTTCGTGTCTACCTTGTAGATGCATGGGTACGAATAACCTTCCCGCATCTTAGAATCGGCAAGGAGGGCGGGAAACACGTTCCGGTTGAAATCATCGTCGTCTATTTGCACTCTTTCGGAACCGTTACTCATCAACAGCTCGATGTGGTTGGTGTCGCCCCGACTGTCCAGTATCTGCTGAAACCCCAGCGGAACATCCGAAACCGGAACGGTGCGTGCAAACATCTACGCCCGCGCCTTTTTTCTTCCGAAGGCGTGAAAAAATCTATTTTTTACACCGATTCGGAACGCCCTTTTCGACCTTTTTCTACACTCTGAGGAGCTTTATGCGAAGACGATGCGTCGAGCACCGCGCCCCGTTTATCGTTAACGGTGTGCGCGTCGGAGAAGTCGTGAGAGTAAGGTGTCTGCGAGGGTTGAAAATTGGAATCGAGGGCACCGGAAGGATTCCGGCGGGTATTCACGTCGTGGAGGAAATCGTCCGGCAGCAATCGGATCGGTACGACGCGACCGTCAACACGAATAAGCTCGTATTCAGAGGAAGACGAAAGTTACGTTTCGATGCAGTCCGTCCTACGCTGACGAACACCAGCGATGAAATTGTGAACAACCCAAGGTGCTTTCCGATGGAAAGGAAAAAACAAACAAAAGAGGCAAGGAATCTCGCCACCCAGAGCTTGGAAAATCACGGAAACGTGCAAGATGTCACGGGATGTTGTATACCCGATGTGATAAAAGTAGGAAAACCATACAGAACACGAACGGATATCTCTGTCATAGTCTTCGCCGCTACCACGTCTGGAGAAACGACAAGAGCGTGTCTTTGTATTTTAGGGGGGGTCACGATGCCGGTAACAGTGAACCATGTAGCACAGTGCGACTGTGCGACCGAACCCGACTGCTGGTGCAATAAGGAGAAATGGGGTTGTGTGCAAATGAGCCCATGGCTACCACCGAAGTGCCCGCAGTGCGGCACATCCGACAAACAATGTCCTACTTGCGCTTTAATGCGCCAACATGGCGATCTCATCTGGGTGCCGTTTGTCAGCAGAGATGTATTCTGACCACCGAGCGGATTCGTTGTCGTACCCGAGCTTGAGGCAAATGCGGGTAGAGTCGTACGGGAAAAAGATATCAAAATACAATCGACCCACATCAGGCCGCCGTGCCACTAACTTTCCGACATAGGCTAGGCCGTCGCAGAATTCGACTTGCACGAACGTGTCGCCTTGATCCACCAGTCGTTGTCGCGATTTACTTCCAGAAAAAAGCATCTCGTGCATTGCACCGGTACACACTCCGCGCGGGCGCTTAGGTACGTACTCGACGCTATCGCTCACAGCGAAGGAGCCCCCGTCGGAGACCAGCGTCTTCATTGAATGCCGCGTGGTGGGTGCGGGCGCGACAGTTTCACTGACACGCGCCAGCATCATCAAGTGCATGCCGCGGGAACTCATAGTTATCGGAAAGTACTATATTTTGGCGACCTTTTCGGGAGTGATTTTTGGTAGAAAAACCTTGTCCTCTACGATCGTACATTCGTGCCGGCTCTCTATCCTGCACATTGCGCACACCAGTATTCCGCATCGGCACGTACATACTTGTCGCATCGATAGAACCACTCCCTTACGACATATATGACATTTACGCTGCGTCCTTTTTTGCATCCCACGCTTTAAAATTGTACCGTATGGTAATAATACATCCTACATGGATAGCAGCACTAAAGAAAATCAAAGGATCACCGGTAGCAGTGTCCTACCGTTCGCGATAGACCCCCAGTGGAACTGCATTTACTTTCTGCTAGCACAGGAACGCGTCGTCCCCGGGTGGTCTTCTGGCAGTCAGACGTGGAGCGACTTTGGGGGCGCGGCCCAGCGTCCATGCGACACCGCCTATGAAACAGCAGGGCGCGAGTTTGTGGAAGAATCTATGGGTCTCATACGATTCTCGCCGGGCGACAGTGTTCCGTACGAAAGTCACGCGCCGGTATCACGAGCATTATCCGCGGGGGAATTCGCGCTCTCCGTGACGTTCACGATGAGATCCAAATCTACCCGTTACATCACCTTTCTGAAACAGATCGACTTCGACCGACACGCCATGCACAAACATGAGATAACATTCTGTGCCCTGCGGGACAAGGGAGATGGGAAAACAACTACGGTCCGCCACCCACTGCTGTCCCGCACAGGCACCGTACCCGACTCCTTCTTGGAAAAGACAGCAATCCGATGGTGGTCCGTGCCACAGCTCTACAGTGCCATGCGCCGCGCCAGAGGCAATAACGAGCGTCTTCGTTCCTCGTTTGCAAACCGTCTTCGTGTCATACTCAAAGAGTTTCCGAAGGATGGTCGTATACAGTCCAACGGACCGCGTTGGGAACACGTTTTTCCGATAACGACATATCATAACCCCTCGGTATACAAAACAGGTCCGCGTGCAGCAAAAACCGATAACAATGACGACGGCAATGTACTGGAGCTACAACATTGTAGGGAATAGCAAGCGGGTCGCGTATGGTGACCACGGAGTCAGGGTGTGTGGCATCTTCAACGACATGAAGGAGCTTCCGGACTACACCCCGCTGAAGCTGGACACGTTTGTCCACCCGGTCGGTGCATGGCTGCTTCTGTCCGACAAAGCGTACCCGGAGGAGCCCGAAGTAGTGAAGCGATGCGCCGAGATACTCCAAGCGAACAACGAGGCCTGCGAATCCGCGAGGAAGGATTTTGAAAAGCGGGTAAACGACCTTCAGGAAAAGCCGAAGCAGTACGCGAAGACACCGACGGACGACGTGAAGCTCGAAGTCATCAACCCGAAGGAAGTTCAAGACGAAACTACCGTCGAGGTAAAGGCCGCACCGACTCCCCCCCGGCCGAGTGGCGACTCGGCACCTGTTGTGCCTCCTGTACCGCATGATCTCCACCAGCCCAACCGCCGGTACGTCGCAGTGGCCGTCGTATTTACCGACGACGAGTCAGAAGACGTACTAGTAAACGTCATCGACGCCTTCGCGGCAGAGAATGACGCCGAAGATTTCGTCAGGGACAGAGCAGCACACCGATTCAAAAACATCGACCTCTTTGTGTGCTCGATGTATGAATGGCTCGTACCGGCAGTGCTTAAACGGCAGAAAACGGATCGATTCAGCTACCGTGAGAAGCAACTCGACGCAATCGTACAGAATCACGAAAACACTCAGCGGGAACTCAGCACGTACTAGAAATTTTCGGAAGGTAACATAAAAACAAAGAAAGATGCGGCCGAATAAAAAGAATAAAAAGCGATCGAAGCAACAGGGTGTAGATGATTTATGGGCAGAGTACGACCGACAACAAGCTGAAAAAGATAGAGAAGATGATGGCGGCAAGGCCGCCGGCGGGTTGGCGCCACCGCAGCAGGACTACGGTGCAGGCGGACCGCCACCGCAGCAGGACTACGGTGCAGGCGGACCGCCACCGCCGCTGTCACAGGAAGACATCCAAGAAGAAGCAGTAAAACACCTACAGCGGCTGGGTTGGTCCGAAGCAGTCGCCGCCAACGCCGTCGCCGCCTCCGTCTACGCGATCGACCCAGAACGCTTCACAGTAGAAGAATTAGTGCAAACAGCACAGAAATTTCCGCAAGAGCCACCGGGGCAGCAGGACTACGGTGCCGGTGCACCAAAACAAAAGTTTGTTGATAGAAATCACGTCAAAAACAACATCCAACAACAAGCCATAGTACGCCTAACGGGGGTGAACGATTTGAAGTATTTGCCCCAAGAAGCCGTCGCCGACATCGTCGCAGCTGCGGTCCGAGCGATCCACCCAGATCTCTTAACAGTAGACGAAATAGTGAGAACAGTACTGCAAAATCTGGGACCGGGGCGAGAGCAGCAGGGCTACGAAGAACATGAGGAACATAAGGATATTGATAGCGACGACGGCGCCGCCGGCTACGACGACGACGCCGGCCGCATCGGCGACGGCGCCGCCGGCGGCGACGGCGGCCGCATCGGCGACGGCGGCCGCATCGGCGACGGCGGCCGCATCGGCGACGCCGACAAACGCCACTTCTACGCCGTCGTGCAAGCGCAACGCGCTTCTGAAGCGCAACGCGCTGCTGAGCTCGCCCAGCAGCAGGCTATCGAAGAACAGTTTAAGCGCATGGAGTTAGGAGACCCTGAACCAGATAAAGGCAAAGCCGCCGTCGGCGGCGACGGCAGCGCGGCCCGTCGCGTCGTTGCCAACCGCGACGAGTTCGCGGCCTTCACCGACGCACCCTTAGGTTCATGGAAGTGTAGTAAGTGTGAGAAATCAAATGAAAGTTGGAGAGATTATTGTCAATCGTGCAGGAAGCAACGGGTGGTGGCTGGTGGTGCCACGGACAGAAAAGGAAGAAATAAGCTTAAGCGGCTCGCACTGCTGGCACTACTTGACCTAAAGCCCGCGTTAGCAGCTCTTCCCAATCCGCACAGAAAAAGTATCCTTTCACCCATCTATAACAGACTCTTGTCAATGACGAAAACGAAAAACTAATGCACAAACACCATGATCTCGTTGAGCGCTATGTGTCGAGAGCGCAGCAGGCTTGGATTCCCTACGGATACCGAAAGGACGTCGCGGGGTATCGACACGACGTGCGCACTGTTCTATCGCAACGACTGTGTTCTACGGACCTTTGTAGCGTGGTGGTGGACTTTGTTGCGCCCGACTGGAGCTCGCTTCGATGGAAGGAGGTGGCGGAAAGATTATGGCGACAGAGGAAAAACAGGCAAAGGCACTATGCCTGTGCGACTGCGACTGCCGCGCGACGTTCAAAACCTCGTGTTTCCGCGTGACCCCTACGATCTGACAGGACTGACCGACAGCACGGTGAAGGCCGCGAACTCGTCGCGTTTTCGAAAGAATCGCGCGGTTGAAAAGTTCATGCAGGACCTTTCTGCCACAAAAAAAAGGATCCTGTGGCGCGACTACCGTTCCGGAAAACAGCGGAAGACGATCACGCGTGCTGCCCTGCGCTCCGATGCGATCGCAAGGTATTTCCCTGACCACTACGTGGGCCTGCGAGGCACAAACTGCGGGACTTTTGCGCGCGCACTGTTTTCTACACTGACCCATCGCCCGGTTGGCGATCTCCAGCCGAGTGGTCCTCCGACGGGCAAATCGCCGAAGGTGTCCGTCGCCTGCTTCGGATATCCCGGAACTCGACAGGGGCACTGGTTCGTGCTGGTGACTGATTCTCGGTTGCGTATTTACCAGTCGGAGCTGAATAGCTTTAATTTCGCCTTGGCGAGTGCTGTCTTGCGCCTTCGCAAGGTCCATCCGTATCGCGTGGGTCGAAAAGATCTGCACGCGTTCCTCGCGTCGGACGAGATCGATCCCGACTTGTTTCGACGCTTATTTCATTTTTCGCCGCCTTTTCCGCGGCGGACAGAAGTAACATGGTTCACGGCCCCGCTCCTCGATGAGTACCGCACCGGTTAGATGCATATTGCACCGAGCGTACCTACCATGCCTATCAGAGACGTACCAAGGAGCGTGTAGTTTATTACCGGTGCGCTGGCTCCACCCCCGCCGAATAGCACAGGCTCTTCAGGAGTGGCGGTGCTTTCGTCGTAATCCGTGCGCATATCTTGGTCCGATTCGTCGAAAGAGGATGACGGTGATGATTTTTCCGTGGACACCTCCTCGACGGCGTTTAAGTCGGGGTTCCAGTCCGGGTTCCATTTCTCTTCCATGTAAATGTGACGCAACGCGCTCGCCAGCATGCGATCTACCGAGCCCATATCGCTTGTTTTATGGAGTACATGCTATTTTTTTTTGTCATGTTACGAAGGGCATCGAATGCATTGCGTCGTTGATCCATCTGGCCGTGTCGATGAAACTTGTCACTACACACACCTTTGCCTGATCATCTGCCCACGAAAGCATCCCCTGTACAATTTTGCACTGGAGGCTGGTGTGGACCGACCCGATTGCTGTAAGAAAGTGCCTTATCTTTCGGTGCCCGTGGTACTCGGCGATGCCGTAGACGTGGTCTTCCCTACCACAGTCACGGCATTCGTCGTAGCATTCTCCCTCGCGGCACTTCCAGTTGGGTGCAAACACATCCCAGTAACAGTGGGCGTCGAACCGTGGACAGCACCCGCCCATCCCTATCCAGTGGTCCACCAGCACGTCCGTTCCCGGGGGTGCGATCTCGCCACATACGAAACACCGGCAAGTACCACAGTGGCGCATCTCGTTGCAGGCGGCCCCCTTGTGGATCGGTGCGTGGCATCGGACGCAGGGCAGCGCCAGAAATACATCGGAAAACAGTAGCCCCATGAGGTACTTGACGCAATCGTCGGCATCGAGCTGGTAGTTTCGGACCCGGACACCATCCGGGGCAAAGAAACAGTTGATGTCCCCGGGCATTGCATCTGCCTCGAAGGTGCAGGGACACAGTCCGCCGGGAACGACGTCGCTTAAGCAACGAGGGCATCGTCGTCGATTACAGGATACGCAACGAATGAGGTCGGTGTGCCATTTTCCCACCGCCCCGCACGGACACACAAGTGAAGGGTCCGGTTCGTCCATGTGCTTCCAGCGAACAGGCCGTTCGACGTGCTCTTCGTATCGCTTACGCTCTCTGGGACAAGAGAGGATATTCCGAAGGTGGGCCGTAGGAAAGCACGCGCCGCATGCTTCGTGTCCCACACACTTCACGCCTTCTGTTGTCGCAGGGTGGTTCGACCAACTAGTTATGTATTTTCGCATGCATGCATAGCAGGTCAGATGTTCGTCGCGTCCGCACGGTGGGCGCACCAGAACATGATCCAGAAGCTTTGTATCGACAACATCGGAGCGCAGATCTTCTACCACAACGGAGCTTTCTTGGCCACAGACCACACATTCGAACCGCGCGTCGTCCCATCCGCGGAATCGTTCCCGTAGGGGAGCCGTCTGCCCTGTATCAGCGTTGATCAGCAAGGGGTCGCTGCCGCGCGTAACAGTGGGTACCCGCGCTGTTATCGAGGACTTGCCTCGAACGCGCTGGTAAAGAAGCATCCTCGCAGTGCTGCGTTAACCACTTTCGCCGCCGGCTTTTCTACCATGCGCGGTGTCAATTGCGACGCACGCCGCCTCGGTTTCCTCGCGAAGGATCTCGCTGGTCTAACGTTTGCCAAGGTCACCCGTGTAGTGTTGAAGCCAGAGAACATAACACAGGGTGCGGACGACACCGCCGTGTACAAATACTTCTACGGTTTCTCGCAGATGCTGGGGCACGGCACTACCGTATTCTTCAAGTCGTCCACCTACTGCAGAAAGTTATTTGTCGGCCCCCTGTGCCTCCACAGGGATATGAAGGTTCGTTCGCAGTACCCGGTCCGCGGTGACATAATCATGGGGGAAATGGCGAACGACGACGGTCGGCGCGTGTTCGTATGGTGGACGCACGGGATGCGTCCCATGTACCAGTTCCGGGAACGCATTTTCGGGAAGATTCGATGTCGGAGATTGACGAACCGCATCCGCGACGAGATGCGGTTTGACCCGGCAGCGTTTCCCGAACGGTCGAGCGATGCGCTCTGGGCCCTTTTCTGTCTCGTTGCTTTCCATGATATAGGCGCACTCGACGGCATAGCCCCCGAAGACAAGCCGCGCTTTCTCTGGCTCACCGCTGCGTGGATCCGTGATCCGCTGTTTTTCGAAAGAGCCGGTGTGGAAAACGATCGGTATTCAAACAAAAACCTAAAATCCTTTCTCGCGTACACCGCGGAGAAATAAATGTGGTCTCTGAACCAAAAGAGATTCATTATGGAGGAAGAGACAGATAGCAGTAACAAGAGAGCGGACTTGTGGGGGGCACTAGTCGCACAGTTTATGGCTACTGTAGTCGTCGTCATCATGTTCTTCGTTCTGCTTCCGCCCGCACAGCGCAGCAGGGTATGGCACGTGGGTCCCATGGGATCTCCAAGTGACCCCATTCGCATCGACACGTGGAATCGCTACATAGCCGCGATGGTCCTCCTCGTCGTGTTGGAGATCTGCTCGTCGTACAGTTCAAAAATGCTTCGCAACTGGTACCGCAACGACGTGCGGGATAGTAAATCATGTACCGTCGGTGTCGGGAGGTACGAAATGCACACCGTCGTCACACTCTGGTACGTACTGGGCATCCTGCCGCGGTTCCTGAAATTTATAATTGCCTTCCTAACCCGCCAGCTGCAGTTCCTGCTTCCGGGCTACATCGTTCGAATCATAATCAGCGCATGGTACGACCGCATCGCCTACATCGAAAAAACTTCGCGGTGTGCCGCTGTATTGTAATTGGAGGAACGCTGGATTACAATAGGCGCAACGCTGTATCGTAATAGGCGCAACGCTGTAATGCAACAGGTGCAATGAAATTGCACGGCAACGCGAAACACGTTGAATGTCTCTAGCCTATCAGCTAGAGGCAAGGTCGGAACATGACGTATTTGTGTTGTTCGACAATGGTCTGCCGGGAGAGAAGAGAATTTGTGTCGCAGCGACAATCCGGAAACTAGCATCATTAGAAAACGAGATATGTAAGAGAGTCATCGAGACGCGTTATGGTAGGGAAGCGCTATGCCAGAACCATGTGGACGCAGAAACGCTACGGCTAGAATTCTTGAAATACGTGATTGTGCATCGCGGCGCGGACCCGCCTCGCGCGTGGGACCTCGATCTACTGAAGGAGGTGCATTCTACCAGCGAAAAGACGATGCGAGATGCCACGGCACGTCCTGTTGACGCTGACGACTTCGTACCCGACGAGGGGGATTCTCTCTGCGGGGCCGCCCCGAGTCCCGCTGCTGCAATGGAGCTTCCTACGCAACAAAGGACGCTACGATTCAAAGCCGCGGGGCAGACGGTTGTTATGGTCATGGGTCGATTCACTAACCCGAATATTAGGACGTCCGTACAGATAAAGGTGTCCGGAGACCCTGCGGTAAGGCCAAACAGTGCATACGGGGCTGCCGTGAAGGGAGTAAACCCCAAACATTTGCGCCTGAAGAAGTTCCTCCGGCGTCCGCGGACCAAGTCAGCGCTCGAAATGAGTATCATCAACCGCAACACATTCTTCTCCGCACATGAGGTGCAATGGACGAACGGAACGACATCGCACATGCTGCTTCCGCGCGGGGGGAAGAATCGCCGATTCTCTCCGCTGCTGGGATAAGCACGTTGGTGCAACACCATGCAGAAAAGATTACCGGGCCCTATCATAAAAAGAAGGATGGAGGAGGCGATACATAACGGGTACCTTGGCCTCGCGTGGCACCTCCATGTTCACCCCGATCATCTCCATCGCCTGCACAAATTGCCCGATTCCGTAATCGTGGGGGCAGTGAAGACACTGGGGGTGTTGGAGAAGACCCCACGGCAACATCTAGTGGATTCAATACAGCGATGGGATCCGCAGGATGCGGTGGTCCCTGAAAAGACACGTTTACTTGCTGCAGTGCAGTCTGACGAGAGCTCGCTGAAGGCTTCGGTCAATTTCGCCAAGTACCAGTATTTGCAAAAAAAGAAGGTCGAGACCCGCGACGTCGTGCCGCAGGACTATTACCCCGCATATGACGCGGACGGTATATGGACGGAAATTCCGTACCGTGGTGCCGACGACAGCAGTATCCAGTCCGGGTGGACCGTGTCAGTAGAAAATGCGCGCGTGGTTAACAGGGTAAAAAACTCCTCCACTTTTGGAAATGATTCTACAGCCGTGGCAGCAGCGCAGGGGCCCGCCGGCCTCGACGGCGGCCTCGTCGGCGGAATCGACGGCGGCCTCGGTGGCGGCCCCGGTGGCGGCCTCGGGGGCGGCCTCGATGGCACCGCCCCGCGCCGCCCTGAAGGCGCCCGCGGAGTCTTCGCCACGGACAGGTTCGTCCCGATTGATGCACAATCGCGGGGTGCCGGAAGACCTGAAGCGGTTGCTTCTCCCGCCGCCGCCGTCGAAAGCCAAGAGGGCAAAGCGGAGCCCCGGCCCGAAGGTGATTGGAATGGTGGGGCCGGTGGGGTGTGGTAAGAGTTTCGTGGTCGGTGCCGTGCTCCCTTGTGTCTTAGAGGATGCAAGGGTGCTTGTAAACCCGTTCGGGGGCACGGAGTTCTCCACAGACAAGGAGCTTATAGCGGCGGCGATCGACGGGGCCGTGTTCAGATACCGTGGCCGCACCGTAGTCGTCGTCGATGACTGGTGTTCCTTTTCGATGGCGGTGCAGCACGCATGTACACGGCTGGCGCACCGCAGTACAGATCGTGTGTCGATCGTCGTCGTCACCAACGAATTCCGCGATCTGCCTGAATTCGCGAGGTCCGGGACGGTCCTTCGTATGTATCCCCCATCGGAACGACAGACACGGGCGATACTTGCAGATCTCGGGCTCAGGCCGCACCCCGAGGATCCATTCACCGGGGATGTGCGACAGAGCATTCGGCGCGCGAGGGACGGATGGACCTTCGGGGACACCGACAGAGTCCACAACTCGCTCGATCTCGTGAATAAAGTTGTCGGACCCCATAGGGGAGGTACGATTACAGGATTCGCTGGCGACAGCTGGGCGTACGACACCGTGGTGCTCAACCTACCGAATGTCGTCTCCAAGATCGAGGACGTGTCTCGGTGCTACGAGATGCTAGACGGCATTCGCGACGATGGGAGAGACCTTGCATGTCGTGTGGTCCGCAACATCCCGCAAAAAAAAGCGGCCCTGCAGTGGCGCGCCGTCTCGATGCAACCAAGAGCCTGCATGCCCGATAAGATCCCGCACGATGTACTTCTGAAATGTCCGACCCTTCTCCGAACCTCGTGCGACGCGCGGCTGCATGCGGAGGAAGTCATCCATCAAAAAATTACAGCTCTCCCATCATCAAGGAGGCATAAAGCTTACAAAACATTGGGCCTGCAACCCAGAAAAGGTTTGTTTTAGTCTTTCTCAGAGTTGCGCGGTAGAAAGGTGCTGACTGCCTGCTGAAGACGCGCTTCGATGTCCGAAGCTTGGTCCAGCCGATCAGTTTGTTCCCAGTCGCTTTGAAGCGTGGTTTCTACGCCCGGCTGGGCGATACTACCCTCTGAATAGAGCCGGTACGAAGCACCCAGCCTGTCCCCCGCGTCGCGCTGCATCGTTCGGTAGAATGCCGTCATGCGTGCGACCTCGTCAAGGTTTCTTGCACCCCCGGGCGCTCTCCCGTGTGTTCCAGACATGGCTCTGTTTGATACGAAGCACTGATTTTTTTGTAGGCCACCATTTAAACAGCGATGGCGACTGATCTGAAAAACGTTGACGCGCTACAGGCCCTCGTGAACAACAATTCTGAGTTTGTGCTGCAGGTCTACGCGAACTGGTGCGGACATTGCAAGAATCTGGCCCCGCAATACGACGCGCTCGCGCAACAACAGGGTGGTTCCGTACCTGTCGTCAAGATCGACGCGGCCGAAATCCCACAGACAACGCAGGTCGTGCTGCCTAACGGGCGTCCGGTGGGCGATTTCGTTCGCGGGTACCCGACCGTGTTCCACTTTCAGGGGGCGCACGGTGTGACGCTGGACAAGCGTGACGCTGCTGGCCTTCAGGCAGGAATCGACGCGCACAACACGAACACACAGAACGTCTCGGTACGGGCGCCCGCAGCGACCCCTGCTTCCACCTCGCAGCTCAAGGCGCGCCTCGAGGGGCTTCGTAACACCTACAGCAACATGGGCATGCTCCCGCCGGGAATCGTCCAAAACAGATTCACGCAGTAGGTACGAATTAGCGACCCGACAAATATGTGGACATACCGATAAAAACAGCGATGGCTTCATTTTCAGGAAATCTTTTCGAACAGCCGATGCCGCTGTTCTACGAGGGAAAGGAAACTGAGGAAACCGCGAAGCTCCACCTTCCTCATAAGGAAAACTTCGAGCCACAGTTCCCTAAATTGCAACTGCATGAGGAGTCCCCGGAACAAATCGCAGGCCAGCCGAAGCCCGTGGCGAATGTGGCGTATGCTGTGCGGTGCATCAAGCGCGGAATTCGGCGAAAACCCCGCACCTGCGCCGCGTTCGTCCCCCTGTACATATTGTTCGTGGTTGCCGTTTTATTCGCCAAGCCACAGTAGCAGGGCACCCGCACCGAGGTGCCAGAGGCTATGGGTGATCATGTAGTTGGAAGAACCGCGCTTTCCGCTGCCTGTTGCGTAGAGCACCACGACGGGGATCCATAGCAGGGCCCACAGAATCGTGACGTGGGTCGCGTGGGTCGCTACGAACACAAATGCCGCCACCGTAGTCAGGATCGTGTCCGTCCACATCAGCAGCAGCGTCACGCGATCATCGTGCATGCACTGGTAGCCGTGGAACATCACGCTCACACAGCCGATGCCGGAAAGCCAGCTGCATCCGCAAAAAAAAACAAGGTTGGACGCTAAAAAAAGAGCCCTGCTGAGAGGGCTCGCGTCGGCGATCTTCCCGATGTTTTCGTTGTTCCACTGCACGTAGGATCCGGTGCATGCCAGACACATCGTGAAACAGCGGTATGTAAAAGTGTAGAAAACGGTCAGCGCTGCCGACGGAGCGTCTGGAGCATGAACTGGGTCGCGCAGTACTCGCCGACCGTAATGCCGTACGGCATCACTACGGTGTCTTCGGGCTTTTCGGGCGGGTCGTCTTTAACGGATCTCAGAAGCGCCGTGATTTTTCTGACGTCGCGGACCGGAAACCCCGAAATGTATCTTCCCATCCAGCCTAACCTATCGTCCTGTTGGCTGTTCTGGAACATTTCTTTTTTTGTAGTAGTGCGCGACAATCCGCCCTGCACCACCGAGGCGGACGCAGTGGGATTCGCAGCGCTCTACTCTTCTGGCTTTTCCTTCGTCGGCTCGTCGGCCTCCTCGGTTTTTTTGGCCTCCTCGACCTTCTCGGCGGGCTTTTCACACCCCTCGTCCCCGGGGCTGCACGTCGCCACCTCTTCTTCTTCGCACTTGCACACACATTCTTTCGATTCTCCAAGTCCCATGGTTGGTTGTTTTGCGTTTACAGATAGGAAATCATCTACCCAAAAAGGAACCCGGAGATTCTCATTAACTCCTAATTCGACGCAAATATGGCGCTCCGCCTCTGCTTCTATGACAGTGAAGGAAGACGCTCTGCTGCACGGTTCCTCCCCGTAAGCGCAGCGCTCGTGCCCGTGGACGACGACGGCTACATGGTGAACACAGACCGCATCGTGACCGTGCACGAGTTCGCGGGGCGGGACGCGACGCTGGACGAATTCAACGGCAGCGAGGCCCTCTTCCTAAAACTCCGTCCCCTCGAGGCCGCCCAGCCACGACCCCATTACCACGTGCGGTACTTTCAGCCCACCACCCACACAGTGGAAAACGAAACCATGACCTTTCGACCCGTACTTGCGTACGGTGTCCCGGGGAAGCAGAACTACATCGATCGGCTCGGTGTAGACCCCCACAAGCTGTGGTTGCCCTCGGGCAACCTCCCGATGGATCCTTCTGCGGTCGCAGCCGACTTCTTCGTTGCCCCGCCGGAGGAGGCTCTCGTCGAGGACGAAGATCATGCCGTCGTGTTCGCGATTCGCACTGAGGACGGCGTCTACCACAATGTGGGCGGCCCCGCGCTGGAGGAACCGCCGGCGGACGCTGACTAACACAGGTAAATCACAGGCATGAAGGCCACCTTCATGGACGTAGCCTCGCGGACAAGCTCATACAGCTCGTACGGCGTGTTGGTGTCGTCTACGTCGTCGAGGCCTAGGACACGGACGTGCTCGAGAAGCGTCTCCTGCGTAGCTTCGTCCGCGAAACGAATTCGATTGTCTTGAATATTATCGCTCTCAGTAGCTGGCCGCCACGATGTGACCGTGTTCATTGTGCTGACTGACCCGTTCCACGTCTTTAAATGGAAGAGCTCGTGCACAGAAGGGCGCTGAATGTCTGGATTCGCTTCCACTACTTTAGTGTACAAGTCAAACATCCGCAGGGCGTACCCGTCGTCGTCGTCTATCGGCCGGTTCGTCTCCTCACCTTCTTCCTCCGAATCGGCGCGCTCTTCCGCAGCTCGGGTGCTACGGATATTCTCATATTCTTCGACATACGCGTTATATGTTGCGGGGTCGATAAATGAAATAGAGTCCTTCATTTCTAATGCGTCTTCGTCGTTTTCAAATGTCGTATACTCGATTCCGGGAGTATCGGGCGACGTGTAGGTATGTGTACTCTCTGCAAATTCCACCAGTGCGCACAGAGGAGAAAGAACGATGGCGGCTTCCACAGCACAGACTCGCTGGTGAGCTTTACTGAAGTAGTGGACTGCGACAGATCCCATGGTAGGCTTTCCGACATACGAGAAGTCACACGGTGCCATCGCTTTTGCGCACGTCGCGCTACGGATGATAGTGTCGTCCTGTTTAGTCGCGAGTCCACACACGGAGCTCGAGTGTAGCAGGTCTCCGAGGTGTATGGGTTGCTCGTCTGTAACGTAGAGGGCTCCCTCACCGACCGAGTTGATCAGAAGCCGCCCTTCGTCAGAAACGCCGGCGACAACCCCGTAAACGGCGGGATCGGCACTGTTTTTCGTAAGTTCCATGCGCGTGTACGCATGAGATACTGTCACAAGCCCATCCACCTTACCGGAGCTTCGTACAAGCTGTCCTATCCGTCGCTCCCACTCCTCGTCCGTCCGATCCGGCCGATTAATATGAACACCTGTAAATCCGCTAGTAATAGTTGTCGAGTAGACATATCGAAAGCGGTTGTGCGCGACGAGTATCCGGTTTCGACCTCCTCTGCCGTTATCGGTGTCCCAATTGGCGTGCCCGGGCTTGCCAAAGTAGTGACCGCTATTCGTGTAAGTTCTGCCTTGAAGATCATTTTCTTGCTCGTGGTAGTGCCACAAGTACCGTCGGTAGTTGCTGTTAGGGTAACCATACATATTGCGTATACCCGCGTAGTGACTATACGTCGAAGTCATGTCGGCCCAGTCTCGGATGGGGACGCCGTCTAGGGAGTTCGTCGCGCGACTCAGCCTCCCCAAACCCAATACTAGCGACGCGTTGTTCCGTGGCCACGAGTATTGAAGGGTCGATAACCAGCCTTCCGGATACATAGCACCAACCTCTGTTCTTCCTGTCGGGTACAAACCCGTTCGTTGATACTTCATATTTCGCTCTGGGACACTCACGCCTCGCATTTGCAAATGAACTACTGAATTTGCATTATAGCTGTATCCATAGCTGTTTAGAAATGCGGCACCGAATTGAAAAAGCATAGTCCACCCTGCGTTGGTGGTGTCGTTCGGCATCAAAGTGACCTCCCAGAAATCGTTTGATGTAGTTGCCCCCCACCGCCACCGCATTGTCAGCTGCCAGCCTCCATGGTAGCCCGTGCCTGCTTCATTCTGAAAGTATGCCTGCTTGTTGCTGGATACTGTACTTATGAGTATGTTTCTGTTTTCGTCCCTAACCTCCAAATGAATACCGGAAGCGTAGTAATCGGTACTAAAGCCCGTTTTATCCCACCATTCGCGATGCTGTCGCTGTGCGTAACCATGCGTAAGAATGTCATTACTGAACATACTCATCGAACCGGATCCGCTCACAACGACGCGCGATGAGTAGACAGCATCCCTAAATGAATCCGTACCGCTATTATAGGCCCAGTTCACAGAATTGTACCGGAATGCATAATTCTCGACGGGATAATACGAGAAGCCTTGCCTGAAATGCCACGGAGGATACCTGTGACCGTATCTGAGCGAGGCACCGAAGAATCGGTCATAGTAAGTTTGCACTTTGTTGTGCTGTATCTGTAATGTACGGGGCATTGCGCTGTGATAGTGGTTCTCGGCCCATGCGGCTTGTTGGGATTGGACGTCTGATCGCATGCGCATAGAAACAGCATTTATTGGTGGATCAAAGTCGTGCGTGAGGTTCATTCTGAGATCCGATTGCTGCTCTCCGATGGATGTAGCCATATTCAGTACATCTGTCTCATGTGATGCGATGGCGTTTCCAACGTAATAGTCCCAGTACCCCGCGTATACAATCAGACCGTGGTCCAAAGGTCCCAGATTATTATCAGCCCACGTCACCATCTGGCTCGGCGACGTGAAGAAACGTGGGTTCCACGTCATCGACACATTCATGGACGAAAGACTAATGGGAAAACCTCCCGTAGCCAAAGAAAACGTCCCGCCACCTACCATGTTCGTCGGGCAGCTTGTCGAGCTGGTATCCGGGTTGTCGTAGAAGTAGTAGGGTCCTGTGTTACGGAAGGGATAACTTCCATAATATATAGAACCGTACCCGAAGCGAGACACACCGACCCGTGTGTCGTCTAGCGTGCTAACCTGTATAGGGGCCCACGGAATCGTGCCCCACAGCCATTCTTTCTGACCCGTCGATATTGCGTGGCGTATGTCATCTACGTTAAATGTGCCCGACGTAGTAGTCGTACCGTATGTTGGCTCTGTCAAGTTGGGGTACGCAGATGCGGGCACACTTACGCTATTGCGGATGGTGTAGTAGAACGTTGAGGTATTCGTGTAGTTGGCGTTTCCTTTGATCAGTTGCAGCGCGGTGTCTGGGTGTTCTATCGGGTTGTTGGCACTCCCGAACGCCGCCCAATTTTTCCACGTGATGGCCTGCAGATTCCCCCGATTGTTGTCAGCGCATGGGTACAGCCTGAAGCCGTCCTTGTTCATGCCGGCGTAGTGGGCATTGAAACCCGTACCGCCGCTGCTGGATGTGTAGTCGTAGGCATAGTACGTAGGACTCGACGAAGAGTCTATGCCGAAAACGACACGCCCGCTAGTAAGGTGGGCCGTTGCGGAAGGGGATGTGAAATCCGCCGGCCAGAAAGGCGTGTGACCACGCATGGCGTTGGTCACCCCCGACCCGTTTGCCTGTATGATAGCGTCGAAAAGCTCGTGGACATCCGTAGGCACCGATAAGGTAGTCTGCCCCCGACCATGAATCGGCTTTTTCGAAACGACGGTTGCCTTACGCATCACGGCGGCGACGCTGCTGCCTGTGGAGAGGTGGATGGCCGGAAGGCTGTAGCTCGACGCGCTGTCGGCCTGATCAAATAATATTCTGACTTTAAAGTTTGTATCATCGACCTTGTCTATGGTATACGAACGCCCCCACCCGTACCCCTCGTACATTTGGCGTGACGCATCTTTGAATCTTATCGTCACCTTGTCGCCGTTGGATAGCGCGTTGTACAGGGCAGACGGTATAGTGTAGTCCACGTACCCCCAATGACGGTAGCTGTTGTTCCACCAGTTACGACTGTTGTAAACGTACGGGATCTCGTTTCCATCGACCGTAGTCTGGGTAGTGGACGAGGACCAGTGGTAGCTGTTCAGGGTGCCCCCAGTTGCTCCAGAAATGTCGTATGCGGTACCTGAAGGGTTTCCGCTCGAATTGAGGTCGCTCGTCTCGTACAGGGTATCCGTGTTGTAAATCGCGTAGTGAAGGGTGACCAACGTAGAGCTATTCGCCCGTCCTGTGATGTAGTACCATACGAGAGTGTTCATCAGATCGCAGGTGTTACGGATCGGGTGGTTGCTGTGGTGCCCGCGGAAGGACTCCACGTCGGATGCATACATCACGGGGAACAGACAGTAGACTTCATTGACGGGTCGCATGTAGGCCGGGCCAGTACCTGCCTTGAAACGAGAATTGGTCCTATTCATTACGATTCTACGACTGCTAGAGTCACTACCATTGACCTCTGCGCCCTCAACCCACATCATAATCTGGGTATAATAATGTTTTGCGTAGCGATTCGTATCGGCCATGTTATTCAGAACCTCGCTGTCCTTGCCGAATGTCGCGTACGACTCAGTACGAGAGTAGCTCTGGAAGTATGGGGCCACCCATTGGTTGATCGGAAGCGTCGTGCCGGTTTTGTAGTTGGAGATCGCCCAGAGTAGGTCCACGGAACAAGGAAGGTCGTTGATCGTCTTGTGCGTCGTCCACCAGTTATTGGAGCTGTAATCTGCCACCAGTGCTTTCAGATCTCCCATTGTCTTCGCCCCGAGCATCCAAGGCAGGCGCATCCAGTCCGGCCACTCCGTGTAGTTGTTGAGCGTCAGGGCAGTCCATGGGGTCGTCCCAGTGATGTAGTTGCCGTCGTTGCTTCTGAACATTTTCACCTGACTCATAGAGTAGTGCGAGTAGTCAGACGCGGCGACGGTGGCTGGGTTTCCAAGTGACCAACTTGTGAACGACTCGTGACCGAGAGTTATGGAGATTGGTAGCTGGTAGAAAAAGTAGTTTATTCCCACAGAATACTGACCGCGTGGATCCAAATTGGTCTGCGTGGTGCTGTAGTTCCCGTCGCTATCGGTGTCCCATGTCGTGTTGTTGTAGTGGTGCAGCTTATGCGAGTAACCGGATCCACCAATGTTGCCTTTCAGGTAGTTCGTGTAGGCGCGCGCCTGATCGAGTGTCAATTTTAGCTGGGTGGGCGTGCCGTTCCAGTCTGAGCCGTCACTGTTAAGACCCTCGTACCAGTAGGGACCGCTTCCGTCGGTGAGCACCATCTGGTGCTTATTGAACTTGTAGCAGAAGAATCGCTGCGCCCAGTAGTAATGAAATACATCGTGCTGGTTTCGCAACGGCCATTGGGTGCTATGGATACCGTTTGCCGTTGTCGTGACGCCTACCTTTTTCATGGTCGTCGAAAACGACATTGTCTGTCGCAGGTTGGGGTACGAGGAGTTGCTGTGAAAGTGGCTTGAAGAGGTATAGCCCGTATGCGAACTCGGTTCGAGCTGGTGGGCTACGTAGTACGAAAAGTCGGCGCAATTGTTTGTGTACCATAAATGGGCACCCATGCTACCACCGGGCATATAAGTCCCATCCTTTGAAACGTGCCACGTCGTTCGCACGTCGTACGGGTCGCAAGCCGAAAACGGAGTAAGACCAAACAGCTTGCTGGTATTAGGATGGTCTTGCGAGGTGTTGGTGTAGTGGATGGAGATTTCACCAAGGCGGTAGCTCCTTGCCGAGTTTAATTTGGGGCTGCTCGAGGTGGGCTGGTTCGACAGATCCCATTCGTATTTTTCGAAGAGGACTTCTACAAGCCCCTTCCAACCAAAGTGATTTGTATATTGACTGATACCATATCCGGAAGGGACCACTGTCACGAACTGGTTGCTGCTCGTTCCACGATGCATCCACTGGTTGATTCCGTTTCCGTTTCGATACGACCAATGGCCTCGCACGACTTGCCAGTGCACGAAATTTATAATATCCTCTATACACCGGAACCTCCCGAATTGGGAGCCGTCGCGGATGATCTGACATTGGGTAAGTTCGCAGTACCCGAGGTACGTTTTTCCGTCGCTTCCGATCTGGGTGTCCATGTACTGCGACTGCATGACGGGACTGCTGTTGTCGATCTGCACATACTGGTTTCCGGACATGCGGGAACCGACGAACTGGTGACTGAGCGACACTAGCCAGTTACCAAAGTTGGACACGTACGCGTCGTTGTCGTTGTATGGGTCATTCTGAAACCACGATGGTGATTTTGTATTTTCCGCGAGTTTCTGCCACCTTCGAGCAACCCACGTGGTGTTGCCCCAGTAGCGCCAGCTTCCCAAATCGTGCACAAATGAAACGATCGGAAAGTATGGGTAGCTGCCTTCTACTACCATGACCTTTCCACCTGTCGAATCAGTGTACGTCTGTACGACCTTAAATGGCCCCCAAGGCATGTTGTTGTTGGAACCGGTCAAACTGTCACCATTATTCGGGTCATGACTTTCGTTACGGAAGAAACGTATGATGTCGTTCACAGAAGGAAACGTATTCGTGTAGTACGCGGCCCAGTATTTTCCGTTACCTTGATCTACCCCCTGTACGTAGTAGTTCCAATTTCGCGTTGTAAACCGACCTCCACTACCGTCGTTTTTGTAGGGAATGCCCCACATATCCTGATTACTATAGCCGTACTGAACACCGGTGATAGGGTTCGTTGTGTAGTAGTAGTATTGATTATGATAAATGGCGGCAGTCTCCGCGTGGTTGGTGTAAATACGGTTTACCGATCCGCTAGGCGTACGCGCGGTGGGAGGCATCGTGCGAAAGTACCGATAGTATTCAGGGCTGGATAGGGTACTGCGCTTTTTCAAATAAAGCTGGGTTGCGTAGTCGCTGCGGTCGAACCATTCCTTGAACGTTTCCGATGGGCGCCTTCGACCGTGGTTTGCACCGTTCCACATCGTGGGCCAGATGTTGACATCTTCGTACACAGTCCAGCGTAGTATCTGGTGTTTTTCCAAGATCGACAGGGTACTAGCACCGCTCGCGAACCCCGTGTCGGTGTTCACGTGCAAACCGTTCTCGTTTATCCATTTCACAGCGTAACCGGCTTTCACCATCGGATTCCACGGTGTACACCCGAACTGCGGGTAGTGTCTGTAGTAGGTAGATATAGATGTCCAGTAGTTGTACGGGTCGTATATGTTGGCGATGTTGAGGGCGACGGGGCTGTCGGCGTACCTGCCCGTAATCGCACTGGTGGTTTTCTGGGTCATGTGCCAGTGCGTCGCGTAACTGGTGTACCACCCTGAACCGACCGCATTGGAGGGAGTTACCACCCGAATAAGGCCGAACGGGTCCATTTTAACGGAGCGCGGACCCGGGGCTGCGTCCGGTCCGTTGTAGACGTTTATCGTAAAGTTGAACGACGTAAGGTCCGGCGCGCTCGGGAGGGCACTGAACAGTGTAGCTTCATTCGCGCTTTTGAGATTCGCAAAGGCCACATCCGCCAGACCCTTGTCGTTCGCGACGGTCTCGTTCCACCCCGACCGCTGAAAGACGGCACATATGTTCTGGGAGTAACTACCCGCGTCGCCTAGTATCGTCGATGCACTTCGCATCGGGTCGCAGTTCGAAAATCCCAGCTGGCCACCGTGCATGTAATAGTAGGGAGTGATCAGAGTCGGCGCCGAGTCGGTGACACTGCTTCCCACTGCAAGCGTGGTTTTGTCTGACTCCGAGGGGACGATATAGATGCCGGTCGATCCGTGGCGCTCCGTGACGGTCATCTGGCCACCGCTCATGGTCCCGTCACCTGTACCACCGAGTGTTCGCATACCGCTGCCGCCGTCAATCAGCACGATGTAGTACCACGTCTGCCCCCCGGAGGAAATACGAAACTGTGCGTCGGTGCTGAATTCCGCGGGAGTCAGGGGCGTCTTCCCGTCCGTGCGCCCCGCCGACTGCGAGCTTGATTTGTAATAGGGTAAATTTGCGTACGTCCTTACTCCGTCTTGGATTACCATCGTCTGGTACGAAGAGGTACCGACTCCGAACGGATTGTGGTAGTAATACCGCTTGTCGCTCTCCGTCTTGTACCCGGGTGCGTTAGTGCCCTTCTGGTAGTAGAAGGGCTTGGTACCGTTATCGCGGTTTTCCACCACCTGATGGTAGAACTGTAGCGCGTTATTGCTGTTGCTCAGCGTGACCTGCTTGTGCATCACGGGCTGCATAAACATTACACCCCCGGAGTGTGTAAGGAGGCCCGAATACGTGAAGCCCCGCGCTGATTGCTCCGGCGAATAGCTCGAATCTATGGGCTCGTAGAACTTTGCAAAGGCCACGGTTTCCCCGACGTCGTGGAGGTACACCCAGTCGTAGAAACGCCCCGTGCTCGTACCACCCGTGGCGTTGTAACCCGCCCCGCAAATGGCGGTTTGATTACCCGGACCCGTCACGGTGCTCAGGTCGCCGTACAGGCGCGTGGCCGTTCCCGTCTCGTACGGACACGAGGGACCGGAGTCCGCCATTCGGAGATTACTAATCGCGACGGGGGTCGGTATGTGGCGGTACGGCGCCATGTCCCGTTTGCTGTACTGAACTTGCTGGTAGCCGCGACTGTAGGTGTCGTAGGCCGCGAGCACCACGTCCCTAAAGGAAGTGATCGGGCTATTGCTGCCCCAGAAATTCGTCTCGAACGATCCGAATCGCGTCACCTGCGAAGGCATCGTCTCTGGCTCGATCTGTACCACAACGGGTTCGATGAAAATCGTACATGACGATACAGCCACCATAGCGGTTCCGGTCCGCGACCCGACCATGGCGCGCCCGAGAATCTGTTGGCTGGTACTGTACGGATTGTAAAGGTGACCCTGTGTACCGTCCGTGGTGATCGGGGCGAAGGTAAAGGTCTGGTGGTTGAATGGGTGGGTAGCTGGCTGCGTGTGGAAACGAATGAGAAGCCGCGAATTACGACCGCCCGTTTTCGGCAACCCGACGGAATTCGCGGCGCCCGGACCGTCGAGGCCATTCAGATCCGGGATCCGTTTCGACACGTTGAGGACGACAGCACTGCTCTCGCTCGCGGGGACTGCAATGCTGCCTGCCCAAAACAGATTGTGCGCTGACATATCCACGACAGTGAGGTGGTGCGTGTTCGTGTCGTCATGATTGGAAGGGTAACTCGAACTCGTGTTCGACCGGGGGTTGGTCGCACTCAGTCCGTAGTCGTTGTACGGATCGTAGTCCGGGTGGCTCAGGCCCGTCTGGAACTCGCCTGCAAACATCGCGCTGACGACCTTCGCGCCCGTGTCCGTCGTCGTCTCGTTCTTAGCCGTGATCTGATACATGTTGGTCCACGTCGCCGTGTTGGCAACCGGTGCCGTCTTGATGTATGCGGCCCCCTGCACCGGGAAGCTCCGCGCCGACGCAGGGAAGAACGTCGCGTTCAGTGAGAACACGTTCCCGCTCTTCGGCGCGAGACTTCCAGTGCCGTCCCACTCGAGCAGCTTGAAGGCTTCGTCGTACTGGGTGTCGATGTAGAACGGCTGCGAACCGACGGTGTACACCGGCCAGTCGCCAAAGGTCTGCTTGCTAGTGTCGGAAAGCGAGTTCAGATACGCCTCGAAGTAGTTGTTGTAGCTGTAGTTGAGCGTCGTCGCGTTAGGGCTCATGTCCCGACCGTCGTAGGGCATGTCGGCCGTCTGGCCCAGCGTAGAGCCACCGCCTCCTCCGGCGTTGTTGTCCACGTACTGGGACACCGCATAGGCCGACACCGCCTGCGACGTATCGGCCGGGTTCGCCTCGATGTTGTGGTTCAGCGAGATCTGACGGTTGTTGACGTAGGTGCGCACCGCGTACGCATCAGGAATGGCGTTGTTCGGAGTAAGGGACGTATTGCTCGTAAATGAAGGAATCGCCGCTATCGAGTTCCCGTGCTGTGCGAGGGTAGCGGTGTGTCCCGCGACGGTCGTGCTTGTGCTGTTGACGTCACTACGGAGACCAGTTATGTTCGATTCCGCGACCGCAAGCCGCCCGGTCGCCGGCGATGTGCTGGCGTCCCAGACGAGCTTCAAGTCGGCGTCCGTGGCCTTCGTCGCCAGCTGCGTGTCAACGTACGACTGCGAGGCCTTGGTCGCGACGTCGCTGGCGTTCTGCGAGATGCTGCCTTCCGCGGTGGTCATGCGGGTCTCCAGTGCTCCGGCGCGGGCACCGACGCTCGCGATCTGGTCGGCGTTCACCTGCACCACACCCGCGTAGGACGTGCTCGACCCGAGCGTCACCGAAGGGGCCGACGTGTCCGGGTTGGTGACTAGATCCCACGCTCCTACGGACTCCAGCCCAGCGCGGCGCGCCTGCCAGTCCGTGAGGTCCCCGGGGAAGTTCCCTGTGGGTAGGCGACCGGACGCGCTCTGGACGAAGCCGACGCTGCCGCTCGTCGTGACGTCCTCGTACACCGTCATGGTCAGGCTCTGGACGGCGTAGTCCGCCGCGTTATCGCCCGCGCCCGAGTCCCACAGCGGCTCGATCACGGACTGCGCCGCGGAGGTCCATTCCGTGAAGCCGGTGCGGGTTTCATCGGACACAACGACATTCCCGGCCATGCCTGTGTGCCCGGTCACCGTGCACACGTATCCGCCGGTTCCGTTGCCTGTGGTAGTGAGTCGTATGCCCGTCGCCGTAGCACTTGTCGCGTATACCGAGCTCGCGTCGAACTGGAGGGCGTGACCGGAGAGCCCCGAGGTGTCAAAGTCGTACGTGCGGTTCGCCTCCAGACGCAGCCCGCCCGAAGGATCGACGCCGTCAAAGAGGAAGCGACCGCCCGCAGCGGTGACCGCGACCGTCAGCGGGGTCGTGGAATCGTGGTGCTGCGCCGCACCATTCCGCAGCATCCAGAGAGCGTCAGTGCTGGGGGACGCCACGTGGCGCGTCGCTACCGTGAACGTGGCCGTCTGTGATGCCGCTGGCTTCGCCACGTCGATCTTCATCATCTTTATCTGGCCGGAATCCACGGCCATCGCGACAAAGGAGGCGCTGGTGCTGGTCCAAGACCCCTCACCGTACTTGACCATGTAGGCGTCCGCGATCTGCCCGGCCGGCGGGGCGCCCATGTCCGAGGTGTCGGCGATGGTCAGCTGTGTCACTTCTAGGTCGGCCGACAGATCGGTGCTCGCCGGCACAGTGGCAGTCTGCGACGTCGCGACGGAGATCCTGCTAGCAGCGTCGCTGGGGTCGCCGACGACAAGCGGTGAAGGCGTGCGGGTCGTCCCGGATCCTGCTGTGCTCGAGGCAAGGTTCACGACCGCCACCACCCACTTGTTGTCCGTCTGCTGCGCACCCACCACCCACTCGGAACCCTCTACGTGCAGCGACTTTGTGGCGTTGATATCAGGATCCGAGGCGTGCGTCACCTTGAGCCGCGTGGATACCGCCTGCGCTACGTAGAGCTGGTCG
>PCAH01000194.1 GCA_002730485.1 Dehalococcoidia bacterium | reverse complement strand
ACGCTGCCGCCCCAAGAGTGGCCGATGACCACCGGGTTTTCAACGCCAAGTCCGCTGATGACGCCCAGGGCGTCTTTGGTCACCGATTCGATGTCGTAGCCTTCATCGGGCTTATCGGTCTGTCCATGGCCCCTTTGATCCACGGCAATCACCGCGTGGTCCTGGGCCAGTATCGGAGCGACCATGTCCCAGATATGACAGGTGGATGCAAGACCGTGGAACAGCATTATGGGCGGGCCATTGCCACCCCAGTCACGGTAATGGAAGCTCATACCGTCGACTGTCACCCAATCGTCTTTAGGGGCTTGTGCCATGGATAGAAACCTCGAATCGATATGGGAAATGTCCGGTTGTCCCAGACTCAAACCAATCCTTCCGCGGTTCCAAAATAGAACTGCGGAAGGGCTTTATTCATCTTTTGTGCGGGGCGGGTCGGATTAACGCCAGATGGCGAATCCCCAACCACCACCGGTCCCAGCGGGAGAGCGGTACACCGGAACGTATTCTACCAAGTCCATCTCCAAGTGTTCGCAGGCCGAAGCGGCGGTGATCCAATTCAGGATCTCCGAGCTGCCGGAGTTCAAACGGTACCTGGGCAGGGCGGCAATCGCCTCTGCGTCCCGTTCCTTCATACCCTTGAGCGCCAGTTGGTCGATCTCTTCGTCCACCAGGAAGTGGCTGAGACCGCCGGAACCGACAATCGCCACCTTCTTGTCGCTGTCCCAGGCTTTGATCGCCTTGGCCATGGACTTGCCCAGGTTGTAACACCGCCTGGGTGTGGGTTGGTTCGGCGGATAGAAGGTGTTCTGAGAGACCGGCACGATGGGTCGGATGTTGTTGTTCATGATGCGCTTGACCACGTACGAGTAAGCGTGGGGCATCGCCTGGTGTCTGCGCTCGGTCACTATCTTCTCTTTCACGTAACCCATGGGTCCAACAGCGCCGCCCACCTCGTGGTTCATGTAACGGGCGTGGGCAATGTCAAAATCGTCCTCGATCAGGCTCTCGATCAGGTGCAAGCCCAAAGCCGCGTCTACCGGCACGTCCATCTCCTCGGTGCCGTAGCCCCACATGGAGGCTTTGGTAGCCGGAGACGCGCCGTCTCCTATACCGCGTGGGGTCAGGTGCATGCTCTCTCCCCAGTAGATGGAGAACATAGGCATGTTGTCCTCAAAGAACAGCTCTTCCTGGTCATCGCCGACGATTATAACCACGTCGGGATTGGCCTCGTTCATGGCATCTTCAAGGGCAGTGATGCCCTTTTGGCACGCCTCGTACTGCGCCTGGAAGATCTCGGGTGTGAGCCTGGTCGCGATGGCCGGGTCAGCCGCAGCCAGAAGCTCTTCGTAGGTCTTGGTTGAGCCGTCCTCCAGGGACAGCAGCATCGGGTTGCCTTTATCTCGGGCTGCGTACTCGCCCCACATGTCTCCGGGCAGACTCAACATGGGGCTGTGGGAAGTGCCAAGGCCCAATACAATCTCAGCCATGTTCCCTCCTTCAGGGTCAGTTGCGTTACTGATTATCGTGTTCTTAACAGGGAAAGAAAATGTTGGATATATAATCTGCTGGAACGGCAGATTTCGCAACCTCTCCTAGCTGGACTGGCAAGTCACATTGACCTACCGTCCTGATATAGAGGGGAAGCAACAATACCATCAAGGCTTGTGCGACATTATTTGGCTGAGTCAGCGGGTCGCTATCCCAACTATCCCGGGACTCAGCTTTCAGCTTATTCAGGCATCAATACTGCGAGAATTCCCTTTTTATGCGGCAATATACCTTCAAGAGAATCGGCCTTTTTATCCCAACGCTGCTGTTGATGACGATACTGGTGTTTGTCGTCATGCGCGTAATCCCTGGAGACCCGGCAATTGCCCTGCTGGAGGGTGACGGTGGGGGCTCTTACACCATCCAGGACTTGGAAAACCTCAGGGCTGAACTCGGCACCGACCGTAACCTGGCCGTCCAATACGTCAGTTGGTTGGGTGGAATAATCAAGGGAGACTTTGGCGACTCCTTCTGGTTCAAGGCCTCCGTTATGAGCGAACTGGGCGACCGCATGCCCAGGACCTTGGAACTGGCTATCTTGGCCATCACGATATCCGTGGCCTTATCCATGCCGCTGGGAGTGATTTCAGCAATCAAACCGGATGGCTGGGTCGACCTTGGAGCACGTACATTTACCATCGTGGGCATCGCCATACCAAATTTCCTGATGGCGATCATGATGATCCTCTTCCTCCTGGCGGTCTTCAATTGGTTGCCTCCATTGGGCTATGTGGAGTTGTGGGAGAACCCGGCCAAGAATCTGCAGCAGATGATCTTCCCGGCTTTGGCATTGGCGATCTACGATATGGCTTTCATCGCCAGGGTTACCCGCTCTGCCATGATGGAGGTTCTTCGGGAAGACTACATGCGCACGGCCAGGGCCAAGGGTCTCTCGGAACGGGTGGTATTGGTCAGACACGGCCTCAAAAACGCGTTCTTGCCCATTCTGACCATCTCCGGCTGGCAATTTGCCCGGCTGTTTGAGGGCGCCATAATCATCGAGACCATCTTCCTGATCCCCGGAGTGGGACGAATTTTGATTGAAGCCATCTTCCACCGTGATTTCCCCATGATCCAGGCGGTGATCGTGGTCATAGGGACCGGCGTGCTCCTGATCAACCTGATAGTGGACCTCCTCTACGGCTGGCTAGACCCCCGTATCCGCTACAACTAGTAGTTACTGGAACTGCCTCCGACAAGTCACGCCCAATCATCATTGTGATTCCACCGCGCACGCACCTCGTCTTTCCAGCGAAAGCTGGAATCCAGACATCCACCCACCCTACCAATCTACAAAACGGAGCCACGTCTCCGCTCATGGTGAGCCTGTCGAACCACCACTCCGGCGCAGGTCAGCTCCACCCGATAATTGACCGATGCGCATCCTTCGACAGGCTCAGGACGAGCGGGTTTCTCGGTGTTGACTTAACACCCGCCTCGTCTTTCCAGCGAAGGCTGGAATCCAGAATGACTGCCGCTCCACCAATGGACAAAATGGAGCCTCATTACCGCTCATGGTGAGCCTGCCGAACCACTGTTCTTGCGCTGCCCCATTCCACCCGATGGTTGCCCCACGCGCATCCTTCGACGGGCTCAGGACGAGCGGGTGACACTGAAGGATTTTTTGTGGGGGTAGACCCCTCGCCCAACCTGTCACCCTGAGTGTAGCGAAGGGTCCCGTTTCTTCGGGGCTGTGTTTTTCCAGTAACAACGAGATTCTTCGGCTGCGGCCTCAGAATGACATGGTGATGTGTGGAACAACAAAAAAGGGGCTGCCAATAGGCAGCCCCTTTTTCAATGATGATTGCCGTCAGGTTTAGCTGAGGTGTTTCCCAAAGAAGCTGATCACCTTCTGCCAGCCGTCTGTGGCAGCTTCCTGATGATAGCTGGGACGGTCTACGGCGAAGAAGCCATGACCGGCGCCCGGATACATGTGGAATTCATAGTCCTTACCCAAGCGTTTCAACTCGGCCTCGGTCTCGGCAACGTCCGCCGGTGAGGGTCTAGCGTCCTCTTCTCCAAACAATCCCAGGAGCGGACAGCTCAAACCGTCGGTGAAGTCGATGGGCCAGGCGGGCATGGCGGGGGTGAGCTCGTCATTGCCCTTGGTGACTCCGCCGCCCCAGCAGTCTACCGCAGCGTTGACGTCGTCCAGGGTGCAAGCGCCCAGGTAGGTCTGGCGTCCGCCGGAGCAGAAGCCGATCAGACCAACCTTTCCGTTGGTATAGGGCAAGCTGCGGAGGTAATCCATGGCAGCCGAGACGTCACCCATGGTGCGGACGTCGGGCATTCCACCGGCCTCGCGGATGCTGGTGCTGTTTTCGGTGGGAGAGCCTTTGCCCTCGCGGAAGTGGAGGTTGGGGGAGATGGTCGCAAAGCCGTTGTAGGCCAACTTGCGGGCCATTTCCTTGGAGGCAGCGTCCCAGCCGGGCATGTGGTGAATCAATACCACTGAGCCAACGGGGCCAGCGCCCAGAGGTCGGGCCAGGTAGGCGTCGATCTGGGTACCCTCGTGTCCATTGATGAGTACGGTTTCCGCCAATAATCCTTCGTACGGCATGAATGATCCTTCCTTATTTCGATGATTTCTTGGGGTTGTTCCTCGTGGTTGATTAGTACCCGGCGCGGCGTTGCGCCGAAGTTCAGGCGGCTAGACTACTACTGGCAACGGGCCACGTCAAACGGCCTGCCGTTAGCGGATGTTGAATCTGAAGTATTTAGCTGTGGCTTTCATTGGCAATGCCCAGTTTGTGAGGCTATAATGCGCCCAATCTCACCCACCGATGACAATTTATGTCGATCTGTACTAAAGATACGGATCGATGCTGTGGGTCAATCGATTAGGAGCGTAGAACGACATGGCTCTACCAGAGCGGATGAAATTCGGGATATTCATGGGACCGTTTCACCGGGTCGGTGAAAACCCCACATTGGCGATGGACCGCGATTTGGAATTGGTGCAGTGGTTGGACCACCTGGGCTACGACGAAGCTTGGATCGGTGAACACCACAGCGCCGGCTGGGAGACCATTTCTTCCCCTGAACTGTTCATGGCGGTGGCCGCAGACCGCACGAAGCACATCAAATTGGGCAGCGGGGTAATCAGCCTGCCCTACCATCACCCGTTCATGGTCGCCAACCGAATGGTGCAGTTGGACCACATGACCCACGGTCGCGTCATGCTGGGCGTAGGACCAGGCGCTCTGCCTGGCGACGCCTACATGCTGGGCATCGACCCGACCACTCAGCGCCAGCGCATGGACGAGGCTTTAGGCATCATCTTGCGGTTGATGACCGAAACCGAACCCATCACCTATAAGAGCGATTGGTTTGAGCTACGTGAAGCCATGATCCAGCTGCGCCCTTATACCAAACCCTACATGCCTCTTTCCGTGGCATCGGTACAGTCTCCTGCCGGAGTTGCTCTAGCTGGTAAATACGGCGCATCGATCCTGACCATCACCCGCCCCAGGGACCCATCTGCCGAGGAGTCTGACCTGGCTGGATTGTGGGCCATCGCCGAGGAATCGGCCGCTGAGCACAACCAGGTGGTTAACCGGGACGACTGGCGTCTGGTGATCCCCGTGCATGTAGCTGAGACCCGCAAAGAAGCCTTTGACCAGGCCAGATTGGGCGCAGGCCGGTACCAAGGCGAGTATTTCCAGGACACCATGGGCCGAGACCCGGTGACCGACGGCCCTCAGGATACGATCATCGACGCCATGGTTGAGAACGGCACCTGGATCATCGGCGACCCAGACGATTGTATCGCCGGCATCCGCAGGCTGGAAGAACGCAGCGGCGGCTTTGGCGGTTTCATGGTGCAGACCATCGACTGGGCGAAACGAGAAGACATCCTGCACAGCTTTGAGCTGATCGCCCGTTACGTTATGCCCCAGTTCCAGGGCACTGCGCTAAGCACAGCAGCCTCAAACAAGTGGGCGTTCGAACACCGCGAGGTGTTGACTGCCGGACGGGTGCAAGCCATTGACCGAGCCAAATCGGATTACGCATCCAGAGGCTAAAGCAGGATCAAACTCAGGCCAGATTTCTACCGGTAGGATGCCATGAAAGCGGTTTGGTACGAGCAGAACGGCGATGCGGACATTCTCCAGTACGGAGACATGCCCGACCCTCAACCTGGGGAGGGAGAGGTACGGGTTAAAGTGGCCACTTCAGGCGTGAATCCATCGGATTGGAAACGCCGCCAGGGGCTGACAAACCTTATTGGCTTCCCTCGGGTCATACCCAACCAGGACGGGGCTGGTGTAATCGACGCTGTGGGTTTGGGCGTTCCCGAATCCAGGATCGGTGAACGTGTCTGGGTGTTTGAATCCCAGTTCCGACGGCCCTTCGGCACTGGGGCGGAATACACCACGGTACCCAGCGGTCACGCCGTCCTGCTGCCGAACCAGACGGATTTCACCATGGGAGCCGGACTTGGCGTTCCCGCCATGACCGCGCACCGGTGCGTGTTCTCCGATGGTCCCGTCACCGGCAAGACCGTGTTGGTGCCCGGCGGCGCTGGCGCGGTGGGTCACTACGCCCTCCAACAAGCCAAACTGGGCGGGGCGACGGTCATCAGCACCGTTAGTTCCGACGAAAAGGCTCAAATAGCGCTGGCAGCTGGCGCCGATCACACCATCAATTACCGGGAAGGCAACACAGCGGAACAGATATTCAATCTCACGAATGGGAGCGGCGTCGACCACATAGCAGAGGTCGACATGGCGGCCAATTTCCCAGTCAGCCAAGAAGTATTGAAGTCTGGTGGGGTGTTGGCAGTCTATTCGGCGGGTAGTTCGGCCGCTCCCACTGTTCCGTTGAAATTCAAGTCCACCAACGTCACGGTCCGAATGGTGCTGGTCTATGACATGCCCGAGACTGCCAAAACCGATGCTGTAAGCGACATCACGTCATGGCTGGAACAAGGCAAGTTGGTCCCCTTTGCCGGACCTCATTTCCCGTTAGAGCAATTGAAAGATGCCCATCTGGCCGTGGCCGCTGGCACCATCGGCAAGGTAGTGGTCGACGTTAGTCCCTTATAGTCAGTCACAGCCTCAAACGCCAGGAACGGTGATAATTTGACCAACTCCCAAAACATACTAGACGGAACAGTTGCCGTTATTGGCGGCGGCGTGGTCGGCTGCTTTGTGGCCTACCGTCTGGCCAGTGAGGGCGTATCCGTAACTCTGGTGGAGCAGGGCGGTCCTGGCTCAGGAGCCACTGGAAACTCTGCTGGAAACATCCAACCTGCATCGGGCGACGATGACACCTACAAGGTTGCCCTGGGAGCCGAGAGTCTGGCCCTGTGGCGTAAACACCTGCCCCGAATCAAAGAGGCTGGCAGGACGGATTATCTTGAGCATGAAGTCCGTTACCTGTATGCGGCTACCAACCTCAACGAAGAGCAAACCAGCCGACAGGTACTGAGCGACCTGAAAGCCGCCGGTCTGCGAGCAGAATGGGTGGATGGCCCCGCCGCCCGAGAGATCGAGCCCAGGCTCTCTGGTTCTATCACCGGCGGGACCTTGCACCAAGACTGCATCCAGATGGACCCCAAGTTGTTCATGACAGCCATGGCTAACGCGGCCGAGTCCCAAGGCGTTACCATACTGCGACAGAGTCAGGCCACCGGTCTGAACTTAACTGGTGGCCGCGTCAGCGGTGTGTCCCTTCAAGACGGCAGCACTCTGCCATGTTCCTCCGTGGTACTTTCCACCGGAGCCTGGACCCAGAAGATCATGTCAGAGTGGCTGGGCTACGACCTGCCGGTGGAACCCCACGGTCTGCAAAAGGTGCATATCAGTCTGGACGTTGGCGCCCCCCTGAACTGCGCCGTGCGCTGGAACTCGGTCAATATCGTTGGCCGTAGAGATGGACTGGTTCACGCGGGAAGCAAATACGACCCCGCCGGGTTCGAATCCAAACCCTCAGAAGAAATCCGTGATTGGCTATTGGCCCAGGTGGCCTCAATCATGCCTGGTTTCAAGCCTTCGGAAGTCGAGACCATCGCCGCATTTGCTGCCTCCACCCCAAATCGCATACCCCTGGTCGGTCATCTACCGGGCACCGACGGCGTCTTCCTTGCGGTACCAAGCACTGACGGTTTTCTGATGTCGGCGGTGCTGGCTGAGATGACCACAGCTTTGATGGTCAACGGTCAGAGCCACCAGCTGATGGAGCGTAGTCCATTGGCCCAGGCAAAACCTCGCTAGCCCTTCTAAACCCTGACATATCCCCACCTGTTTTCTGTTTCTAAACGGCTGATCTTAGTCTCGAATTTGGTCAATTTGCGCTTGTTTTGAAATAAACATTTGCTATTAAGAACAGAACACTTTAGAAATAATAGACGGCACTAATCATTACGGTCTTTCCACTGACCGGCGATTAATCGCCGCCCCCTTTTAAGAGACTGAGTTAACAAACAAGCTTACGAAAAGCTTATTTCAAGCAGCAAGGAAACGATGGAGCAACTACAAGTCCTAATCGCCGACGACTCGGAATTCATGCGGGTCGCCTACAGACGAATCCTGGAGTCCGAGTCCGATCTCCCGGTCGTGGGGATGGCTGTGAACGGGGAAGAAGCGGTCCAGAAAGCCGCCGAGACGTGTCCAGACGTGGCAATCTTGGATGTTCGGATGCCCCGGGTTGACGGAATCCAGGCAGCCCATGAGATTCGCAAGCAGAATCCCACCACCAGCATTGTTGTCATCTCGGCCTACGACGACCTGGCTTTTGTGGCCGACCTCATGCGAAACGGCGTGGAGAATAAAGCATATCTCCTCAAGCATTCTCTCTCTGAGGTCACAAGCCTGGTCCGAGTGGTAGAGGCTGTCCACAACGGCCAGACCATCTTGGATGCCGGAATCGTCCAGAGAATGGCGCGGCTGTTCTGCAAGCACTCCGACCGGCTGGAAAGCAGCCTCCATGACGAAGAGCAGGAGATCCTGGGGCTCATGGCAGAGGGTTACAACGACAGCGGCATCTCCGCAACCCTCCACTTGGATCATACCCAGGTTGATGAACTATCTCATTCGATCTATGCAAATTGGGTCTTCTAGGAGGAACAACCCTGGATCGCCGGATCATGGCAATCCAAGAGTTTGTTAGACAGATTCATAAAGTCCCTTTTTCGATGGCGTACGACGCCGTGAGCAAGAATTTACTGAAACCAAATCGGCTACCCGCCGATTGACCGGTCCATCCAAGCGTGGGTGGCAGATCATCCAACCGGGTTCGCCTGGCTCCGATGAAGACCGCCCACGTCAGGGCCTCCATAGGACAAGGCCGAGTTTACCCAGCAGCCCGTCGAAGCCATTTCGACGGCCCAAGTGGGGATAACCGGCAGCACTGAGTTTCAGCGTGGGCGGCAAGTAATCCAACCAGGTTTCCTGGCTCCGATGAAGACCGTCCACGCTTTAGCCTCAGACCTCATTTGACCCCCCATTTACCCCCTGTTAGAATGCGTCCAACTTGGTGATTCCGCTGTTTTTCAGGCATAACTAGCCTGTTTTCACGCTGTATCCGCCTGGTTCTGATCCTTGGCTCCAACGTTGCATATGCGGGGTATTTACACCATGGCAAGAAAGATTACGGTGTCTGTTGATCATGACGTCTGCGTGGGCAACGCAATGTGCGTAACCATCGCCACCAAAGCATTTGAACTGAACGACGACCGCCAAGCAGCCCCAGCCAGCCCTGATGGCGATACCGAAGAACTGATTCTGGAAGCCGCAGAGAGCTGCCCGGTGGCCGCCATCACCGTTACCGACGCTGACACCGGAGAGCAGCTATTCCCCTAGGGGAATTCCGTTAGGACGAAACACCGACCATCCGGTTTAATACACTACCGGGGGTAATTTGAACTGTGAGTCCTTCCCTACCAGGCGTAGGGGAGGACTTTTTATTTGGCTTCTATCTCGACGTGACTCCCAGCACTACTTAAGGAGAAACATGGACATCGGCATCGCATTATTGATGACGCAGCACGACTTCAACACAATCGATCTGGCCCGCAAGGTGGAGGATCTGGGTTTTGAATCCCTTTGGGCACCGGAGCATGGGATAGTCCCAATAGACTTCAAGGTGGAACCCGCCATTGGCCGTCAGGGAGGAATTCCCAAATTCTATGCCGAGGGTGGGATCAACCAGATACAAGACCCGCTGATATTCTTGGCCGGAGCCGCAACCGTGACCAAGAAGATCAAATTGGGCACCGGCATCTGCCTGGTTCCAGAACGAAATCCTATACGTCTGGCCAAAGAGGTTGCGACGCTGGACCAAATATCAGGTGGCAGATTCCTCTTCGGCGTCGGAGCCGGTTGGTTGAAGGGCGAGTCAGAGATACTGGGTGTGGATTTCCCCCACCGCTGGAAACAGACCCGGGAATACGTGGATGTGATGAAGGAACTTTGGACCACCGAAGTTACCGAGTACCACGGCGAATACATCGATTTCCCGCCGTTGGTCTGCGCTCCCAAGCCGGTTCAAAAGCCCTACCCTCCCATATTCGTGGGTGGCGAGTTGGAAAGCGCGGCTAGGAGAATCGCTCGTTACGGCGATGGGTGGCTTCCCAGGGCCAGGAATACCTCCCAGTACCAAGACCCGGACAAGCTCTCCGGAGCGCGAAAACACATTGAAGAACTGATGACGCAGCAAGGCCGTGATACCTCTGCATTTAACATCACCATGTGGGACGCGCCTCCAGACCGAGAGATGAACCGCCGTTTTACAGATGCCGGCGCCAACCGGGTGGTCCACATGCTGAACACAACCGACGAAAGGTCAGCGCATGAGGCGATTGAGAAAGTGGCGGAGGCAGTTCTTTAAGGCCAGCCGAGTCTCTAAATCGGGGATTTATCGGTCTCGACAAACGTCGACAGAGCTTGTTCCAATTCGTGGATCGAGACCGGCTTCTCAAGCACCAGATTAGACAATGGTTGCAAGAAGCCATGGGTCTTTTCATTTGCCAGATCACCGGTTACAAAAATGACCTTATGATTCCAGTTTAATACGTATACGTTAACCTGGATTAATACTAAGTATTCTTATTATGGCGCAATGCCTGACCGCACTCAAGCACTATCAACGCCTGATTTAAGTGCAACGTTAGATTAGGCGCTCCTTGCAACTAGACCCGGCCATAGTTCTGATAAGATTGGCCCGAAACTTAGAGTCCTAGTCGGGAGAGTTGCATGCCCTTGGATGATTTTCTATCCGGAGCCCTGGATTTGGCATCTGTGCAAGGTGCGTCGTACTGCGATGTGCGGCTGGTAGAGACCAATCAAGAACGATTCGTAGTACGCTCCGGCGCGGTGGACACCCTAAGCAACGACGAGTCTCTGGGCATCGGCGTGCGTGTCTTGGTGGACGGCTCCTGGGGCTTCGCCTCAACCAACATAATCTCCTCGGCTGAAATCGACCGAATAACCAGCCTGGCGGTGCAAATCGCCAAGGCTTCTGCCCAATCCAGCAACGGGCCAGTCTTATTAGGCCCTCCTGTGACCAGCAAGGGCGTCTACACCACCCCCATACAGGTTGATCCGTTCACCATATCTTCGGGGGACAAACTGGGGCTGTTGCTGGAAGCAGACGCTCGGATGGGCTCGGTTAAGGGCATCTCAGCCCGCACCGGCAATCTGATCTTCAGCAAAGAGCACAAGACCTTCGCCAACAGCGAAGGTGCCCACGTGGAGCAGACCATCTTCGAGGCCGGTGGTGGCATCATGGCCACCGCCAGGGGCAACGGGGAGATTCAGCGGCGTTCTTATCCCCAGTCCATGCGACAGCAGGGTTGTGCCGGTTGGGAGTTCGTCGATTCCATGGACCTGGTTGGCAACGCCGAACGCATAGCTTCAGAAGCTGTCTCCCTGCTTTCCGCTGAACACTGCCCCTCCGAGGTGACTACGCTGATCGTTGGGGCCTCCCAGCTGGGCCTGCAGATCCATGAGTCCTGTGGTCACGCAATCGAGTTGGACCGGGTTCTGGGCTCTGAAGCGGCCTACGCCGGGACATCTTTCCTCACGGCAGATAAGCTCAACAACTTCCAGTATGGATCGGAACACGTGAATATCACCGCCGATAGTGTCCGTCTACCCGGTCTTGGTTCCTACGGCTGGGATGACGAGGGTGTTCCGGCCCAATCGACTCCCGTGGTAGAGAATGGCCGCTTCACCGGCTATTTAACTTCTCGGGAAACCGCATCAGGCCTGGGACTGACTCCCAACGGCTCCATGCGAGCGGCTTCTTGGAACCGGATTCCGTTGATCCGCATGACCAATGTGAGCCTGGAACCAGGTAATTGGGAGCTGGATGATCTGATTGCCGATACCGACGATGGAATCCTGATGGAGATGAACCGGTCTTGGTCAATCGATGACCGGCGTTTCAACTTCCAGTTCGGCACTGAGATCGGGTACGAGATCAAAAAAGGCAAGCTGGGCAAGGTCCTCCGCAACTGCACCTATACCGGCATCACCCCTGAGTTCTGGAACTCCTGTGACGCCGTATGCAACGACAAGCTCTGGACCATGTGGGGAATACCCAACTGCGGGAAGGGGCAGCCAGGCCAGATTGGCCACACGGGGCACGGAGCGGCCCCCGCAAGGTTCCGGAACATCCAAGTGGGGGTTATGAAGTAATGCTGGGACGAGAGGCCGCTCTGGCCCTACTGGACAAGGCCCTGGGCTACTCCAAGGCCCAGCAGACCGATATCTATCTCAACTCCCAGGACCTGGGGCTCTCCAGGTTTGCCGGAGGGGCGATCCACCAGAACGTGGCCCACGGTAACGTGGTCTTGAACGTCAGGTCAGTTGTGGGGAAGCGCCTTGGCCGGGCGACGACCAATGACCTGAGCGATTCAGGCGTGCAAAAAGCCGTGGACGCGGCCCACCAAAACGCTTTGTTAATGCCCGAAGATGATGACTTTATCGGCCTGCCCCAACCATCTGAAGCCTCCAGCGTCGACAGTTGGGATGAGGCCACCGCGTTTTGCAACCCGGAGACCAGGGCCGCGATCGTCCGGGGGGTCTGCCTTCAGGGCAAAGAGCATGACCTGAACGTGTCAGGAGCCTGCCGGACCGGTGTTCTAGAGATCGCAGTGGTCAGCAGCAGCGGGACACGCGCCTACCACGCGGGTACGTTCGCCGGGCTAATCATAAACACCATGAGCGGCACCTCCGCTGGCTGGGCCAAGGGCGGTGGATGGCGTCTTGCTGATATGGACACGGAGGCGCTGGGCAGGGAGGCAGTCTCCAAAGCGGTGGAAGGACGCGACCCGGTCGCCGTCGAGCCTGGACGCTACCCAGTGGTGTTGGACACCTATGCTGTGGACGACATCCTAGAGGCCCTCAGCATGTACGGGATGGGCGCTCAGGCTGTACAGGAAGGACGCAGTTGGATGAACGACCTCATCGGCCAGCAGGCCATGAGCCCGGACATAACCGTTTGGGATGACGGTTCCGCCACCCAGGGTTGGCCGGTGCCCTTCGACGCCGAAGGAATGCCCCGCCGCCGGGTGGACGTGATTACCGAAGGTGTGGTGAACACTCCGGTCCACAACTCTTACACCGCTGGCAAAGACGGCACCCTCTCCACGGGACACCAGGCGTATTTCACCGGCGCACCCATCGCCAGCAACCTGTTCTTACAGGAAGGCGACTCATCCCTCCAAGACCTGATCGGTTCCACCGAGCGCGGCATTTACATCACCAGGTTCTTCTACACGCGCCTGGCCCACTCCAAGGGCTGTGTCATGACAGGAATGACCCGTGACGGCACGTTTATGATTGAAAACGGTCAAATCACCCACCCGGTGAAGGACCTTCGTTTCACCCAGTCCTATGTGGAAGCCCTGGCTGGAGTGGAGCTGGTAGGCCGCGACTCCAAGCTGGTGCTGAACGAGGTTGGATTCGCCACCAGAGTGCCAGCCTTGAAACTGAGCAGCTTCAACTTCACCGGCGTTACTGTTTAGCGTTTTGTAGCTAAACCCCGTCCCCAGGGGTAGACGGGCGTGCTATATTACGAGTCCACTAAATATTTAGCTAAATCATTATTCCATTTCCCAAATATTTATTAATGTTTTAACCGCACTTCTTCGTCAGATGCCATTTGCGTATCTGCTGAAGTGCCACACCTATGATTTCCAAATCAAATCAAGAGCAGGAGTAACAGGCCATGAAAGCCGCCGTGTTGCATGAAGTTAACCAGCCGTTGCAGATGGAAGAGGTTGATATCGCGCTGCCTGGACCCAGAGAGGTCTTGGTGCGCACCAGGGCTTCTGGGGTCTGTCACAGCGACCTACACTTTGTGGAAGGACTCTACGCCACGGCCATGCCGGTGGTTTTGGGACACGAGGCCGCTGGAACCGTGGAAGCGGTGGGAAGCCAGGTGGATTACGTCTCGCCTGGAGACCGAGTAATCTGCTGTCTCTCGGTATTCTGCGGCCAGTGTGAACGCTGCACCACAGGGCGTCCGGTGCTCTGCTCTCGAACCGGGCTGGTGCGCGGCCGGGATGAAGAGCCGCGACTGAGCCAGGGCGGAAATCCCGTAACTCAATTTGCCAACCTTGGCGCCTACGCCGAGATGATGCTGGTCCACGAGAACTCCCTGGTGAAGATCGAGCAGGACATCGGCTTTGAGCAGATGGCTCTGATCGGCTGCGGCGCCACCACCGGCCTGGGAGCAGCCATGAATACGGCCAAGGTTGAGCCTGGCAGTACCGTAGCGGTTATCGGCTGCGGCGGTGTAGGGCTGAACGCCATCCAGGGTGCAAAGTTGGCCGGCGCACTCCGCATCATTGCCATCGACGGAGTGGAGGACAAACTGACCCTGGCGCGTGAGTTTGGAGCCACAGATGTGATCGACGCGTCCAGCGGCGACGTTGAGACCAAGGTGAAAGACCTGACCAGTGGCGGAGTGGATTACTCATTTGAAGCCATTGGCAAAAAGGAAACGGCCGAGCAGTCATTTGGCATCCTGCGGGCCGGAGGCACAGCGACGATCATCGGCATGATTCCGCAGGGAGTCAAGATCGAGTTGGACGGCGCGTCATTCTTGCGGGAACGACGCATCCAGGGCAGCAGCATGGGCTCCAATCATTTCCGAGTCGACATGCCCCGCTACGTGGATTTCTACCTGCAGGGTCGACTCAAATTGGACGAACTAGTCTCCCGACGCCTCACCCTTGAAGACGTAAACGATGCATTCAAGTACATGAAAGAAGGTTCAGTCGCACGCAGCGTGATGATGTTTGACTAGCCTTGATCCTCAATCAAGCATTTCCATCACTTCGATCTATCCAAGTAATGAAGTGGAGTTAACTATTAAGCCAATGCCAACCACGGAGGTGTCCCACATACAACTAATCCGATAGATTTCCCGTTTCGCAAATATGAGGAACACTCCCCATGTGCTGTTAGTGGACTAACTCTACGATTCATTCGTTCCAATTCAACGGAGCGTACAAGATGCGTAAAGGCCTACTAATTCCAGTGGCGATCATCAGTTTCTTGGCTATGTTTTCGATGGCTTGCGGAGGCTCTAGCTCGTCAGAAGCCAGTGCCGACACGGTAGCGTCCAACCAGACCTCACAACAAAACAACGCGCCTCCGCCTGATGATGGGACGACTCACGTTGCATCAGACGGTGAATTGCTCGCCTTCACGCCAAAAGAGCTGACTGCTGTGGCCGGGGAAGAGATGACCGTGACGTTTACCAACAAGGCGAATTCCAGCAAACATACCTGGGTATTGGTAACCCCTGGCTCCAGCACCAGAAACGACGTAGCGGCTTTGGGAATCGGAGCGGGGGCAGAGAACGGGTACGTTAAACCTGGCGACCCCAATGTCATCGCCAAGATCGGATTATTGGATGGCGGGCAAAGCGGCAAGGTTACCTTCACCGTTCCCGAAGCAGGCACCTACCAATTCGTGTGTACGTTCCCCAGCCACGACCGGCAGATGTGGGGCAAATTGGTAGTCTCCAACTAAACGGCAGGGGTCAATTGCGGAGAATTAGCTGGCTCAGTCCACTAGGTCTGGCCGGTTAGGCAAGAACATCATGGTCATGAGCATGGTGGCAATCAGCTTTTCTTCGCCGCCGTCATAGGAAATGACGTCGCCTTTGCAGACGGTCACGGTGCCTCCTGGGCGTACCACCTCGCCCCGTGCCAGCAGTCGTTCACCCTTGGCATTGGACACAAAGTTGACCTTGTATTCCACGGTTGAGATGGCAGTGCCAGCGGAACTGAGACTGAAAGCAGCGTACCCACAGGCGCTGTCCAGAATCGAGGTGACGATGCCACCGTGGATGAACCCGTGCTGCTGGGTGAGATCAGCCCGGTAGGGCATCTTGATCTCTACAGCCCCCGGCTCGACGCTCCCCAACTCAGCACCCAGGGTTTGCATGGCCGTCTGGCGACTGAAACTTCTGCGTACCTTGGCTTCGAAATCAGGGTCCCTGGGCTCGAATCTAGTCAACGGTAAGACACCGCCGGGTTAAATCAATCAAAACCACGACTAGAATTTGAGGTCCGTGGCGTCTTTGAACCGGCGCATGGCCTCAATGTGCTCTCCGGCGGTTGTCAGGCCGCCCTGCCGGTTCTCGATGGAGAGATACCCGGCTCCCAGTTCCTGCCAGGCCTTGGCCTCGTCCATCCAATCTTCGGGCTGCTTGCCGCTGGTGCGTAGCCGTCCGTCCAGCTCCAGTTTGCTAGGGTCTCGGCCCATCTCACGCATGTAGTCGTGGACCTTTTCCACGTAGTCCCGGCCAGTCTCATTGGGGCTGAAATTGGGGCACCAGCCGTCCGCTATCCTGGCCACACGTTTCAGCACGGGCTCGGCGATGGTAGGCGTGGCCGAACTGCCAGCGCCCAAGAAGACAGGGATGGGCCGCTGGATAGGCAGCGGATTCAAACCAGCATGAGTGATGTTATGCCACTTGCCGTGGAAATCGACCACATCCTGGGTCCAGAGAGCACGCATCACCTCTATCTGTTCGGCGCTGCGTGCTCCTCGGTTGTGGAAGTCCTCACCCAGAGCCTCGAACTCCACAGAGTTCCAGCCAACGCCGATTCCCAGGCGCAAACGTCCGCCGGAAAGCACATCCACCTCGGCTGCCTGCTTGGCCACCAGCACCGTCTGGCGTTGGGGCAGGATCAATATGCCAGTGGCCAGGCCGACCCGTTCTGTGATGGCCGACAGATAACCCATCAGGGTCATCGTCTCGTGCACCACCGATTTGTGGTTGTAGGTGCGGAGAGCCGGGAAATCGTGGTGGGCCGGGTCTGCGCCCAGCACGTGATCCGCTATGAAGATATAGGCGTAACCCATATCCTCCGCTGCCTGGGCGAAGTCCTTAATGGCCAGCGGATCTGGTTCGATCTCTGTTTGAGGGAAAATTACTCCGACTTCCAATGTTCGCTCCTACCTGCGTCTTTACAATAATTTCTATTGGGCCGAGGGATTTCTACTGGCGGATGTATTTGACCAAGCGGTGGCCTTCCACATTCTGGTTGACGTAGAGGTCTCCGTGGGAGTCCATCCAGACGGCGTGGGCGCCATTTCCCCAACCGGCATCCAGAGGGCTGCCCCACGAGGCGATGATATCGCCATCTATGCTCAGTATGCTCATGAATCCGTCCAGTTCCGGTACATAAAGGATCTCGTCTTCGTCGATGTAGATATCGCAGGGTCGGGCTAGACCGCCCCATTCGTCCAGGTACTTTCCATCGGCGTCAAAAATCTGAATCCGGTTATTCTCACGGTCGGCGACAAATACCCGACCGTCAGTGTGGACCCAGACACCATGAGGGACGTGAAACTCCCCGGGGCCGGTCTTCCCGGGTTCGCCCCAGGAGAACAGCAGTTTGCCATCGGCGGTGAACTTGTGGACCCGCGAGTTTCCATAGCCATCGGAGATGTACAAGTCACCGGCGGCATCCAAAGCGATGTCACTGGGTCGATTGAATGGGCCAGCAGCTTGTTTGGCGGGGTCGTTGACGTCTCCGGTCCATCCGGTATCGGACGGCTTGTCCCACTCACCCATGGTCATCAGCAGGTTGCCGTCGGGCCGGTACTTCAACACCACATGGCTGTTCTTGACCGGCATGTAGAGGTTGTCGTCGGCGTCGATGAACATGCCGTGGGCGTCGGGCAGTTCTCCCTCGCCCCAGGAATTCAAGAAATTGCCGTCTCGATCCAGGACTATCAGTGGGTGGTCTCCCCGGTTGAACAGATAGACACGGTCCTGGGAGTCGGTGACTATGGCCGTCTGACCCAGCACCCACCCCTCGGGTAGCTTTTCCCAATTCTCTGCCTGTTCATAGACTCTTACGCCTGCGCCAACTCGAACCATCATTCTCTCCTGTGTTTCAGCGGGAGCTTGTGGACTCCACGCGTGATTTTCTTATTCTCCGGTGGTCAGTGCTTCGATTATCTGGATGTGCAGCTCCTCTGACCGTTGCGCAACTGCCTGCGGATTGATTCCGCCCAGCGGGTGCGGGATGCCCAAGGGCTGGAACCCCTGACGACCAAACACCTTGGCGTGGCGGTAGGCCGAATTCAGGAACGGATCAGTACAGATGACTATCGTCGGTACTCCCCTGTTTTCCAGGGCCATCGCGTCGTGCACACTGCACGCGGTGCAGGATCCTCAATCCGCGATACAGGTGACAACAAAGTCGCATTTTGCCACCAGGTCATCGATTATGTCGTCGGCAGCCGGACGAGAATAGACGTATTTGTCGATTTCGATTCCGTCCCTGAGTTCAAAGTCCTTGTACATCAGCTCTTCCACTCCCTGGAGCAAAAGACTGGCGTTGGCTTTGCGATTCCCCAAAAACCCACCCACCTTGCCGTGGATGGTGTCCAGCCTGGGGGCGGGCGTCCAGCGAGTATTGGCGGCGGGATCGATGGGTGACATTAGACCCATCTCGCTCAATCTGGACTTGAGGTCTGATCCTGGTGCACTTACCATGTCATATCCTCCGAGTGCTGAAAGTCGGTATCGATACTAGGACGTTTCTATCTTGCGGGTGACCCGGCGGGAGCCCCAGCCAGGAAGATATACAGAGTGAGGGCCGCCTCGACCGCCAGCCACCATGATATGTATCCGGTCTGCAGCCCGTACCACCGGCACCATCTGGTCTTCGTCGTTGGCGTCCACAAACCTGGGCCAAAAATGCCCACGGTCGGCGTCTCCCTGGGGTGGGCCGCCGCGCCGCAACTGGCGGACTGATTTTCTTGCGTGCTCAAAAAGGAACTGGCGAATGTCCTGCTTGCGCCACCCACCATCATTTAGGAAACGGGCGTGTTCCGGCCCGATCACGACGAACGTGTCGCCCGAGACGTACATCTGCACGTTGCCCAGGGCGCACATGGTATCCGCCAGCACCGTCAAGAAATTGCGAGGCTGGTTATCGTGGTACATGACGTTGTGCGGCGCTTCCGCCGGAAACACCGTCACCGCGCTGTCAGCGGCATCCAGGCCAACGTCCGTGTGCAGCGGCTCCCAGGGATTGACGTCCTGATCCTCAGCCACACAGTAGGTGTAGGCGCCTGGATGGCCAAATGTCGCTTTGTTGGTCTCTCCGGGAATTGCGCCGCCCAGATTGACCAGAGCAAGTTTCACCGCCCGGCCGATGGTGGCGTTGGCCCGCCAACCTGCGCCGAAGCAGTTGTAGCCGCCGTTGATGTTCAATTCCTTGGCCAACGGGCCACTGACAATGACCAACGGAGTGTGGATGCCGGTTGAACACATCACACCACGGAGGTTGAACTGGTCTTCCATCATGGCCTGAAGGGCCGTGATTATCACTGGCATGTGTTCCGGCAGGCACCCCGCCATCACCGCGTTTACCGCAATCCGTTCCACCGTGGCTTTACCGCCCAGAGGAGGCAGTTCGGCTATCAATTCATCGCCATCGCGTCCGGTGGATT
>PCAH01000193.1 GCA_002730485.1 Dehalococcoidia bacterium | reverse complement strand
GCATCGAGTCCGGCCCAGCGGCTGGAGTGGTCGGGGCCTATCACCTGGGCAAGCGATTGGACATGCCCAGCCTAATGACCCTGGACATGGGGGGCACCACCGCCAAGGCGTCCATCATCGAGGACGGGGAGATGCTGCAGGCCCCCGAGTATGAAGTGGGCGGTGAGATCAGCGTGGGCCACCGCCTGCTGCGCGGCTCTGGCCACATCCTGCGTGTGCCGGCCATCGACTTGGCCGAGGTGGGCGCTGGCGGCGGCAGCATCGCTGCAGTGGACCGCAGCGGCTCCCTACGAGTCGGCCCCCAGAGCTCCGGAGCATTCCCAGGTCCCGCCTGCTACCGACTGGGCGGACAGGACGCCACAGTCACCGACGCCAACGTTTTGCTGGGGTTCTTGAACCAGAAATACCTGCTGGCTGGAACCTTTGAGATTGACGCGGAATTGGCCCGCAAAGCCATATCGGATAACGTGGCCAAGCCCCTGAATATGACCGACGTCGAAGCCGCCTACGGCATCCATACCCTGGTCAATTCCAATATGGGTCGGGCATTACGGGCCGTATCCAGCGAAAGAGGCCGAGACCCAAGGCGTTTCGACCTGATGACATTTGGTGGCAGCGGCCCGGTCCACTCGGTTGGCCTGGCAGAGATGTTGGACATCTCTCGGGTGGTTGTTCCCCCATTCCCCGGAGTGTTCAGTTCCTTTGGCCTGTTGGTGGCCGACGTCGAGCACCATTTCGTCCAGACCTACTTCAAGACCTTTGAGCAATTGGACATCACAGCCCTGGCCGAATTGCTGAACGGACTCTGGGAACAGGGTCGAAGTCAACTCCGCGCTGAAGGCTTCGATGACAGCCGCCACGAGATCATCACCCAGATGGACATGAAGTATGAGGGACAGGTCTCCGATCTGACCGTGCCCTTCTCCGCCAGCGAGGTCAACCGCCAATCGGTCAACGCGGTGATCAAGGCGTTTGACGAAGAACACGAACGGAGCTTTGGCTACAGCAGCCCGGGCACCGGCTACCAGTTGGTGAATGTCAGGGTGATCGCTCGAGGCCTCCCCGAAGTGCCGCGGATGCCAGAGCAGCTGGAACTGGCTGGTGCGTCCAGCAGTTACACCAGCGACGCCCAGCGCGACGTGTACTTTGGCACTACCCAGGGTTGGGCCACCGTCCCCATCGTCAACCGCCATGCCTTGGCTGGCGTCACCACCGAGGGCCCGCTGATCGTGGAAGAATACGACTCCACAACCGTGGTGCCCCCAGGCTGGAACGCCACCGCCGACCAATGGAGCAACATCATCCTGGAAAAAGCCAAATAGTCCGCTACAAACCAATGATTGTAGGCGCGGGTTTCCAACCCGCCACGCGGCCCTGATACTAAGCGCACCGTCCGGAATGAAAAGGAGCACCGATGCAACAGACCACCGACCCGGTCACAAGAGAAGTGATCAAGAACGCCCTCATGAGCACCGCCGACACCATGGCGCTCACGGTGGTCCGCACTGCGCGCTCGGCGGTAATAAAGCACGGAATGGACTTCTCCACCTCCCTGTTCAACGCAGAGGGATTGCAGGTGGCCCAGGGGCTGACCCTTCCGCCCCATCTCGGCTCCATGGCTCCGGCGCTGGAAGGGGTGATCAACGCCTTCGGGGATGACGTCCAGCCTGGAGATATCTTCGCCAACAACGACCCCTACGAAGGTGCCAGCCACCTTCCGGATATCTTCCTCTTCAAGCCCATCTTCAAGAACGATGTGTTGATTGGCTGGAGCTGTTGCATCGGCCACCAAACGGACATCGGCGGCCGGGTGGCCGGAGGAAACGCCTGCGATAACACGGAGATATACCAGGAGGGGCTGATCATCCCGCCCATCAAACTCTATGACCAGGGAGAGTTGAACAAAGCGGTGTGGCGTATTCTGGAGAAGAACGTCCGAGTCCCGGATAAAGTGCTTGGCGATGTCCAGGCCCTGCTGGCCGCAGTCCGATTCGGCGAGCAGGACATGCTCCGGCTGGTGGACGATTACGGACATGAAGAACTCAAAAGCTACATGACCGACATTCTGGATACGACGGAACGCCTGACCCGGGCAGAAGTCGAGCTGCTGCCCCAGGGCGAGTGGGAATTCACGGACTACATCGACAATGACGGCATCGACCTACATCCAATAGAGATTCACGCCAAGGTCAAGATTGACGGCGGGGAAATCTTCGTCGATTTTGAAGGCACGTCACCCCAGGCAAAGGGTTCCATCAACCCAAACTTCGCCTATACCAAGTCCAACGTCTATGCGGTGATGAAATGCCTTATAGACCCGGCCATCCAATCCAACAGCGGTTTCTTCCGTCCCTTCAACATCACCGCACCGGAAGGCTGCTTCGTAAACCCCCAGCATCCGGCTCCGGTGGCGGCCCGTGGTCTGGCCGGATTCAGGATCTGCCAGACCATCTTCGGTGCCATGGCCCAAGCCCTGCCCGGCAAGGTGCCAGCGGCCTGGGGAGGTGGTGAGATCGGTGTCAGCTGGGGCGGCTACGATGAAAACCGAAAGGCCTGGGTCTACCTGGAGTTCGCAAACGACGGCCCCCGGGGCGGCGGACCCAGCTTGGACGGCGCCGACGGCCTGGCCGCGCCCATCCTAAACATGGCCAACACCCCCATCGAGAGCATCGAGTCCGAGCAGCCATTGATGGTGGAGCGCTACGGCTTTGTCCCCAACACCGGCGGAGCCGGCAAATACCGAGGCGGGCTGGGCATCGAACGTGAGTTCCGTCTCCTAGCTGAAGACGCCACTTTCCAGTTGCGCTCTGACCGCACTGATTTCACTCCCTGGGGCGTCCAGGGTGGCAAGCCCGGCACTCCAACTGAGAACTATCTCAACCCAGGCACTCCCGAGGAGGAGAAACTTCCCGGAAAGACGCTGCGCCAGTTGAAGAAGGGAGACCTCTACCGGGTGGTGCAAGCGGGCGCAGGTGGCTACGGCAACCCACTGGAGCGGGACATGTTCGCTGTTGCCGACGATGTTGAGCAGGAAAAACTATCGGCAGAGTACGTGCGCCGGGAGTACGGAGTGGTCATCAACCCCAACACCTCAACCCTGGACATACCAGCCACAGAGAAACTGCGAGCGGAGATGCAGGCCGCCAACGGCTAGGATTGCACCGCCCGCGCGCAGAAGCTGGTGGTGAAGTTATCGGATCACTAGCTCATAGTGAGCCCGTCTAATGCCGGTTCATGCTGATCCCGTCTAGCGCCCGCTCATGGTGAGCCTGTCGAACCACCTGCTCCTCGCAGCATCTACTCATATGTAGGATGACCTATGCGCATCCTTCGACGGAGCTCAGGACGAGCAGTTTTGGGGACTGCTGGACGCTATGTAACCCGTCTTTCCAGCGAAGGCTGGAATCCAGGAACTCTTATCGGCGAAGTGTTCGACTGTCGAAGAAATGCCAGGGATTGGCCTGCATTCCATGCCCATGCCGTTCGTCCTGAGCTCCGTCAAAGGATGCGGGTAGGTCATCAAACTCCCAAGCGGTTGGTTAAGGTCTTGGCCCTGGTTTGTTTGAGAGCCGTGGTCGATGAATGGATACCTGCTTTCGCAGGAATGACGGGTCCCTGAAATCTGCCTTGACACCCATTCTGCGATTAGGCTATATATCAGTCGGCGCTCTGAAGAACGGTCGATTAGTAGAAGCTTCCGCCGTTTTCGACGAGCCAGATCACCTGAGGGGACAGGTGGTCTCCTCTGGACGTCTATCTCCCTCTGAACCATGTTCCTAGTATCACTTTGCCCAACGAATAGTTGGCCAATCCATTCTGGAGCCGGACAGAGTTGGGTAAGAGCCATACCCCAACGATGCAATTTCCAATCCAAATAAAACTGGAGGCATGCCTTTTATGTCCAATTTCATTTCGCAAGCTAATTTCAGGCGGAGACTGAGCCGTTCCGCCCTGATCATCCTCGCTGCACTGGGTGTTTTGGCCTTCTACATAGGCTTGCGGCGTTCGGATTCTCCTCCAACGTTGCCGCATCCCATACTCCGGAAAACTGTCTAGATGTCCTCGCCAGTGACCCTTTCGCTTCAGACGGTGAGTACGAAATCACTCCCGGCGGACGAACGTTCTCAGTTTATTGCCATGATATGGCCAGCGGGACACCAACAGAGTTCCTAACCCTACTGAATGTTGGTGGCGACTACAATTTTGGACAGTACACAGCCGGAGCCGCTGCGCCAGGCACAGATGTACGCACGAATTATTCCAAGATTCGATTTGATGTCGCTAGTTCGTTGGTGGACATCGGCGATCAGACCTTTGCGACTTCCACAGGTAGCCTATTGCACGACGGCAACCCTGTCACATCGATGTCGTACGCCACAGCAATGGGTTGTGCAGGGGTGGACAATGGCCTGGCAAACATCGATCTCACCGGACTACCCTTTACCGTAATTGACCCATTCGAGGCTTACGGAGGCTCTCCCGGGAGCGTTTCTATTAGTTCCGGTAATCAAATAGCTGATATAACCGGCGGCGGGTGGTGCGGGTGGTTCTCACCGGCCCCAAGTTGGTTCGCGCCAAATTACAGCGGTGGCGGATTCATATTGGACTTGGGCTTTACCGGTGTGGTTGAGCCATCGGTGTATGAAATCGTCAACGAGATCAACGAAAAAGTTGATGTCATCGATGTACAGGTAGATGGTCTGGACACAAGCAACTTGGACGCTGCTGTAAGTTCACGAGCGTCTCAGACCAGCATCACGGACCTAAGCACCGAAGTGGGAACCCGGGCGTCCCAGAGCAGCATCACCGCATTGGGGCCGATTCTCACCTCATTGGCATCTCAAGCCAGCGTTGATTCCGTTAATGCCAAGCTAGACGCTGACCTAGACACCAGTGTTAGTTCCCGGGCGTCGCGGTCTAGCATCACCGCACTGGGTGCCATCCTAATTACGATAGCCTCCCAGGCCAGCGTAGACGCCCTAGATACCAAGGTTGATGCCAGTCTGGACACGACAGTCAGTTCCAGAGCGTCCCAGACCAGCGCAGAGTCCATTGAAGGCAAATTGGACTCCAGTCTAGACACGACGGTAAGCTCGCGGGCTACCCAAACCAGCATCGCGGCGCTTGAGGTCAAGATCGACAACCTTGAGGCCCAGTTGGATACAGTGCTATTGGCGCTTCAGGCGTTAGAGGCTCAGATTGCCGCTCTTCCGATAGGCGGTCAGGGTTCTGGGGGCACAGGAGGGGGCCGACCTTAAGAGTTCGAAACTCGCAATAACAAAAAGAGCCCCGATCCTTCTGTAGAAATACCGGGGCTCTTTGTTTAGCACACTTAGGTTGCTGGATTACCGATTCATCACCGTCATAGAACCGGTCTCGGGGTTGTACTGGAAGCGGGTTACCCGGTCCAGCTTCTGGGACTCCAGGCGCACTACCAGCGAACGCCCTTCTTCGACGTTCAGGGTGTCGTGAATCTCACCTGGCAAGAAGTAGGCTACGGCACCGTCCTCTTGAACGAACCGACCGTGTTCCACGATCTGAGCTTTTTCCACGCCTTCACCTGGGAACGCCCAGCGCCATTTGCGCTGTTGGATAGCTCCCTTGTAGACACCGTAGACAACCCAGGTAACACCGTGGTCATGAGGCAGGTTGTCTTGTCCGGGCTCCTGAACCGAAGCCATAAGCCACCAGCCATTACCCGGATGGCCCGTCTCTTCGTCAAGGTGAAGAGAATAGCGGCCGTAGCCACCTTCTTCTTCAAGTTCTAATTTCTCTTCCAACCAGCCAGGAACGGCCAACAAGGTCTTCATGAATGCCGTAACTTTTTTAGCCTGGACATGGGGATCGGTCTCAGTCCTGAAAACGTTCCGTACGTCTTCAATGAAGGCTTCCATGGTGTAATTAGCAGTTTGTATCTGTGCCATTTCGATCCTCCTCAGCGATAGATGATATTTAGTATTCATTGTGGATGGGAGCCCAGGCTCTGTTAATGGTTGAAGCGCGATATTAACACGGCGATAAAATTGCAATGTCGCTGACGTAAAACCTATGATCCCCGGCGTGCCAGCATCGGCTAAATAAAAGTTTGCTTTCAGTTATACGGGCGGGTGTACGAATCGAACGGTAGAGACGGATTGCCGCTGGCGTTTTTTGCGTGTCGGGGCTATCATATCCGCACCAATTCCCCTGGCACCAAATCCTAGAACCACCCCCAATTTAGGAGGACGCATCATGGCAGACAACTTTACAATCTTGGTCGGCACCGTCGGTCAAGGAATGAACGTAAGCGGTGATAGCGGTGAGACTTGGACGAAGATCCGGAACCCCATTCCCTCGGAGTGCAACATCCGGGCTCTCCGCACCTATCCGAACAACCCGCACCGCATCCTGGCCGGATCCGATGGCCTGGGCTTGTTCCGTAGTGAGGACAACGGCGTAACCTGGGAGACTGTGGATTCCCCCATTGGCGACCAACAAGTTTGGTCGGTGGCCATAGACCCCCGGGATTCCGACACGATCTTCGCCGGTACCCGCCCCGAGGGTTTCCGCTCCCGTGACGGCGGCAAGACCTGGGACAAATTATCCATGGGCGTTATCAAGGAGTGCCCCATCGGCACCCCCCGCACCACCAACATCGTAGTCGACCCCAGGGACAGCAACACCATCTGGGCTGGAATCGAAGTCGACGGCGTATACAAGAGCCTGGACGGCGGCGACAACTGGGTGCAGATGCCCGAGTTGGGCCCAGACCCGTTCCACGGTGATATCCACGGTATGGCCATCACCGATTCCGGTGTCTATTGCACTAGCCCGTTCGGTTTCGCCACCAGCAGGGACGAAGGCGAGAGCTGGGACTACCACTACTTCCCCAAATTCAACCAGGACGACGTCCGCTCCTACTGCCGCGGTATGATCGTCAAGCCCGACAACCCCGATGTGATGTTCGTCGGCAATGGCGACTTCATCCCCGGTGTCATCGGCTGTGTCCAAAGGACCAACGACGGCGGAAATAACTGGGCGCCGGTGGAACTACCAGTGATGCCGAACTCCGTGGTGTACTGGTTGGCCAACAACCCCGAGATCCCTAACGTAGTTGCCGCGGCCACATTGTTCGGCTACGTCTACGTCAGCACCGACGGCGGCGACGAGTGGACCAAACTGGATAAGGAGTTCGGAGAGATCCGCTCCATCGCAGTAACCCCTAACTAAACGTCTCCGATAATACAGAGCACGAAAAAGGGCGTCCCGTTGTAATCGGGACGCCCTTTTATTTTTTTGTCTTGTTTGGCTTTAATACCAGGGTTAACGGGCTTGAACGGTGACTTTGGTGTATGATTACCTGGCAATTTTGCTCAGGCTAGCCTGACAATGGCCGTTTGATTAGACACAAAAACATACCTGTCCACCGGACAGAGGGAGCTACCGAATCATGGTTAAGTCAAAGCCCAAACGCGAAAAACCCGAAGAGACCACGGAACAATTTGTGGCCCGCGTCAACGCGGAAGCCCGCAAACGAAACGGACTCAAAAAGAACCTGAAAGGCGCTCGCCGCTAACAACCGTCGGCCCTGATTCCGTCAAAACAAAAGCCCCTGCCATTCAGGCAAGGGGCTTTTTCTATTTGAAGGTTCCGGGTTACCAGTTAAAGAGCCGCCAGACCAACCCGGGCGCAGTCTTCATCCTGTTGGGCGGTGCCGCCACTGCCACCAATGGCTCCCACGGTTTCGCCGTCCTTGACGATCACCAATGCCCCTTGTGCCGGAATCACCTTGCCACCTTGGGTGGCCATGATGGCCTGAATAATCGGAGAGTCCGCAGGAATCGCGCTGCTATCCCGACCGAATCCCACTGCCCCAAAAGCCTTGCCCTGGGCGGCAACCGCGCTGATAAAGATCGCACCCTCCATGCGGTTGAAGGCCAGCAAATGACCGCCAGCATCACAGACCGACACGCTCAGTTTGATGCCAATCCGTTCTGCCTCGGCGATTGCCGCCTGTACCATTCTGTTCGCCTCGCCCAATGTCAGTCCCATATCTACTCTCCTCTTCATGATCAACTATTGTGATATGCAGGCCATTATTACCCGCGAGGGCGGACCTTCACAACAACAAGCAGAATATATAGTTGCCACCATAATTCTGATTGACTATAATCCTCCGGTGTCACCAGTAGTGACCGGGATTCGCCGGTACACCCTCTGGCGCACAGCCACAACTTTGGGAAACATTTTCCGGATTCCGTTAATCATCTTTCTAGTATATCTCTGGGAGATGGTGGCTCAGAAACCGGCAACGCGAGGAGAAGCAAATGGTTGACCAGTTGAAACGCCCCACAGAGCATGCTGAGATTTACTGGTTCTCTGAACAACCCTACGGGCACGTCACAGAGGACGACCTCAAGAAGTACGATTCAGGACGACTTGGCTTCCCCAACAGTTACTTCGACCCAGAAAAGGCATCGGTCCTCTACAACCAATACCACGAGCAATACCAACTGGCCGACGAAGTTGGCTTCGACGGCATCATGAGCAACGAGCACCATGCTTCGTACTGGTGCATGAAACCGGCGGTCAACCTGGATGCGGCCGTTATCTCAAAACTGACCAAGCGGGTCAAGATCGCCATCCTGGGCAACGTTATATCGGTCGGAGACCCCATCCGTATGGCTGAAGAGATCGCCATGCTGGACTGCTACTCCGGTGGCCGCATCATCTCTGGCTTCGTCCGCGGCACCGCTGTAGAGACCCTGCTCTCCGGTCAGGACCCAACGGAGAACTTCGCCAGGTTCCAGGAAGCCCACGACCTGATCATCAAGTGCTGGACCGACGACGGCCCCTTCCGCCATGAGGGCCAGTACTATAAATACCGGGTGGTGAACCCTTGGGTTAAGCCCATGCAGAACCCCCGACCTGACATCTGGTTCCCCGGTACCGGCAGCCCGGAGAGCGTTGTCTGGGCAGCCCAACACGGCCACCCGTACATGAACCTGGGCGCTCTGGTGGACACCACCGAGTGGCTGAAACAGATCTACATCGACACCGCCAAGGAGTCGGGCTACAAGGCCGGCCCCGAGCACTTTGGTTACCTGCTCCGCTGTGTGGTGGCAGATACCGACGAGAAAGCCATAGAGATCGGACGCGAGTTCATGTGGACTGCCGACCACCGACAGAAGGGACCACGCGAGCACAATGACCCTCCCGGTTACCAGACCCGTCGTGCCGTGGAAGTAAAGCGCGCGAGGCCTGCCCTGGGCACCGGAACCTCCGAGTTCGGTAACCCGACCACCTATGAGGAGCTCCAAG
>PCAH01000005.1 GCA_002730485.1 Dehalococcoidia bacterium | reverse complement strand
TCCTCCACCCCGGAATGGTGAATGATGACACCCTCCACGCGGTGCTTGCTCAACGGATCGAACTTGCCGCCGGGCGGCGGCTGCGCATCCCACTGATGGCGACTAATGTAGAACATACCTAAAGGCCACTTTGTCCCGTCACCGCGTCTGACTGATCATGTCTTTCCACGCCTGACGCTCCTCCTGACGCTCATACCGCAGGTTCGTCAACCAGTTGTGCTTGGCCTCGTCCGTGTTGAACGAAACCGACACTCCCCCCAATGTGCTAATCAGATTCCGCATCAGGCTGCGCTGATACTTCGGCTCGTTCGGGAACAACCGCCGCAACAACCCCAACGTGGGAAGCATGTTGGTGAACACGTAAATGTGATGGTCCCGCATCTTCAAATCCCCGTTCGACGCCCGCTTGATGAACCCGGACTGCTCCATGATCTGACTCAACCCCGGAATCCCCGTGATCGCAACAGGAGCCAACTGGTAACGACCAGTAAACGGTACCCCACTGTAAATCTGCTTGCCGAAAGCAGCCTCAAGGGGCGCCTTGAGAATCGGCGTCAACATAGATAGCACATTCTGCCCAGCCTGCTTCGGCCCCTTGCGGAGCGGGTCATACCGTGCCAAATCCTGAAACGGAATGTCGGGGGCACTGTAAATCACGCCCCCCGCACCAGACCACGGGGTCCTGACACCAAACGGCTCCAAGAAGTAGTCCGGCACGATGTCTTCCTCTTTCGTTCCCAACTCCATGTTGCGCTTGATCGCCAAAATCCGGTTGTACTTGGCTGGATGACGCGCCAACTGATTCAACTGATACGGCACATTCTTCCGCGTCCACGTATAGAACGGGAAGAACCGCTTAGCCCACTGGCGCTCAAACTGAGTCAACTCGTCATAGTCGAACTGTGTCTTAGCAATCCGGGCAATAGCATCGTTCGCATCGCCGCCCCACCGCATCGTGTCCATCCCCACACCCAGACGAACAATGTCCTCAACGTAACTGTTCACCGACCGCACCGACTGATAGAAAACGAACCGTGGCGACCACGGCTTCCACGACACGCTCCACTGCTTCCCCGTACCACCCGGACGGCCAATCAGCATCTCCAAACTACGCCACCCGGCGTTACGCAACCCGTGATCCAACTCCACCGAACTGACAGCCTGACCCCCACCGCGCACACCCGTTTCCAGCAGGGTCACGTACTGGTCGAAGTCCTTGACCCCCTCGTTACGGAACGCCTTAGCCGCCTCATAGAAGGTCACCTGTTCCTTCATCGCCCTCTTGGCAACGCTTGTAGTCATGGTCAACGACTTGAACAGGTACTGCGGGTTCACCCCGTCGATGACGGCATTGAAGAATGCACCGAAAATGTTGCGATTCACGAATCCCGGCGTGGCAATCATCGCCGCCTTCAAATAGGTTTGGAACTTGTCCCAACCCCGCCAGAACGAACCCTCCTTCCCGAACATCGCCGGATCGTTCACCTGAGCAAACGCATCAATGACCGCCTTCACCTCAGCGTTCAACGTGGCATCGCTACCCAACAACACCCACGGCCCCCACTCATTCTTGGAAAGGGCTTCCTTCAAGAACATTTGGGCATCTTCCCTTACACCGGCCTTGATCTGAAACATCGTCGTATCCGTCCCAGCATCCGCCACGTAACCCCCCACACCAACCGACCGGGCAACAGACCGACGCAATACGTCGCCCAGATCCTGCGTCGAACCACTGGGCAACCCTCCCCTCAGATCCTTCCCCTGTGCCACGAACCCCCCTGCCGGATCATTGATCTTGCGAAGATCATCGCCGCCCCCCATGGCACGGTTGCGTTCCCGCAGACTAGCCAGCGTCCGCGCTATCCGTTCATCGACACCCCCCATTGTTCTCACGGCATCCTGCATAGCGTCGTACGCCGTGTCGGCCACATCATCCAACACAACGAAACCCGCTTCGACTTCCAACGCAGCGATACGAGCCAACTGCCCCTCTCTCGTAACGGCATGACGCTGCGCCTTGCCGCTCTTTGAGGCGATGAGTTTTTCCAGCCGTGCGCTCTCCTTGACCAGAGCAGCCTGCTTCTCGCCGTGTTCCTTCATCGTGTTCTTGTTGGCAATCAGGTCTTTCACCTTCTCAGACGACGCAACCAGACGGCGTTGACCGGCACCTTCCACGGCACCCTCAATGGCAACCATCTCCGAAGCCAACCCGGCCTGATCCGCTATCTCCTTCACACGATCATTGAACGCAGCCAAATGCTGCTGCGCCGTTTCCAAATCCCCCGGCGCACGAAGGAACCGCTCATGCAGCATCGCCGCCTCAAGCCCCTCATACTCCTTCCAAATCTTGACGTACTCGTCTATCCGCTTTATCCCCGACAGCGGAGGCTGCCCCGCAGTGAGCGGTCGGCTAATGCCACTCAGGAACGCACGCATGGCCTTGACTGTGGGATCAGTATTCGCCACCCCAACAAACGACGCCAACAGGATCTTGATTTGTTCCCGCGCATAGTTCACCTTGAGTTCCAAGTTCTCCAAGTTGATACCCAACGCAGCGTTCAACTCGTCATGGTCACCAAATGTCCACGGCGGAAACTCCTCCGCCGGACGCGGCAACTCGCGGCCCATACGAGCCGCCGCAGCGGCCTGCTGCTCCCCCAAATTCCTTGCCGTACCGGCAGACCTAGTTGCACGCTCGCGGGCCAACGTCGCCTGCTGCACCGGGTCCCACGTTTCCCCCTCAAGACCCTCAAGGCGACGCCCCTCAACAGGATCAAACTCATCCAAGAAATGCCACGGCGGGTCAGCATCGCGCATCGCAGCCCGACTTTCTCCCCCCAACAACACACGCTCCGCATTCTGGGAAGAAGCCGGTTCCATGTTCGTAAACTTCCATGTGTTCTTCTGTTTACTCACCCGGCGCACCCTCATCACGGTGTCGCGTTTCCCGGCAAAGTTCACCAACCCAATATCGCCTCTCACTGCGAACAGGTTCGCCCGCCGCGGCAACCGTGGGTCGGTGTCACCAACAATAATGACCTCCCGGCCCGCGACACCCCTTCTGGCGTCCCTCAAACCACCCTCCGCACGTGCGACGATTTCCTCAGCGCGCTGTATCCGACCCGGATGGGCCGGGGCCTTGGGGACATGACGACCACCCAGTCCTACGTCGATGCCACCCTCACCCTCGCGGGTGAAGTCTTCGACCACAGCCTTTGCCTCGTCCAACTGTAACCGTGCGTCCAGCACCCTCTCCGCCGCCTGTATCTGATCGTCGTACGCCGGGGCATACGTTGCCCTAACCTTGGCGTTCAACTTGAGTACCCTGTTCATTGCCCCCCGTACGGCACGCCGATCTCCCGGCAGATACTGGGAAGTTTTCATTTCCTTGCTGAACTGTTGCTTTGGCCGACGTGGACCCGGTGGCGCATACTGGTAGGCGTCCCGTTTCGCCGCCTCACGTTGAATGGCAAGATTCTGTTGCCGCGTACGCGCACCCTTCTTTACCCTCACCTTTTGCCGCGCTTTGTGCAGTTTGGTTTCAACCTCCCGCAACATCCTCGCAGAACGGTCCTCGGCCACGAAACCGATCTTGTCCATTGCCTGCTGCTCAGCGACCAGTTTCTCCTCAGCGCGCCGCAGACGCCCCTCGGCGGCCTCCACCGTCGGATTGGTAGTCCGGGTGCGTAAACGTGCCCGTGCCGCCTCAACACGCGCCCTTGCCCTCTTTACGGCGTTCCTAGCCTTGGTGACCTTCTGCCGCTGGTCCGTTGCACGCTTGGTGCGGTTCCGTTGCTGTGCCCACGACAAGTCCCTCCAGTCTTCTATTTCCTTTAGCCGACGTGCCTGCTCCGGCACCAACTCATTGAGGATTTCGTTGTCAAGGTCGCTGATCTCCTGAGCCAGCACCGGATCGTCCGGCGGCACATAGTCCTCAAGTTCGGGACGATCACGTGCCACTCTCGCCTGCTGTCCTTGGCCCAGCCGTGCCTCCGCTACACCACCCTCACCAGCGGTCCCAAACGCTGCTTCCGCCGCTTCAATATCCTCCTGCGATGGCGTGAACTCCTCTCTGGGCACAACAGGCCGTTCAGGCGGGGCTTCCGCCTCAGCGGCACGCTTCTCAGCACCAGCCATTACCTCCCGAAGTTCATCCCGCGCAACCCTCAACCGGTTTTCCCACTCAACACGCCACGCCTTCAACGCATTCCTACGCGGCTTGATGTTCTTCAGCGGCCCCCTCTTGGGAACCAAATAGGCAGCCTCCATTTCGGCACGACGCTCTCCCCGCCACTTCCCGACCTGCGTCGCCGTGGGCCTGCCGCCCCTCTCCCTCCGAAACCTGTCCCTCCAAGCCTTCTCGTCTGGTTCCTCAAAATGTTCGGCTGTTCGCGCAGCGGCTTTCATGGCCCGACTTCTTGGATATTCCCTGCGCAGCCGATCCACGTTCGCCCGCGCCGCCGCCAAACGCTCCGTTTCCAACTCCAGAAGACGGTCAGCCTCATCAAGGACCGCCTGCGCCTGCTGCACCTGTGGCCGCTGGTTGATCTCCGCAACAGTTAGATGCGGCGTGACCTTCGCCTCCAACGACGTTGCCTTCTCTCCAGCCTCAACAGCCTCTTTCACGGCCCGGTTTAGTGCCGGGGCACGGGTGTCCCATTCTTCCTTGGCTTCGGTAAACACACGCTCTGCTTCACGGCGATCATCCACGGCCTTGACCCACGCCGTTTCGCCCTGCTCGGCAGTCTCCCGTGCTGCTGCCAGATCGGCTTCCATCGGTTCCAAGCCCCCCATGCCACGGGTCACTTCCGCCGACCACCACTGGGACCCCGGTTCCCCCATCTCTTGACCCGGAACACTCCACTCTGGCGTAGGACGAACCTTCACAGATGCCGGGTCAAGGATCACATACGACAACGAACCCGGTTCCTCAATCATGTTGACGTACGGGATAACGTCATAACCCTCATCCAACAAGTCCTGCTGTTTCCCACCATAGTTGCGGAGAAGATTCTGCACTTCCATATCTCCGCTTTCAACCAGAACCTCTCCATTGGGCAGATACGGGTTACGAGGCGTCACCTCAACAGCGAATATGGGGAGTTGCCTCTCCATGTTGCGGCTGTAGAACGGTTTGCCTATTCGTTCCCGCGCTGCACCCTTGGTGCCAACGTGCATGCCTGATGACGACCACGGGGACCGTGGTGGCGGTCCCCACGGCTTCAGCCGTTCCCACGGTGCCCCCCGTCGAATGCCCTGTCCCTTGGAACCCGGTGCAGCCTGCCGTCCGTGATAGAACACACCCCCCGCACGGGCATTCTCAACCGTCGCCTCCCTGCGAGCAAGCGGTGCCATGTCAACACCCGCAAGACCCTCAAAGGCATCCTGAACCTCACGCATCGACCGAATCGTGGCATCTATAGCCTCCACACGACGCGCCGCCCCCTCAACGTCCAACACCGGGTCCTCCCACGCCGCCAGACGATGAGCAGCACTCTGCTTCCCCGTCGGCTTCGTACGAGCCAACGCAATCCGCTTCTCCTTGGCCTCCAACATTGAACGGGCAGCCCCCAACTTTTGCGTATCCACACCCGCGCTAGTAAGAAACTCCTCTATCGCATCCATCTCGCGCTGCAAAGAATTGACCTGCCCCGCCAACTCGTCCTGCTGTTGAAGCACCGCCTGCCGCTTCAAATCACCAGCAGCCGCAGCCGCCTCATTATCATCCATGAAACGAGCCCTGTCCACAGCCAGACTGCGCTGTTTCGCCAAGTCCCGGTTTGTTCCAAGAAGACCCTTGTCGGCAAGATCCATTTCCTTGGTCGCCGCATAGATGTCATCCAACAGATCGCTCAGATCCTCAGCGGGATACTCCCGACTGAGATTCTGCATGAAATACTGCATCTTGATGTCACGTTCCATGCCCTTCTTCCAGTCGTCGGCCAACACACTGAACCGCTCCTCAAAGAGATCCACACCGAAGTTGCGCTGCATCACCTCGTTGGCCTGCTGATCCAACGACTTGCCCACAGCGTTGGGGAACTTGAAACGGAACGGCTCATCAGGTGCCTCATACAACACCTGAACAATCTCGCCACTTTCTGGCGGCTGCCCAAACTTGGGCGCTTTCCGCACAACAACCCCATTCTCCACCAAAGGCCCAATCGCATCAGGAACAAGCGCCTCAGGCAACGCCTCCCGCGACGTATCCTCAAACTTCACCACACGTCCCGGCGCATACAACCGGTCACGCGTAGACGCTGGCATGTTGCGTCCGTGCATCTCATACGGGATTCTCTCATCACGCGGCTTGCGTGGCCCCAACACGGCCCGCTTCATCCTCTCCGTTATACGACGAGGCCCGTCATACCCCCGCTGCTCCGCCTTCAACACATCCTCAGCGAACCTCGGCCCGTACGCCTTGGAAGTGAACGAATCCGTTGTCTGCAACCACGCATCAGCATCATTGGCAATAGCCAAAAACCTTGCGGGATTCTCAGCGTACATATCGCGCAAAGCCTCAGGGAGATTCTGGAACCACAGACTGTCGGGGTTCACACCAACAATGGCACCCTTGGTTTGACCGTATTTGACATCCCCAGCGGCTCGCACAGCGAAGGGCAGATCCCCGGCAGTAAACCCCGGATTGCTCAACTCGCCATTCGCACCATCAATCGCCCTCATCAGATGTGTTACATCCACGTCCGGCACAGACAACCCACTCGCACGCTTCAACAACGTGGCCGTACGCTCATCAACACTGGTCGCAAAGAACTGGGCGTTACCGCGTGCAAACCGGGCCATGTCCGTTATGTTCAAACCCAAGGCAACCTCGTACGGCTTGTTGGAGTTCAACAAACCCCGCACATAGTCATTCGGGTTGAACATAGACGACAACTTGAGTTGGGTACGACTCGGCGTCCCCTTGGGTGACACAACCCTCAAAGCACCCCGCACGGGAAAATCGGCAGCCTGCATAATAAGCCTGCCCCCCAAACCCACACCGCCCGCACCCTTAAAGATATTAGGAAACGGCACCTCAATGGAGGAACGCGCCGCCTGCCCCGCCACCTGCCGCGCCTGCGACGCCAACCGTTGCGCCTTCTCATAGTCGTTAGCATGCAAACGGATAAATGTTTCGTCTATTTCGCCCCCCTCACGCAACACGCCTCTGGCCGTCTTGCGCCCCTTCCGAATATCCGTCACCCAACGAGACAAATCCTCTTCCGGCAAACCACGCTTCAAGAATGAAGGGATCTCGCGGATCTGCCGTTTCGTCACCCAGTCCGGGTCACGCATGATCTTATTCCACAACTCAGACTGCCCCATGGCACGCCCCAACCCGCCAGTACCCGGCAACGCCCCCCGCATCCCCGGCTGCAACCCCAACAAATCCGCAACCCGGCGACCGGCATCACCAGACTTGTCCAACGACCGGCGCGCCCTCATAATGGACAGACCCTTACGGCCCGCCATCATCGCCTCATCGGCGGCTCCGATCATTTCCCTGACCTGATGCACGGCCTGCTTGTCCGTCAACGCATTATCAACAAGCCCCGCCTCCCTCAGATGCTGCGCCGCCCTTGTAGTGGCCTTCGTTTTCTGCGCCGCCGACGTGGCCTTCCCCACCCCTTGGATGATTCCCCTGCCCGTTTTACTGAGATTGGCAAGCGCCTTTGAGGTGCCCTTCCACCCCCCGGCGCGGGCAAACGCGCCAAGGGCACGCGTGTGCGTCAAGGGATCAAGGTAAATATCGCCAACGGCACCAACGATTCGATCAGCCCAAATGTTGTTTGCCAACACAGCGGCCCCGCTACCGGCAAGCAACGGGTTCCACGTCAACGCCCCCAGCCCCGCCAACCCCCAGCCAACCGTCTTCCGCTCATCGTGGATCAAGTCACCGAACCCGTACTGGGTTGACGCCTGATTCCACCATTCCGTCGGAGAAAACCCCTCCCCCTGCAAAAGGTCGATGCTTTCCTTCAACGTGCTGATCGCAGCGCCCCACGGAAGGGTCAGTCCCGTCAACGCTGCACCAAAAAGCCCTCCGGGGCCTTGGCGGCGTTCATGCTGTGAAGTTTCGGGTGCCGTATAGGAAGACAGCAAACCGCGTCCGGCAAGACTCCCCACGGACAGCGCCGCTCGGGGGGGTGCTGCCAGCGCCGTGGGCTTTATGGCACTCTGGGCTATCTGAGCGCCAGCCCCACCGCCTTTGGCGATGGTTCTGAGAAGATCATCTAGGGAAAGAACCACGGGTCAGGACTTTGGCTTCCACCCGAATGTACCGTCACCCTTGAGGCCCCACTCCTTGTCGTTGCGGTCCATTTGGTCGATGTAAGCCTCCACCGTGTAACCCACCGGTAGACGTTCGGCAATCTGTTTCATTGCGGTGTGGTCGTATTTTTTACCACTCAGAGTTTCGTAACTCTGATCCCCCGTAAGGAATTTGCCAACGTCCGCTCCCCACGTGTTGGTCCAGTCGAACTCTCCGGTATTGCTGGGTGCTGCTATCGCAGCCTCCCGCTGCTGCTGCTCCTCAATCAGGGCTATCAGGTCTGCGCTGGACACTTCGGACTCCGACACGTTCCCGGCTCCTGAATCGAATGTTCGGGAAGCCGCCCCCGGTGTCACCCCCGCAGGCGGAGTCGTCGTGGCTGGAGCAGCCGGAGCCGCAGTAGTCGCCGCAGCAGCCGGAGCCGCAGTGGTAGTATCAATAGCGAGCAATTCCCCCTGAGCCTTCGCCAGCATCGCATCATAGATTGGCTGGAAATCAGGGTCGTCGGCCTGTAGGGTTCCTAGCGCCCACAACACATTGACCGGGGTAACCCCGCCACCCATCACATTCTCGTTGCTGCCGATCCGATCCTTGATCGCCTGCAACACCTTGTTCGTCAACTCTGCCTGATCGTCCCCTCCCCACGTATGGTACATTACCTCGCGCATCAGCCAATCTTCGGGCCGCTCCTCCCCAACCGGACCATAGGGTGTAACGGCAGTCGTCCCCGCCTGCAACGCCGCTTCCTCTGCCAACTCCAACTCTCTCAGGGCCAGCGTATAGTTGGCCTGCTCCATTGGGTTCATCCCGTACGTGGGGTTCCGCACCGTAATGTTCTGCCCGAATTCGCCAACCCGCAGGTACTCGCGGTCGTCCACACCCATCTGGCTGGCATCAAACTCCGTAACACCCTGATTGAACGCATCTAGCCAATTTTCCTGCGCCTGCGAGGCGGCAGTCTCGTCAGCGGCCAACGTCGCACCCCGATACGCCTCATCGGCCTGCTGCCCAGCAGTCAAACCGGTGGCGGCATCAAACCCGATGGGACGCCCAAAGTTCGGATTCGCCACAGTCTCCCACATCCCCGTGAACGGGTTCGGCCGTCTAATCGTTTCCTGCATGTCGATACCCTGCCCCGCCAGACTCGCCAGATCCCCAGCCGACAACTCGTCAAACTGTCTCTCAGCGAACGCCTGAGAGGTGGCAAACTGGTCTGCCGCCGTCTGCTGCCCAGCGGTCAACCCGGTTGCCGTGTCGAACCCGTACGGCAACCCGTACTGCGGGTTCGGCACCTGCCGCCCCCCGGCGTAAACAAACTCCCGCGTATCAATACCGCGTTCCTGCTGCCCCAAACCGAACTGGCGGATTGACTCCGCCAACGAAGAGGCTTCCGTGTTGGCCCGCTGCTGGGCGATAGCCCGATCCAACTCGGACTCACCCGCCTGCCACGTCTGGGACTCCGTGCGCTCCAACGTGTTCCACGCTTCTATGGCCTCGCGCTCATCCGTAGTGAAGTCGCGACCCAACTCCGCCTCAGCCGACTCCCAATCCCTCTGGTCGATACTCTCACCATGCGCCCAATCCTGTGAGGCGATGCGCTCATCCGTTGTAAACTCCTGAACCGCCTCACGCTCACTGGTTGCGAACGTACGGTCCAACACGTTCTCGGCAGACTGCCAATCCTGACCACCAATACGCTCGCCCGTCTGCCACGTCTGGGCACCCACACGCTCGCCCGTCTGCCACTCCTGAGAACCCAACCGTTCCCCGGTGCCCCACGCCATTTCCTCACGACCAGTAGCCATACCAGTCAAATCAATATCCGAATACAAGTCAGCGAACAACGCCCCCGGAGCCACATCCATATACCGTGCCAACGCCTGCGCCTGTAGAGAACGCTCATCAGCCGTCTGCCCCTGATCGACAGCCAACAACTCCGCTTCCAACCCCATCTGACGGGCATCAGTACGCAACGCCTGACGTTGCCCCCCGAAGATCCCCTCACCCATCATGCGGAGGTCAGCGTCCGCCATCAAACCAACCCGGCCAATGTCACCAATCAGCCCCATACGCTCGTCGCCACTAGCCTCAGTGATGGCGTCAATCAACGCCAACTCGTCAGCCACCGTGCCGGAATCCACACCAGCCGCATTCAAATCCTGCAACAGTTTCGTGCGCCCCGCCTGACGCTTAGCCTCGTCAACATCAGCCTGTGTTTGGAACGCCGTCTGAACCCCCAACTGTTCCGACAGGAAGTCGCTGTAGATTTCCTGCCGCGCAGTGCCCCACGCAGCCTGAGCAGCATCAATGTCGATAAGACCCGCCGCTAGAGCGGCTTGGATGGGCTGCAACCGTGCCGCCAACGCCTTGGTGACAATCTCCCGTTGCGCTATAGCGGGATCAACCTCCGGGGCAGCGGGGGCAGTCTGCCCCGCAGAAGCAGTCTGCCCCGTAGAAGTTGTGGCACGCGTGCCCGCCGCTGGTGCCGCCGCTGGTGCTGGTGCCGGTGCCGGTGCTGGTGCTGGGGGGGCCGCCGGAACCTTCGGCACCCCGTAGCCAAGAGGCACCCCGCCCGGTTGTTCTACCGTTGGACGGCCCATGCCTTCCCAGCCGCCCAGCCCCGCACCAGACCGCAGAAACACATTCGGGGTGACATTCTCAGCGCGGTAATCAATGTTCGGGTTATACCCGCCCATTATTTGCTCTCTGAAGATGCGTGAAGCCTCGTCCTGCAAACGCACATCACCCGTACGAGCCAACTCCGCCTCTGTGGGGACATGTGGTTGAAAATCGGGCGTTCCGGCCTTCGCAGCGTTGTCAGCAGCCCATGAAGCCGCTATGTCGTCACTCGTAGCCCCGTAAAACTGGTTACCCTCGTAGCGTTGCGCCAACGCATCCTTGATGCTCTGTATCGCAGTCGCCTCAACTGTCCCCTGCGTGCCTGTCTTCCACGCCTCCTGCCACGCTGCCGGATCAAAGTCAATGTCTACATCCGTGCGCTGCCCCTCAAACTGCGTCTTGATCGGCTTACCAGTAATAACATCAATAGCCATCAGCCCAACGCCTCCCGAATCTGCGCCGCCATCTCAGCCTGCGACTGAGCGCCCCCCAACGTGGACTGGAACCTCTGACCCGAATACGTCCCATACGCGCTCAGATCCTGCAACGCCAACTGCATCAACGCATCCTGAGTTGCCTGACGCTGCTGCGTCCGCTGACGCTCATACACCGCCATCGCCTCAGCCAACGCCTTATTCCTGATCCCCGAATCCTGCAAACCCCGACGAGCCATCCCCGCCTCAATCTGCGGCGTCTGCTTCCCATACGCCTTCGACATGTCAAACAGGTTCGTGTTCAAATCCCGGTTGACCCCCTGCCGCTGATACGCCGTGTTAGACAAAGCCATCGACAGCCGCTGAGAAGGCGACGTGCCATAAGGGTCCGACACATTGTACTGGGCGAAGGGATCAAAGGCCATCAGTTAAAAACCTGCCCCGCTATAATAAGATCGTCATCCGCCACAACAACATTTATGGTAACCGCGCCACTTGTTCCACCGCCACTGATCGCAACACCGGCAGTGACAGCCGAAATGTCCCCCGTGGAAACCTGATCTACACGCTGAGTAATCCTTGAAGGCATAATCGCTCCTATCCGAAGTAGGTGACATCAACAGTGCTATCTGACGACACCCGAATAAACTTCACATCAGACATGTCGTCCTCATACAAATCCAACACACTGTAAGGATTCAAATAATGTCCCACACTCGCCGTGGGGGTGCCCCAACGAACCCTGATCGGTTCCGCACCATTGGTAACCATTGCCGCCACAGCCCCGGTCGCAGCAGTAATACCAATGGCGGTATTGGACACCGCCACCTGTTCATCACCGACCGCTGACCCGTACTCTGATGCTGATCTCCTAATACCCATGTTTACTCCTACGGCTCCAACGCCGTGACGCGGGCCTCTAAATCGTCCAACTTCTGCTGGATCTTCCTCAACTCGTACTCAATAGGCCGCGCGTTCTCTCCCCGCATTCGACGCGTCGGCTTATACACAACAACCACTACGCCGCCCCCTGCCCCGCATGCCACTCCAAATGACGATGCTGCCACTCACGCACAGAACGCACATCCTTACTGATCTCAGATATGTCAGTGC
>PCAH01000192.1 GCA_002730485.1 Dehalococcoidia bacterium | reverse complement strand
ATAGCTGAAGTTCCTCGTTTAAGGGGTTGCCATACGCCCACGGGCGCGGTTGCCTGGAATTGTACAAGAACGTAGATACCGATGCCACCGACCAGGCAAACGGCAAGGCAGGAGCACGAAATGACTGAGATAGAACATCGCGTGGCTGTGGCCAAGCGATTGGCGGCCAATATCCGAAAATACCTGGGCGATTTGACAACGGAACAGTGGGAACTGCCCAGCGCCTGCGCCGAATGGCAGGTCCAGGACGTGGTGAGCCATCTGATTGGCGGCGCAGAACGGCAGGCTGAGAGCATGGAGCGCGGCCGTGGCGGGGATTCCAACCCGCCCGCCGGATTCGTGCCTCCCCAACCAGCTGAACTTTCCGCTGCCAATGCCCAGCGGGATATCAATCGCCGCAATGAGATGGCAGGCCACTTTCTGGAATCATTCGACGCCAGCTACAAGAAGCTGCATTTGGAGTTTGATGAGTTCGCCAAGACCTCTTGGGACACTCTCTGTTGGCATGTCCGCCGGGGGGCCATGACGGCTGCGGCGTACGTGGAACTGCGGATTCAGGAATTGGCGATCCACGACTTTGATATACGGTCGGCATTTCAGGCGAACGCAGGGCTCGACTCAGATTGTGTGCCGGTCCTGGTGGATATGACCCCGAGGTGGCTCGGCATGTGCTTCCGCCCTTCCGAGAAGTTGCCAAAACCGGTGGTCTATGGCTTTGATGTTGATGGAGAAAAATCCCAGTTAGTGGTGACTGGCGACGCGTTTGAAATGAAACCGGAATCCGCCCGGAATCCGGACCTGTCACTCTCTGCAACTGGAGAGCAATACCTGTTGTTCACCTACGGACGACTGACCGCCGAAGACGGGATTCACCTGGGTCGTTTGGCGGTTACCGGGGAAATCTCCCACCTGGACCAGTTTGAAGTCTGGTTCAAGGGTCTTTAATAATGGGATATACACGGCGAGTGCCGCCGGTCATTAATCTGGTGCCGCGCCTGTGGTAAGCTCGTACAAGACATAAAGACGCGCCTGAATATCCGGGCTCCTTCGGCCGGATATTAGGCGGAAAAAGAGAGGCATAAATTGACCACTGAATCACGTGACGTGGTAATCGTTGGTGGGGGAATCGTAGCCTGTCTCACCGGCTACCTACTGGGTCGACAGGGCTACAAAGTGACCATCTTGGAGGCTGATTCCCTGGGGAGCCACGCCTCTGGGTTCGCCTTTGGCGGATTGGACCCACTGACCGGCGTTGGGACGCCCTATCCCCTGCTGGAGTTCAGTCTCTGGTGCTATGGCCGTCATCGGGGCCTCGCCAGAGAGCTGCATGACTACACCGGGATAGATGTCGGATTCGAATTGCGAGACCGACTGCATCTGGCATTCACTGAAGAAGAAGCTGCCGAGTCCAAGAAGAACATCGAATGGATGAAGGATGTTGGTGGGTTCAACGTCGAGTGGGTGGACACTCAACGGGCGCTGGAATTAGAGCCTCAAGTGAGCGGTGTGTGCATCGGCGCGCTGTTTGAGCAGAGCCCGGGTGCCCTGGAACCGTACCGGTTCATCCTGGCGGCCATGCGGGCTGGCGAGAGTTACGGTGTGGAGATGGTGCAACGCAGGGCGATCGGCCTGATCACCGAGGGTGACAGATGTACCGGGGTTCAGTTGGAGAACGGAACCATCAACGCTGGAATCGTGCTGCTGGCTATGGGGCCGTGGACAGGCCTGGCTTCTGAATGGTGCGGTGTGAATATCCCCGTCACTCCTTTGAGGGGACAGATACTGCGGCTGCGCTCAGAGAATAAAGCCCTGAATATGGCCGTGAACTACGCCCACAGCTATGTGGCCACGAAGACAGACGGCCTGATATGGGCTGGCACAACCGAGGAAGAGGCCGGATTTGAGGAGAGCACCACGGCAGAGGCTAGAGACAGCATCATGGCCGACTTCATGAAGATGATCCCTGGTATGGACGACGCAGAGCTTGTACAGCAGACAGCCTGCCTTCGTCCTCTATCGGGCGACGGTATGCCCATCGTCGATAAGGTCACCGGCTGGGACAACCTCTTTGTGGCCACTGGGGCCGGTCGGAAGGGGATTCTCTGGAGCACCGGCATGGCCCAGGCGATGTTTGACCTGATTGACACCGGTAAAACCGACGTTGATGGGGCTGAACACCTGAAGCTGGATCGGTTCTAAGCCAGGCGGTTTACCCGTCCTGTCTTCGCGCCACTAGCAGACCGTCTTCACGGCTGATCTTCATGGCGAATGAATACGTGTCGGCCTGCAGGGCCAGCGTCACGTCTTCAGGGTGGTACTGGGGCTGTTCAGGGTCAAAGAACTTCTGAGTGGCGCCTCCGGTCAGGATCAGACTCTTCACCGCTTCGAAGTCGGGTTTGCGGTCTTCCATGATGTTCCTCAGGTAGATACCACATTGCTCATCTTCGTCTGCCCTCACCACGCCCTGATCTCCCATGGCAATGATTGAAACCAGGTCGGGGCCTTCTTTCTTGATGGCGGCTATGGTGGCCTGGGCGACGACAAACGAGCCCAGGAATATCTCCGAGGCGTTTGTTGCGGCCTCCACGCCCACGGTTCCGGCTCTGGTGGATTGGATCAGCGTCTTTCCAGTCATGTCCACATCGGAAATCTCGTGGGGCGAGTTTCCAAAGTCGAAGCCGTCCGGCTTTTTCCCGGAGACCTCCCCCATCAGGTAGTCACCAACGCCCTTTTTGTGCAGGGCCAGGGCGTTGTCAGGCTCGGCAAACAGGATGATCTCCTTGGCGCCGTGGTCAAAGGCGATGGCCGCCGTTGTAAAGGCCCGGAAAACGTCAATGATTATCGCGGTGCCCTGGGCTTCTTCGGCACCTCTTTTCAGGCTGCCAAGACTTATTTCCATGTGGTTGTTGCTCCGGATTGGTGGTTGAGTTGTTTAGTTGAACATGAGGGCTTTGGTACAGCGCCCCCATCCTAACCTTCCCCCTTGCGAGGGGGAAGGGATTTTGCCCTTGCTGGGCAATCAACTGGCAAGAAAGACCATTGAAGTTCTCTCCCCCTCGCAAGGGAGAGAGCTAGAGGGGGCAACTGCTCGCCTAAGAAGCGATTATCAGAATTGTCTACTTCTTGGTTAGTTTTTGTAGGGAGCGTACCTCGCGGGGCGGGTTCAGGCGGCTGCCGGTATGCGTCCAGGACACTTCACCGACGAAGATGTCGCCCTTGGAGTTGATGCATACACCGTGGGGGGCGATGAAGCTGCCCGCGTTTTCGCTCTCCGGCACGTCACCCAGCTTGGCCAGGTAGTTGCCCTTGGTGTCCATGATCCCGATGCGTGGGCCGAGACCGGAGGCCTGGTCGTTGGGACCGATAGCCACGCCCAATTCACCCACATAGACCTTCTGGTCGCCGCTGGTGTCGATGAACAGGCCACAGGGGCGGGCCATGTCCTTCCACTGGGTCTCGAACTTGCCGTTCTTGTCGAAGACCTGCACGCGTTGGTTCTCGCGGTCGGCCACATAGACCCAGCCGTCCTTGTCGGTGCATACGTTATGGGCGATGTTGAATTGACCCTCTCCGGTCCCCGACTCTCCCCAGGAGAAGAGGAGTTTGCCGTCTGGAGAATACTTGTGGACGCGGGCGTTACCGTAACCGTCAGAGACGTAGAACTCGGCGGTTTGTGGGTCCAGGGCCACGTGGGTACAGCGATTGAAAGGGTCACCGCCCATGAAGGCAGAGGGCTTGCCTGGAATCCCCAGGGTGAAGATCACCGAGCCGTCCATGTTGCACTTGCGCACGGTGTGGTCGCCGTCATCGGTGAGATAGATGCTGTAGTCGGGGCCCATGGTCACGCCGTGGGCCCTGGGGTAGACACCCTCGCCCCAGGAGCGGAGGAAATTTCCGTCCTTATCAAAGACGATCATGGGGTGCTCGCCCCGGTTGAAAACGTAAACGTTGTCCTGGGCGTCAACGCCAACTGCGGCGCACTCTTTGAAAGACCAACCGTCGGGGAGCTTGCCCCAACCCTCTTCTACTTCGTAAGTGTAGGAACCCGAGCCTAAAGTTACCATGGTTACAACCTCAAATCAGCTATTGGCTTGCCATCGGATCATTGACGGCGGCCCCTTACGGGCCCTCGGAGATTGTAGCATCGCCAGTCGGGAAATCAACGGCCTGCAGTTACTTCTGGGCTTACTCTACGAACACCCTGACCTTGTGTTGGCCATCCTTGACGTCGATTTCCAGGTCTTGCAGGGAGTCGACCAGGGCTTCCAAATCCTCGGGTTTTAGGCTCCCGATGTCGAATTGAATACCGTTCTTTCTCAATTCTTCATTGACTGAATCCGCTGAGGAACTGGGTATGAGTGCAGCCAGTTTGACTCCGGCGCGTATCAGAGCGATGGGCACGCGGATATTCACCCGCTCCGGGCTGTCGCCATCGGCGTTTTCGCCTGGCTCCACCATCACCTTCAGATATTTTCCGGAGGTTCTGCTGGAACCGGCTGGCATTCCCGATTCGACCGGCTCGTCTTTTGTGGATACCAGGGTCAATAAGCGCTCTGCTTCATCCACCTGGATCTTGCCTTCCGCGAGCATGTCCAGTATCTGTCTTCTGTTGTTATCCATGGTTATTCCTCTTGTCTAGAACGATTATTTCGGTTGGTCTAACGAATACTCAAATAGACGTGTTTGTCTTGATTTTGAACGTCAATCTCAAGCCCACGAAGCGCACAGAACATGGTGAAGAACCGGGGACCTGAAGAAAGCATTGGCCGCCGCCAACCGGTAGACCAAAATACTACGGCGAGTGTCAGCACTATCGGAGCTAACAGCACGGCAGTGAGCAGCAAGAACGGCCAGATCACGAACAGAGGGAACGCCAATCTGAACCCGCGGTTCTTTCCCTTGACCCTCAGGTGCAACAGCCACGGTGGTCGAATCATGGTGAAAGCCTCTCTATCGCCTCGGCGGCGCTGATCTCTCCCTGATTCAACAGGGCGAGGACCTCTGACTGCTGCGGTTGGGCGTCGGACTGGACGAATTCGAACTGTTCTGCGATACGGTTCAGCCGGTTCTTGACTGTGGGGTAGCTGATGCCGAAGACCCGCTCCATCTCTTTGATGGAACCATGGGCCCGGAGAAAGGCGATCACAAAGATCTGGTCATCGCCAGACAGCCGTGCCAAGGGAGGCAGTTCAAAGCTGCCTTCAATGGCCGTTTCTTCCGCTTCCAGACGTACTCGCTCCACCAACAGAGGGTGGTTTCCGGTGAGCTTTGTAAGTTGCTGCCAGTCCTGAGACATCACATCACCTTAAGTAATATGTCTTTATTGTATTAGATGAATCAAATATATCAATATGTTACTTAAAAAAATTAATATATAGAATAGAATTACTTAAACGCTGAGTGTTAATCGCCTCTAAGAGAGCGTCGCATTGCCACAGGCCAGTGGGCGTTGCTATGATTACTCCCGATACCTCCCGCATCCATCTTCAGTCTGCGGGTTCACCACGGATACCGCGAAGCAGGGTTAAATGACAGAACAAGTCAGGCGAGATTTCGTAAAGTACTCATTTTTTAAAGTCGATCCCGAATGGCGCCGCCTCCCGGTGAAAGAGAGGCAGGATAGCAAAGCGCAGTTTGCCGAGGTTCTGAACGAGTTCTCAGACCGGGTCTCAATGTCCAGCTACAGCCTGGTCGGCACCCGCGGCGACGCCGATTTCATGCTCTGGAAGGTTAGCGAGGAGGTTGAGGCCATCAATGAGTTGATGGCGCGGGTCAACCACACCGATCTGGCCCCCTACCTGACCATGCCCCATTCCTACCTAGCCATGACGCGGCGGTCGCCCTACATCGACGACCACCAACACGAGGGCCAGGAAGGGACCGGAACTGCGACCATGCGTATCGTTGGCCGGAAGTACTTGTTCATCTATCCGTTTGTGAAAACCCACGAGTGGTACCAACTACCCAAGGGAGAACGTCAGGAGTTGATGAACGAGCACTTTGTCATTGGGCATAAATACCCCAATGTGAAGATAAGCACCGCGTACTCATTCGGTCTGGATGATCAAGAATTTGTCCTCGGATTTGAGACTGATGATCCGTCGAATTTCCTGGACCTGGTGATGGATCTCCGGGAATCCAAGGCCAGACCCTATACGCTGATCGACACGCCGATCTTCTCCTGCATCAACAAAACCGTGGAAGCCTGCCTAGGCGACCTCGGCTAGAAAGCAACTTCAACTAATCAGGCATAAAAAAGGGCCTCCCGGGTTAATCGGGAGGCCCTTTCTGTTTACCTTGTGGGTTTGACTGTCGCAGGTCCTTCGACGGGCTCAGGACGACCGGTTTGCTGGACACGATGTCATTTAGAAATGGGTTGGGTTAATCCTCGGCCATGTTCTTCATGTGGTTCATGGCTGAGCCGGCTTTGAACCAGTCGATCTGACCGGGGTTCATGGTGTGGCGCAGGTTGATGCGCTCTTCCTCGCCGTCCTCGTGGGTGACCACGCAGACCAGAGGCACACCAGGTGTGAGACTGGACAGACCGATGATGCTCAGGCGGTCATCGGCTCGGATGCGTTCGTAATCGCCTGGATCCTCAAAGGTGAGAGGCAATACGCCCTGCTTCTTGAGGTTGGCCTCGTGAATCCTGGCAAAGCTGCGGGTGATCACCGCCGCCGCGCCCAACATCCGGGGAGACATGGCGGCGTGCTCGCGGCTGCTTCCCTCTCCATAGTTGTTGTCGCCGATGGCGATCCACTGCATGCCCTGGGCCTTGTATTCCCGAGCAATCTCGGGGATGGGCTGGACCTGCTCACCAGAGAGCTGGTTCTTGCCAGTTCCAGGCTCGTCGGTGAACGAGTTGACCGCCCCCAGGAACATGTTGTCGCTCAGGTTATCCAGGTGCCCCCGGAACCGCAGCCAGGCGCCGGCGGGGGAGATATGGTCGGTGGTGCACTTTCCGGCCGCTTTGACCAGCACTGGCATGTCAATGAAGTCCTTGCCGTCCCAGGCGGGCCACGGGTTCAGAATCTGCAGACGTGTGCTGGATTCGCTGACGTTCACGTCGACACCGCTGCCGTCAGCGGGCGGTGCGACGTAACTCTCGGCGCCGGAGTCGAATCCGGTCGGAGGAACCTCGGGAGCGGGTTTCGGGGCCTCAAGCATGAATTCTTTGCCGTCGGCTCCCGTGAGAGTGTCGGTCATCGGGTTGAAACTTAGACTGCCACCCAAGGCCATGGCCACCGCCAGCTCGGGGCTGGAGATGAAGTTCATGGTGCCTGAGTTGGCGTCATTCCGCTTGGGGAAGTTTCGGTTGTAAGACGTGACGATGGAGTTGGGCTCGCCCTCGGGCATCTCGTCGCGCCTCCACTGGCCGATGCAGGGGCCGCAGGCGTTGGCCAGGACCGTGCCGCCAATGGCCTCCAGGGCAGTTTGCTGTCCGTCACGGGCGATGGTAGCGCGTACCTGCTCAGATCCAGGAGTGATCATGAACTTGGCCGCGGCATTCAAACCGTGGGCGGAAGCCTGCTGGGCAATATCGGCACAGCGGCTCATGTCTTCGTAAGACGAGTTGGTGCAGCTGCCGACCAGGGCAGCAGAGACTGTATCCGGGAAGCCCTCTTCCTTGGCTTCTTTGGCCATGGCGGAGATGGTCCGCGCTCGGTCGGGGGAGTGGGGCCCGGTGATGTGGGGCTCCAATGTCGAGAGATCGATCTCCACTATGCGGTCGTAATACTGGGCAGGGTCCTTCTCAACCTCAGGATCTGCGGTGAGAAGGTGCTTGTACTTCTCGGCAAGTTCGGCCAGTTCCGGGCGGCGAGTGGATTTCAAGTAAGTGGCCATTCTTTTGTCGAATGGGAACACGTCACCAGTAGCGCCAAGTTCGGCGCCCATGTTGGTGATGGTGGCCTTTCCGGTGCAGCTAATCGAGTTTACGCCAGGGCCAAAGTACTCGATTATGGCATTGGTGCCGCCGGCAACGGTCAGGACACCAGCTAGGTAGATGATCACGTCTTTGGGAGCGGTCCATCCGCTGAGTTCACCGGTGAGCTTGACGCCGATCAGGGTGGGATACTTCACCTCCCAGGGTAGACCGGCCATCACATCGGCAGCGTCGGCTCCACCCACACCAATGGCCAGTGAACCCAGGCCTCCGGCGTTGGGGGTATGGGAGTCGGTTCCGATTACGAGGCAGCCAGGGAAGGCGTAGTTTTCCAGGTTTACTTGGTGGATGATTCCGGAGCCGGGCTTCCAGAAGCCCATGCCGTACTTACGGCAGGAGGACTCCAGGAATTGGTAGACCTCGCTGCTCTCGTTAAGGGCGTCTTGCAGGTCGGAAGAAGCTCCGACGCGAGCCTGGACAAGGTGGTCGCAGTGGACGGTTGTCGGCACTGCCACTTCGCTTCGGCCGGACTGCATGAATTGCAGGATGGCCATCTGACCGGTCACATCTTGGTGGGCAACCCGGTCCGGGTTCAGCATGATGTAACTTTCGCCGGGGTCTAGCTCAGCGCCTTGGGCGTCGTCCAGATGGCCCAGGAGCAATTTTTCGGCCAGGGTCAAGGGCCGGTTGAAGCGGGCGCGGACAACCTCGAGGTTGCGCTCCATCTTCTTATAGGCTTCTTCTACGAACTGAGGTGTTGAGTCGACGTTCATGTGGGGCTCCTATCTCTCTCTGCCGGGCCATTAAAAAGCTGCGTAGTGGCCTCGGTCTAAAGTTTAGCCAAATCTGGGTTCCAGGCTGGTTCCATTATCGAATCTCAGACTCATCTGATAATGCCCCACCTGGAGACCGGCTCGTTTAACGATATAAAACCTTTAAAGGGACACCCTTTAAAGGTTTTATCATGACCTATCTGAGGTACGCCCACACATCTGTTATCGCCCAGATATGTGGGGTACGGGTACGAAAACTGAAGTCGTTTACTTGCGCTTTAGTTCAGACGGGTCGACGTTCTTGAAGTATTCGTAGTTCTTTTCGATGTACTCGGCCCACTGTGGGGGGACTGCATCCTCGGCGAAGATAGCCGTGACTGGGCAAACCGGCTCGCAGGCGGCGCAGTCGATGCACTCGTCCGGGCTGATGTAATACATGTCGTCCTGGTCACGGGTATAGATGCAGTCTACGGGGCAGACATCGACACAAGCCGAATCCTTTAGTCCAACGCAAGGTTCGGCAATGATGTAAGTCATAGTGGGAGGCTCCTTCGGATTCAATATTAGATACCAGCCCGCTTTGGCGAGGTGAGCCTGTCTAAGGCTGGCGGAAAATGCAACGAAATTATAGCATAGCGCCGCATGTTTGCAAGGCGACCAAACGAGAAAACCACCGCCTGACCGGCGGTGGTTCTAGCTACGAATCGAGCGGTTCACCCTGGGGGTCTTTCGGTACGGCTTGAAGGACTAGCCCGTAGGTGCGCTTTTTGGTGATTAGTGACTGATTCTAAGCTCGTTATACGGAGGCTAAAGGACTAGCCCGTAGGTGCGCTTTTTAATCGAAAGGTTTACGAAAGTCTCCGTGCGCTGGACTCCGTCAATGACGCCGACCTTGTTGCGGAGGAACGCTCCCAGACCCTCAGCAGACTCCAGTCCGGCCCAGATGAAGACGTCATAGGCACCGGTGGTGATCGCCACGTAATGGGCTTCACTCAACCTGGCGATGGCTTCTGCAACCGAGTCTGATTTGCCGGGGCCGGTCTGCAGGCCGATCAGGGCGGTGGTGGCGTATCCCAGTTTTTCCAGGTTGGGCACGGCGATGATCTTTACCACATCGTCCATGACCAAACGGCTCAAACGACGCCGAACTGTGCCTTCACTGACGCCAACTTCGCGGGCGATCTTAGCGTTGGAGGCCCTACCATCTAGTTGCAGTAGAGCGATTATCTTTCGATCCAGTTCATCCATGGGTGTCATTCTCCATTGATTGAGGCGCGGTTTGATTAAAGCGCTGTTGGTTCGGCTGAGCCGGTTGTCGGTGTCCCCGACGTTTTGCAATCGAGGCTCCATCCGTTTTGTCTTACCGTTAGCTGTCCGACCAATCATATTGCCGGTCATTTAGGGTGTCAACATCGAAATCGTATCACATACCGACACTATTGACCGAAACGCACCAATGTTTTCTATATAGTGTCGTATAAGAGGCACGATCAAGCCATAAATCGAAACCCACCCATGGCCAATCCCGATATCTGTTCTCCGTCTCACGCCCGAGTTGAGTCTTAGGTTGGGTATTGATGGCCGTAGGCCCATTTGGTAACATTTAAAAGTGCGTGGAAAGATGACAGAGTGGACGAATGTGCGCGACTGCTAATCGCGTGAGCCTGCAAAGGTTCCGAGGGTTCGAATCCCTCTCTTTCCGCCATCATCTTTAGAATGATTCGCCAAATTGCCACCATAATTGTGACGAATTACGTATCGAATAACTGAGAAACGTTCACCCCAGCCTCCACTCCTTTTTGCATGAATAGTTATTACCTCTGGACCATTGGCTGCCAGATGAACACCGCTGATTCCGAACGCCTGGGCGCCGCGTTGGAGCAGATGGGGATTCAGCCGGTGGAAAAGGCCGCTGATGCAGATGTCATCGTCCTCAACTCCTGTGTCGTCCGCCAGGGCGCAGAAGACAAGGTTGTCAGTAACCTGGCGTGGATGGCCCCCCTGAAGAAAGACCAACCAGAACGGATCGTTGCCCTTATGGGCTGTATGGTTGGCCCCAAGTCTGACGAACTGGCGAAACGCTTCCCGTATGTCGATGTATTCATGCGCCCCCAACAATTTGAGCCGTTGCTTGAGATGGTTGGGGAACGCACCGGCGTCGACTGGGAAGGATGTGTCGGCCCTCTTACTCCGGTCCGCCCAGGTATAACCTGCCACGTGCCCATCATCCACGGCTGCGACCTGATGTGCACCTTCTGCATCATCCCCTACCGCCGTGGCCGCCAGGTGAGCCGCCCCGTGGAAGAATTGGCCTTGGAAGTGGAAACGCTGGCAGCCAGGGGCGTAAAAGAAGTGACACTGCTCGGTCAGACCGTCGATGCCTATGGGCACGATTTGCCGGATCAACCCGACCTGGCAGACCTGTTCACCAGGCTGGACAAGATCGATGGGATCGAACGCATCCGTTTCCTGACCTCTCATCCTAAATTCATGACCCAGGAAATCATTCAGGCAGTGGCAGATGTGCCCAAGGTCTGCGAGCATATCAACCTGCCGGTACAGGCTGGCGATGATGGGATCTTGGATGAGATGCGGCGGCAATACACCCGTCAGGACTATATCGACCTAGTCGGGCGGATCAGAGAGACCATGCCTGACGTCGCATTGAACACAGACATCATCGTAGGTTTCCCCGGTGAGACCGAAGAGCAATTCCAACAGACCCTGGATTTGCTTGGGGAGCTCAAATTGGATAAAGTCCACTGCGCTGCGTATTCAACCAGGCCAGGCACCATTGCCTCTCGGACCATGGATGATGCTGTTCCTGAGGCTGAGAAGACAAAACGCCGCCAACGGGTTGACCTACAACAGGAGCAGATTCAAACTGAGATAAACGCCAAGTTGGTGGGCCAATACGTGGAAATTCTGGTGGAGGGCCGCCAAAGAGGAAAATGGCAAGGTCGGACGCGCTCACATAAGCTGGTTTTCTTTGAAGATGAGGCGTATCATCTAGGAAAACTGGTCCAAGTGAAGATTGAGCGCTCCAGCCCGTGGTCACTACAGGGTACCCTGGCTGTAGAAGCGAAATTGCTGAACCCGGTTTCACCGGGTGCTAATCGAGGCGAAGATTAATGGCTTTAACTAGCCGCCGGTCTACAGTGCCCATCACTGAGCTTGAGCACTCGGCATTTTGCAAGACCGAAGACAACCTCCCTTCCAAGCCGCTAGCCGAAGAAATGGCTGTCAACGTCCGGTGGCAGCAGATTCCAGACGAGTATCTGCATTACACCGCCGAACAACTTGACCAGCGCATCGGCCAGGCTCGGGAAAAACTCGGCAAGACAGTCACCATCCTGGGGCATCACTACCAAAGGGAAGAGGTGATCAAGTACGCCGACTTCCAAGGTGACTCTTTCTTGCTCTCTCGTGAAGCTGGCACCCGCCCCGAAGCTGACTACATCATCTTCTGCGGTGTGCACTTCATGGCTGAGACCGCCTGCATCCTTGCTGCTCCCCATCAGAAGGTGATCCTGCCCAACATCACCGCCGGTTGCTCCATGGCCGATATGGCTCCCATGGATGACGTTGACGACGCCTGGGCGGACCTGGAAGATGTTCTCGGTCCCGGTGGAATCATTCCAGTCACCTATATGAACTCAATCGCCGGCATCAAGGCCCTCTGTGGTCGTAATGGCGGCGCTGTATGTACCTCTTCTAACGCCAAGCCTGTGCTTGAATGGGCGTTCAGCCAGGGTGAGCGGGTATTGTTCCTACCGGATCAACACCTGGGCCGCAATACTGCTCTTGAGATGGGCATCTCCCTGGATGAGATGGTGGTCTGGAACCCGTTCCGTCAATTGGGTGGCAATACCCCAGATCAACTCAAGAACGCTAAGATGGTCCTGTGGCAGGGCCATTGCTCGGTTCACACTCGTTTCACGGTCAGCCAGATCGAAGCTGCCAGGGCTCTTCATCCGGACATCAACATAGTTGTCCATCCTGAGTGTCCCATGGAGACCGTCCAGGCGGCGGACAAAGTCGGCTCCACCGAATACATCCGTGAATTGGTCAACTCCGGTGCACCGGGAAGCAAATGGGGAATCGGCACCGAGGTCAGCCTGGTAAACCGCCTGGCCATCAATAACCCCGACAAGACTGTCTTCTGCCTGGATCCGGTGACCTGCCCCTGTTCTACCATGTACCGCGTCCACCCAGCCTACGTGCTCTGGATGCTGGATGGTCTGCTGGAAGGCAAGGTCAACAACGAGATCACTGTGCCGGAAGACATCAAACGGGACTCCAGAATCGCCCTGGACCGGATGCTGGCTCTCAAGTAACGGTCCCCAGCTCTTAGACTTCTTTACCGTTTTCTACCCCGATACCTGCTTGCCCTTTTCCAGCATTCTTTCTATGTGGCTCAGTCGTGGTAGTTGCGGTACAATTGTGCCTCTTGAATGGTTAGGCTTGTCCTGACGGTTCAAGTTCTGATTGATAAAGACTAAGGAAGACTTGCTATGACTGAGTTCCCCCCCGACGTCCACGCGCTGATTGACGCTGCAGTGGCCGAAGACCAGACTTTCAACGATCCCACAACCCAAGCAGTGGTTCCAGAGGAGATTCAGGGTACCGGTATGCTGCGGGCCAAAGCCCATGGCGTGCTGGCCGGCGTGGATGTAGCCGTGGCCGTTTTTAATCGTGTTGACCCATCCCTGGAAGTCAGGGCGATCCTTCAAGATGGTGCGTCGCTATCGCCAGGAGATGACATCGCAATGGTGCGTGGGTCCGCAGCCGGAATACTCAGGGCTGAGCGAATTGCACTGAACTTCATGCAGCGCATGAGCGGCATCGCCAGCGATACCAATCGCTACGTTGCAGCGGTCCAGGGGCTAGACGTCAGGATCGTTGACACTCGCAAGACCGTCCCCGGCCACCGTTATCTGGATAAATACTCAGTGCGCACGGGCGGCGGCTTCAACCACCGCATGAACCTGGCCGACGGCATCCTGATCAAGGACAACCACATACAGGCCAATAGCTTCCGCGAGATGGGTCTCAAAGATGTAATCGAGCTGGCGTTGTCACGGGCCTCCCACACCATCAAGGTCGAGGTGGAAGTGGAGACCATGGATCAGGTGAAAGACGCTCTTGAGGCTGGTGCCAATATCATCATGCTGGATAACATGACTGTGCATGAGATGGCGGCGGCCATGAAGGTGATCGGCGACCAGGCCATAGTGGAAGCGTCCGGTGGCATCACCTACGACACCGTGCGCGCGGTGGCAGAAACGGGTGTGGACCTGATTTCCATCGGCGGACTGACCCACTCGGTGAACGCTTTGGACATCAGTCTGGACCTGGAATTTGATTAATCTAGGCGTGGATTGCGGAATTTAACGAAGTGACTGAATACGGAGGAGCACATGGCTAGCCCAGTTGATCCGGTGTCATTGGCGATGGAACGGAATTGGGAGATGATCGACGAAGCCCTCATGGATCTGGATGAGGCTGCGATGTCCCGTCAACCCACGGACCAGTGCAACTCTGTGGCCTGGATACTGTGGCATTTGAGTCGGGTGACAGACATGTTTGTCTGCACCCGTTTTCGTGACCTTCCTCAGGCCTGGGTCTCCGAAGGGTGGCACGAGAAATTTGGCATGCCCGCCGACGAGGAAGACCGTGGTGTCGGTTGGAGCGCAGCGCAGGTGGCCCAATGGTCTCCGCCGCCCAAGGCCGTTCAACTTGCCTACTACGAGGCGATGAAAAACCACACCAGGAATTTCCTGGCCAACGTGACTCCCGAAGAACTGGAACGCAAGATAGTCATGGGTACCGTACCAGAACCGCGCACAATCGCAGTGCTCATGGGGCAAATGGTCTGGGACACTGTCGCGCACGGCGGGCAGATAGCCTACCTGCGAGGCTTCTTCCGCGGCATGGGCTGGTTCCGTTAGACCTGCCCAATTTGGGGTTCTGACATCGCTCATGGTGAGCCTGTCGAACCACTCACGCGCCGATACAAATCTTATGCGAGACACGGTTGATCGGCATCCTTCGACGGGCTCAGGACGAGCGGTGATGGTGGCAGTTAGCTAGGCACCCTGCCTCACCCGTCATTCCCGCGAAGGCGGGAATCCAGATTGCTCGGAATGACCAGACATGGATACGCAGAAACGTCCTGGATTCCGACCTTCGCCGGAATGACTGAAAGGCCAGACCAGAGACCAAACCCAGACGTAGGGGCGGGTTATAACCCGCCGTGCTTCAGGTAGGCCAAACCCACCAGGTAACCCGACGAACCCCCACTCCATTGCGCCTAACGCCGAAGTGGTTGTTGCCGATCGGAACTGTCCAACATCAGGGTCACTGGGCCATCATTCTGAAGGGTGACCAGCATGTGCTCCTGGAATCTCCCGGTGGCCACTGTCAGGCCAGTCTCCTGAAACAAACCCACTGTGTACTCGTACAAACGCCTGGCGTCGTCTGCGCCGGCAGCCTGATTGAAGTCGGGACGTCGTCCCTTGCGGGTGTCTGCATATAACGTGAACTGGCTCACCACCAGCAAGCCTGCCCCTATATCCAGGGGTGATAGGTTGAAGCTGTTGTCATCGTCGGCAAATATTCGCAGATTGGAGACCTTCTCCACCAGATATTTGGCATCTGCTTCATCGTCCTCTTTGGACACCCCAAGCAGGACGACCAATCCAGGGCCAATTTCTCCCACGATCTCATCATCAACGGAAACAGATGCCTCAGTGACTCTTTGAATCAGTGCTCTCATCTGCTCATCACTGAAAGTCTACGCCAAGATTCTGAGGGAAAGAGGCGGTTGGGACTCTGAGATAATCCAACGCAAGGCCATGGCCAACTTTGAGGGCAAATACCCTGGTTAGCTGGAACTGGCCGGAGTGGAGGAAGCGCTGCTGGACTCGGAAGACGAAGCAGAAGAGCTGTCGCTGCTGGAGCTTGATGCAGTGTCAGACTTTGAATCCGATGAGGATTTGGAGTCGGTGGAAGCTTTGGAGTCAGACGACGAAGAGCTGTCGCTGCTCTTGCTTTCAATCGGGGGGCTTGGTCGTCCGTAGTCGGTGGTGTAGAAACCGCTGCCTTTGTAGATGACGGGGACTGCGTGGTATACCCGTTGTCCTGCTCCGGAACATTTTGGGCAGGTGCCTTTGCCAGCTTCTGCGAAGGTCTGCACCAATTCAAATTCTTCTTTGCAGCTTTCGCAACGGTAATCGTATCGAGGCACGGGTACACTCCTGAATGTGACTACCCTTTGGCAATTCCAACGGGCAAGTGCTAAGGGCAACCAATCCAATCTAACAGGGGCACATTTGGCTGTCAACGTGCCTGAACGGCCTCTCAATGGGAGCGCGGGCACGATTTTCAGTGCTATGGCCAGTAATGAAAAAAGGCCGTACTGCGGCCTTCACGGAAACAGGCGGCTCAAATGGCCGCCTGATAAAGACATCTGTTTGTGGCACATCCACTCGCCCTATCCAGTCAGGATTGGGACAGTTGAAGGTGTCCTAGCGTCGGTTTTGGCGACGGCGCCGGCGCGCGGCCCTCTGGGCTGCCAAACGCTCTTTCTGAGCCTTGGACCGGAAGAAGCGGCGGTCTTTAAGTTCGCGCAAAATCCCCGAATGTTGGACCGATGCTCGGAATCGGTTTACCAGGCTCTCCGGGTTCTCGCCCTCGCGAGGTGTGACATAGGCCATGCGAATCTCCAATCGTTGCCGGACAATCTATTACAGCTAATTTACCACAGGCTCAATTCCCAATCAACCAGCCCGTAGGTCTTTTAGGCATGGGGCTAGGCTCCAGAAGCCCGTTTGGCTCCCACCTCTCCCAGGTACTCCAGTACATCTGCCAAAGGTAAGACATCGGCGTATTTCTGGTTCATGTCGAAAAGATTTATGGCGTGGGCGGCCTCGTGCCGGTCGAACACACCCTCTTCGCAGACAATCATGCGGAAACGACTGGTGCAGCCATCCAATACGCTGGCCCGGACACAACCGCTGGTGGACTCACCCACGGCAATTATGGTGTCCACGCCTAGGGCGTTCAGGTGCCCCATCAGTGGCGTGCCCCAAAAGGCGCTGGGTGAGCTCTTACGGATGACCGGTTCACCGTCGATGGGTGCGACCTCATCGATGATGTCAAAGCGGCGGTTGCGCCGTTCGACTGCCTCGGGGCTGCGGTCAGAGTTGCCGTAGATCTCGCGACCCACGCTCCAGCCGGCCAGTCCGTCGTCTTCGCGGCCGGTGGCATGCACCACCGGTATGCCCGCGTTTCTAGCGGCTGCCAGCAGCGTCTGCAGCGCCGGGATAGCGTCCCAGGCTGCCAGACCACAGCTCGACGGCCATTCTTTGGTGGCTTCCATGATCGGCTGAGGTTTGTCGCCAAACACCCAGCGGTAGAGGTCAATCAACAATAGGGCCGGTCTTTCACCGAACCCCACCTGCTTGTTTTCCCCCAACGCCACGTGAGCCTTGTCCTGCTCCGATAAGAACTTATCCCAGACTCTCTCAGCCATATATCACCACCTAACTTGGTCAGCCCCAATCGGGCTGGTTCGACTTTATTCTTTGGTTTCGAATCCGGCTTCTTTCCAGCCTTCCATCCCGTCTGCCATGTAGGTCACGTTATCGAATCCAATCTCTTGAAGTATTTGGGCGCCAACGGCTGCCCTATTACCAAGTCTTCAAGTTGTGATGATCTGTACGTTGGGGTCTGACAAACGCGGGTCCAGCTTGGAGCGGTCCTCTGCGGCTGCGTCCAATTCTTCCACGGAGATAAAGATCGTATTATCGACCTGCTCGCTCAGAGGAACGTTCTCCTTGAGTCGCGTCTCAATCAGTAGTATCTCGGGCTTCTCGTCAAGTTGCTTCTTGCTTTCCACAGCGCTTACGGGTGTTGTCTTGCCCTTGGCAGCTTCCACCCGCTGTCTGAAATCATCGGTCATCGATGTAGCCTCCCAATCCAAAGTAGGCGTATATCATAGTCTAAATGTCGCGTATCGGAAACAGATGTCGCATCATCACACTAAGCGGTGTGCTACCATTTCTGGGCGCAAATGGATGCGAATTACATGAATACGGAGGCGAAGACCCATGCGCTGGCTTTTGATCGTGGCGTTTTTGGCGATATTTGGAGTTGCGTGCGGGTCGTCTTCCGATTCGGATTCAAGTACTACAGCAAATATTAATTCAGAGATTGATACAGAGGTAGACATGGCAGAAGAGATAGTTACCACAGCTTCCGGACTGCAGATTAAGACACTGGTGGTTGGCACCGGAGAAAAGGCTGAAGTCGGAAAGACGGTATCGGTCCATTACACAGGATGGTTGATGGACGGGACCAAGTTCGATAGCTCAGTGGACCGGGGTCAACAATTTGAGTTCCCACTGGGCGCCGGACGGGTTATCAAAGGCTGGGAAGAGGGTGTGGCAACCATGAACGTCGGTGGCAAGGTGGAGTTGATCATGCCTCCCGAGCTAGCTTATGGTGCTGGTGGCGCCGGAGGAGTGATTCCCCCGAACGCCACCCTCAGGTTCGAAGTGGAGTTCTTTAGCCAGAGATAGTCTGGTCTACTCGGCAGACTAAACCTTAGTCTTTGAAATTGGGTGCGACTTTCTCCGCGAATAGCTTCATGCTGTTTGCGGAGACTTCGTAGGGCATGGCTCCCAGGCGGAAGTGGATGATGACGCCACCGACGCCGGAGTCGTAGGCTTGTTGAATCCTCTCAGATACTGTGTCCGGTGATCCAAACACCACGCCGTGCTCCAGAGAGTTCCTGGCCGCTCCCACGTTTCCGGTGGCTTGCGCTCGCAACTCCT
>PCAH01000191.1 GCA_002730485.1 Dehalococcoidia bacterium | reverse complement strand
TGGCGGCGGTGGTCTTGCCTTTGCCTCTGCCGGTATTGACGATCACCAAACCCTTATCGATCCTGGGACCGGTAACTGACTGAGGTCCCGGCTCTGCCTGGTCTTCGGCGGATGTATTTTGATTTTCTGTGCTCATTCTTTATTCCGTTAGCTATCCTGCAACCGGACCAGCCGGTTGATTTAGACTTGAGCGGCGGCGCAGGTCTCCACGAACCTGGACGCCAGACCCGGTCGGCTGCCTAGATGTATATGGACATACGATGCCCAGACGTTGCCGGTGCGAAAGCCGTCTAGCCGGTTATCTTGGTCCACGACTTTATAGACTGATTCTTGGGTTTCGGGCTGCCTGGCCAGCGTCGACCAATGGAATTCGTGGCCCCGGACTCGCTCGCCCTTGGGCAGAACAGGACTATCTGAGCATGACTCGACTTCACGGTAGCCCAAAGTCAACCGACTCTGAGACATGGCCGACTCGGCGGGAATGACACCGATCATCTGGTGGGTCACGCCTTCCAGGTCAGACAGACTCTTGCCAAGGTACATCAGGCCACCGCATTCGGCATAGACCGGCACGCCCTGGCCAACCGCCTGGCGCATGGCCTCGTGCATCGGCTTATTGCCTGAAAGCTGGTCGGCGAAGAGCTCAGGGAAGCCACCGCCGAGATATATACCGCTGGCTCCAGCGGGTAGTTTCTCGTCTTCAAGGGGGCTAAAGGGAGCAAGTTCCGCACCCCAGGCGGTGAGTAAGTCCAGGGAGTCCTGGTAGTAAAAGTTGAAGGCCATGTCCTGGGCCACAGCAATGGTGGCTCGGGCTGGGACTGGGTTTTCCGGATAGACGTTTGGCGCTGCCGAGGGCGTCTTGGCCGTTTGAGCCAACTTCAAGATGGCTGGAACGTCCATGGTTGCTTCGACCTGGTTGATCAGGCTGTCATACCACTGGCAGGCCACCGTGCCTTCCACGGTTGGTATCAGACCCAGGTGTCGCTCCGGCTGGATGAATTCCTCTTTGCGGGGCAAGTAACCTAGAACCGGCAGGCCGGTGGTGGCCTCAACCTGCGGTTTGCAAAATTCCAGGTGTCGTTCGCTGGCCACTCCGTTCAGGATCACGCCGGCCACGTTCAGGTCTGGGTCGAAAGTCTGAAAACCCAGGACCTCAGCCGCAACGCTGCGGGCGACCTTGGCGGCGTCGGCAATGAGGATCACCGGCGCGCCCAGGAGCTTGGCCAACTGGGCGCTGGAACCTTCTTCGGTGAGGCTGGAACGGCCGTCAAACACGCCCATCACGCCTTCAACCACTGAAACGTCACGTCCGGCGCTGGCCCGCTGGAAAAGTTCCAAGACCGTGGGATGGTCACAGAGCCAGGTGTCCAGGTTGCGGCTGGGCACGCCACAGGCCAGCTTGTGGTAGGAGGGATCGATGTAGTCCGGCCCGGCCTTGAAGGGCTGAACCTTGTGACCACGGCGGGTCAGAGCGCCCATGATGCCGGTGGCGATGGTGGTCTTGCCCACGCCACTGCGCACTCCCGCTATTACAACTGTTGCGACCATTGAATCATTCCTGAATATCTGGTGACCGGAACCCACGCGTGGATCGGTTCTACGTTGGCCCGGTGAAATTTCTGAGGCTCATTATAACTGGCGTTCTGGGAAAACGCAGGGAACACATCAATAGGCGGACTCAATACCCCACAGGAGACTGACACCGGCGGAATCAGGGGCTTCTTGACATACCTTTGGCCAGGGAATATTTTTATGGACATTCCAAGCCCGTTATTTCAGCATCGTATGGAGATCTCATGCCAAAGCTATCAGCCCTGAGTGAGATTCAGCGAAAGAGCATGTTGATGTGGCTGTGCGTCGAGCACGACGACACACCCTGGACACCCATGGCCAAGCCCCTATCCGAGAGCAAGTTGGGCCTGGTGACCACGGCGGGGCTCCACGTGCGGGGCGACAGGCCTTTCCGGTCTTCCCATGATGGAGGTGACACATCTTTCCGGACCATATCCCGACGCGCCAGCGCCGCCGACATCATCCAGACCCATACCAGCCTTGGGTTCGACCACACAGGCATCTACCGTGACATCAACGTCACCCTTCCCATCGACCGTCTACCCGAGCTGGTAGAGCAAGGGAAGATCGGCTCGCTCTCGGACAATTATTACTCATTCATGGGTGCTCTCAGAGATGTGACTGGCATCGTCGAGGACTCCGGCCCTGAGGTTGCACGCCGACTCAAAGACGAGGGCGTGGAGGTTGTGCTCCTCACCCCGACTTGACCGGCCTGCTCCCACGCTGTAAGCGTGATTGCGCGCATCATCGAAGAGGCAGGCATGACCACCACTGGAATAGTCCTGATCGAGGAACATGCACAAAGGGTGAAGCCACCGCGGATGCTGGCCGTCCCCTTCTTCTTCGGAAACGCTCTCGGTGAAGCGGACAACCCCGATTACCAACACCGTGTTCTCCAAGCGACGTTCGACCTACTGGACCGAGACAAGGGGCCGGTGTTGGAACAACTTCCGGACGACATGATCCCTGACCTCCTGATTCAGGGCTCAGAGACGACCATCGAGTCCGAAGAGAAAGGGCTCAACGCAGCCGACGAACTGACATCCCTCAGGGCTTACTATGAGCAGTGGGTGAACTCCCACAACGGACGCACAGCAGTGGGCGCAAGCTCCATCCCCCAGCGTCGCTTCCGTGGAGTTGTCCGGTTTATCGAGGGATACATCAGCGGCGAAGAGACGGATATGAAAGAAAGACCGGAGGACATTAACGTCCCCCAGTTCCTACGCCACTGCGTGAACGACCTGAAGGCCTTTTATTACGAGGCACGCATGGCCCAACGACCCGATGGCGCAGACCGGGACATCCACGATTGGTTCTGGTCTGACACTGCCATGGGTGGCCTGGTAATGGCTCTAGGCCAACACATGAGCAGCGTTGATGACAAGGAGACCCAGGCGATGGCCTACGGTATCGCCAGATAGCTGTGCCATCCGCACAAACCATCAGTCAGATTAGGAAGTGAACAGCAATGGTTACCTACAGCTACGACCACATACACCTGCGCAGCCGCCAACCGTTGGAGACGGCCAAGTACTTCAACCAGATGTTTGGCGCTGATATCAAAGAGAGCATCCAATCCGACGGCCAAGCCAGGGTCGATATCGACATCAACGGCCTGGTGGTATTCATCGCCCAAGCGGAAGACACCACACCCGACGGCCCCCATGACCCGTATGTGGGCCTGGACCACTTTGGACTGAGGGTGGAGAACCTTGACGCTGCCGCCGCAGACCTGAAGGCCAAAGGCGCCGAGTTCTCAATGGAACCCAAGGACCTCCGTCCCGGACTACGCATCGCCTTCGTGCGTGCCCCAGGGGATGTCCGTATCGAACTGCTGGAACGCAGCGACTAACCCCGCTCCACACAAGAATTAAAAAGGCCGACGCATGATGCGTCGGCCTTTTTGTTTTGCCTATTGAGACTTTTAGACGGGGCCGTCGCTGTCACTATTGCCCTTGATCCAAAAGTAGATTCCGGTGGCGATGCTGAAGAGACCGATCAGGACGAATAGCCAACCGATACCTGTGATCAGCCACTGCCCCACCGGCGAGACCAGTATCAGGCCGAGCAGGAAAAGCAGCCCGCCGCAACCGACTCCAGCACTGGGTCCTGCGCCGCCCAGATTAATCTGCCTAAACTGCATTCGATTTAACCTTTGACCAATTTGAAGGTGGCCTCTGACCTTTCGACCCGGCCTTCTTCAGTTAATTTATCCAGGTGGGTGCGCACGTTACGACCCGCTGCGCCCCGCAAATTGCGGCGCAGGTTGCGCGAGTAGACCGCAGTCACGATCTCGTCCACGGAATCTACTCCAAACTCCAAAGCCGACAGAACCTGGTTCTCCCGCTCCGTTCGGTGCCGGATGTAGCCCTCAACCCGGGCGGTGCCGTTCTTGATGATCTGGCCGTGGCCTGGGCAGATCAGATTTGGCTTCAGTCCGGCTAGGGTTTCCAGCGACTCCATGTACTGCTTCAGGTTACGCACGCTGGAGGAAGAATTCCCCAGGATGGTGTCTCCGCTGAAGATGACCTTGTCTCCGGGAATGTAATACGAGATGTGGTCTGCCTCGTGGCCAGGGGTGAAGTGGGCTCTCAGCTTGACCCCGCCTCCGGCGATAACCGACTCCCGGGATTTGAGTTTTTCCACGGTGCCCTCGCCCAGCTTATGAGTGAGGAGTGGCTCCAGCTTGGGATGGCAACGGACCACACAGCCAAACTGCTCTTGGAGCCTGCCCAAGCCTCCGATGTGATCGCCGTGGCCGTGGGTGACCACTATCGAGGAGATACGCGGCTTGCCAAGCTCGGAGTAGAAATCCTGAATCTGCTTGGTCCAGGCGCGGTAGGGCTCACCCGAGTCCACCATCACCATGTGGTCGTTGGGGTCTCCAACGAAATAGATGTGGGTGCCGCCAGGGTGCATGGCCCCAAAGGTGCTGGAATCTTCTTTAATGTGGGTTGCGTAGATATTCTTGCTAATCTGCATCGGCCCGTTCTTCCCCGTAATAAATGCTGAGACTTTAGGTGCAGGGATGGTAGCCCTGAGCCTGGGTGTCGTCAATCCCCAGGCCGGCTTATGTTAATATCCTGGGGATTTAACCAGCCTCCCAGGAAATTTTCCGACCAAGATAGAGGGCAGACATGATCTCTGAGATGATTACCAGTCAGGATTTGAAATCGGCCATCCCCAGTTTGAGCGGCAATGTATCGCTAAAGGGGTTGGACGGACAGGTCAAGATATATCGGGACAAGTACGGCATTCCCAGGATCAAGGCTGGCTTAGAGATGGACGCCTATTTTGCCCAGGGTTTCGCGACGGCCCAGGACCGCCTGTGGCACATGGAATATGACCGTCTCCGTGGTTCTGGCCGCTGGGCCGAGGCCGTGGGCCAGCAGGCAGTGCCCCAGGACATCATGATGCGGCGGTTCCGTTTGAAAGCCGCCGCCAAGGCCGACTACCAGGTCATGGACTCCCACACCAAGTCCATGTTTGACGCCTACACCGCCGGAGTGAACGCCTTCATCAACAGCGGCGACGCCCTGCCCGTGGAGTACCGGATCACCGGCCTGACACCAGAGCCGTGGGAGCCGTGGGACGGTCTGATCGCCTATAAGGTCCGCCACATCTCGATGGGGGTATTTGAATCCAAGGTCTGGCGGGCTCGTATGGTCCGCGAGATGGGGGCCGAGACCGCAGGCAAGCTTTTCCCGGGTGTTGAGCCAGGATTCCTGATGATCCTGCCCCCTGGCTCCACCTCACCAGGCCCGTTGGATGAAGGGCTCAAAGAACTTGCCGAGGGTGCGGCCGGACTGAACTACCTGAATGAGATGGACTCGGGCAGCAACAGCTGGGTGCTCTGCGGCGCTGAGACGGCCACCGGCAAGCCGATACTGGCCGGAGACTCTCATAGGGCGTTGGACACGCCCAACGCCTACTATCAGAACCAGGTGGCCTGCCCCGAGTTTGACGTCGTGGGTCTGTCTTTCCCCGGCGTCCCAGGGTTCCCTCACTTTGGCCACAACGGCCGGGTTTCCTGGAGCGTCACCCACACCGCCGCCGACTATCAGGACCTGTATATAGAGCGGTTCAAAGAGAATGAGCCAGGCAAGTACCTGTACCAAGACCAATGGCTAGATGCCGAGACATTCGAAGAGACCATCAAGGTCAAAGACGGCGCTGATGTCCACACCACTGTGACGGTGACCCCGCACGGCCCGATCATTGCCGGTGATCCGGCCAAAGGGTCAGGACTGGCCTTTAAGTACACCGCCACGGAAAAGGCATCCGCCTGGCCGGATATCCTCTGGAAGATGCTGCGAGCTGACAACAGCCGCGAATTTGTGGCCACCATGGAGGGCTGGGTGGACCCGTGCAACAACCTGCTGTTTGCCGACATCCACGGTGACATGGGCTATCTCTGCCGCGGTCGGATTCCGATACGATCTAGGGTCAACGGCTGGCTGCCGGTGCCCGGCTGGACTGGAGAGCACGAATGGGAGGGAGATGTTCCCTTCGAGGAGTTGCCGGTCTCCATCAACCCGCCGGAAGGCTACATCGCCACCGCCAACAACCGTCCGGTGGGCGATGACTATCCCCACTACATCGCCATCGATTTCACGCCCGAATTCAGGGTGAAGCGGGTTACCGCAGGCTTGAAGTCGCTGACCCGTCCAACAGCCGAGGATATGGCCCAGGTGCACGCACAGCGGGTATCAATCCCCGCGTTGGCCTATCAGGGTGTGATCAAGCAGTTGGAAGCACAGGATGCCGTGAGCCAGGCGGCCAAAGACCGGCTTCTTGGTTGGGATTGTCAGATGGACGCCGACAAAGTGGAGCCGACCATCTACAGCGCCATGCGCGACGCCCTGCTGAAAGAGGTCTTGGAGACCAACCTAACGGAGAAGCTGGCCTACGAGGCCTGGCATCCTGCAGACCGGGGGCTTGGGTCGTTCTCGAACCGGCTCAAGGCCAGGTTGGTGGCCATGATCGAACAAAACGACACTTCACTGCTTCCCGACGGGGACACCTGGCCGACCACGGTGGCCCGGGCGTTGTCCAAGGCGGTGCTGACGCTGACCGAGCGACTGGGAGACGACATTGACCAGTGGCAGTGGGGCAAGGTGCATCAGGCCAAGCCCAAGCACAACCTATCGGCGGCGTATCCAGAGTTATCAGAGCTGCTAGACCCGCCAGCCATCCCCGCTGGTGGGGATGGCGACACGCCGCTCCAGGGTGGTTACTCGCCAGCGACACCGAATACGGTAACGAGCCTATCGGTAGCCCGGTATTCCTACGACCCTTCCAATTGGGAAGACTCCCTGTGGGTGGTGCCACTGGGTAGTTCCGGCCACCCAGGCAGCGAGCACTACGCCGACCAGTCTGAGACCTGGCGGAAGGTCAAGATGATTCCCATGGGCTATGACTGGGACATCATTAAGACCAATTCTAAGACCGAGCAGACACTGATTCCCGATTAGGAACTGAGTTCTTCACCCAGAAGGTCAAGGGCCGCCTTGGCAGCGCCCTGTTTGCAGGCGTCGCGATCTCCGGGCAGTAAGACTTCTATCGCCCGGTCCTGACCGCCTTTAACGGCGAGGCCGATCCAGAACGTGCCGATGGGCAGGCCCGCTCGTCCGGCGGCTGGTCCGGTGACTCCGGTGGTGGAGACTGCATAGTCGGTGCCGCACAGTTCCAACGCGCCTCGGGCCATCCCGATTGCCATCTGGCTGCTCACGGTTCCGTGGGTGGGAGATACATCATCGGCGACGCCTAGGACCTTCTCCTTAAGCCCGCCAGTATAGGCAATTACGCCGCCAGGGAAATACTTAGAACTCCCGGGGATGGCTCCCAGCATGTAACCGATCAAACCGGCGGTATCGGCCTCCGCCACTGAAACGGTCTTACCTCGTTCAGTCAGTATTTCTGCAATCTTTTCGACTTCCATTTGAGATTCCCCCTTAAATTAGTTGCCTGGTTTCATGGTTTTTGCAACAAAATGAAAAATTCTTGGTTGCCGGCGTCGCCCGTGATGGGAGAGCGGCAGATGTTTCTAACTCGGATTCCTTGCCCCACGGCCCAGTTGACCGTCTTACCCAAAACATCGGCGTGTACCTTGGTATCTCTGACCACACCGCCCCGACCAACCTGGTTTTTCTGTGCCTCAAACTGGGGCTTCACCAGAGAGACTATGTAGTGGCCCGTCTTTAGGTGACGCATAGCATCAGGGATGACCATGCTGATCGATATGAACGACACGTCCATAACTATCAAGTCAACCAGCTCTGAGAGTTCAAATGGGTGCCGGGCGTTGGTCTTCTCCATGACAATGACCCTATCGTCCTGGCGAAGCCCGTAATTCAACTGTCCGTGCCCCACGTCCACAGCGTAGACCTTATTTGCGCCGCGCTGGAGGACACAATCAGTGAACCCGCCAGTGGAAGCGCCGATATCCAACACGGTCCACCCGGCGACATCAACTTGAAACTCATTCAGAGCATGGGCTAATTTCAGTCCGCCGCGGCTGACAAAGGGAAATTTCCCCTTCACCTCAAGTTCCACGTCTTCAGGAAGGGTGGAACCGGCCTTCAAGACACGGCCCGTGGGCGTGTAGACCACACCTTCCATTATCAGGACCTGGGCTCGTTCCCGGGATTCCGCCAAGCCTCTCTCGAAGAGCAGCCGGTCGGCTCTGATTTTAGCTGGACGTGCTGTCAAAAGGTTCTCTGATCAACGTCGGAATCGAGTCTGAAGGAATTAATGCCTGAGATTATTCGCCGACAAAGTCAGGGCGGCGCTTTTCCAGGAATGCTTTGTAGCCTTCCAGATAATCTTTGGTGTCGAACTGGGTCAGGGGTAGGTTCTCTTCTTCCTTAGTGAGGTTCTCCAGGGAAGGCTTGTTTTGGACCTGCTGCATGGTCAGCTTATTCACCGCGTGGGAAAGGGGCGCCAATAACGCTATATCCGCGGCCAGTTTATAGGTGTAATCGTGGAGCTCGGAGGTCTTCACCACCTGGTTCACCAGGCCAACCCGCAGTGACTCATCTGCGTTTAGCAGGCGGGCCGACAACAAGATATACATGGCGTTACCCTTGCCCACCAGGTTGACCAGACCGCGCATCTCTCGGTGGCCGATGCTGATGCCCAGCTTGCCCACTGGGATTCCCATCCGGCTGTCGTCACTTGCTATACGTAGGTCTGTGGCCACCGCCAGTTCGCAACCACCACCAACGGCAAAACCACGGATCATAGAGATAGTCGGAGTCGACATCTCAGACAGAGTTTCCAATGCCCCGTTTACGGCATCGTTGTAACCTCGTCCTTTGGTGGAATCCGAGCGATAATCGTCAAAGTCTTGAATATCAGCTCCGGCAGAAAAAGCCTCGTCACCGGCCCCGGTGATTACCACGGCTCTAACAGACCGATCCGCGTCCAATTTCTTCATGATACCGGAGAACGTTTCCCACATCGCAAAACTAATAGCGTTACGTTGGTTGGGTCGGTTGAAGGTGACCGTTGCAACGGGGTTGGATGGATCAAGGATGATGTGATCGTTCAAGGCAGCGGTGTCCTGTTATGCCGGTTTGCAAGGCGATAGGCGGAGGATTTGAGCAAGCAAATCCAGTATAGCCCGTAGCTTGTTGAGTGTCACCACTGATTGAAGTTGGGAGAAAATAACGGCGGG
>PCAH01000190.1 GCA_002730485.1 Dehalococcoidia bacterium | reverse complement strand
TTGACCGGCCCTTTTTTATTTTCGGGACTATTGCGTTCCGCTTGGCAGCTTTACCAATGCTACGGCACCCCACCTGATGGTTGACCTATGCGCATCCTTCGACAGGGCTCAGGACGAACGGTTCTGGAGAGCATTAGTTCTCACGCCACCCGTCATTCCTGCGAAGGCTGGAATCCAGGAAGCTGTTGCTCCACGGATTGGCACAGAGAAGCCCATTTGGTTGAAATGTCACCCTGAGTGTAGCGAAGGGTCTCTTTTCCACGGGAGTGTGTAATTCCAGTAACAATGGGATTCTTCGGCTGCGGCCTCAGAATGACGATGGAGGGTGGTTGTTGTCTTGGCGGGGATTGGCCTTCCAGGGGCCAGGTGGGTTAAAAACCCATCCCTACGGATGCATGCAATCGACCATCCCACCCGTCATTCATACGTAGGCAGGAATCTATGAAGCTACTACGCCACCGATTTTGCAAATCAGACACGCTGCCGCTCATGGTGAGCCTGGCGAACCGCCGTTTACGCGGAAGCAAACTTGATTCGAAGACTGACCCATGCGCGTCCTTCGACGGGGCTCAGGACGAACGGATACGAGCCATAAATGGGACGAAGAACCCTACTACAGCTCTTCCAGGTTGATTATCTGACCGGTGGCTTCTTCGCCGTCTATCTCAAGTAGGCCAATCGTGCCCAGTACTCCACGTTTGTGCCGTTTTCCGGGGTAGGTTGGGCTGCCGGGATTCATGATCATGACCCCGTCCCATTCCATGATCACCTCCTCGTGAGTGTCTCCGAACAAGACCACGTCCACAGGCTCTTTGAACTTGCGAGCCATTACCTCGCGGCCGTTGTCGTCTGGCAGTATCAGCCCGGAGCCGTCTGGGGTGGTGGGGATTTTGGGGCCTGGCCATTGGATGTCGTGGATCATGCCGATCGAAACCCCTTCTATCTGGACCACCCTGGTGGTCAGGGCCAGGCGGTCACCGTCCTCCAGAGGGTCCTCGTAGCCGCGCACAGCCAGGAGAGGGGCAACCTCCTCAAGGTAATCCAGAACTCCGATGCACTCCAGGTCTCCGCAGTGCAAGATCAGGTCCACGCCACGCAGAGCATCAAGTATCTTCACCGGCAGGTCTCGGCCGCTGCCTGCCGAGTGGGTATCTGAAATCACGCCTATTTTGGTCGTCACTGTTCTCCTGCTTGGGGTGCTAAGGCTTTGATTGTGCGGTGGATGGTCTCTGGACTAGCGCCGTGCGGAAAGGTCATAACAGGCATATCGACGCCAGCTTGCCTGAACTTGGCAATCTGGTCTCGGCACTGTTGCGGGTCACCCAGCACAACCACGCTCTCCAGCATATTGTCGGTCACCGAATTAGCGGCTTGTTCGCGGTCTCGCGAACTCCAGGCGTCGCGAACTGCTTTCGCTTCTTCCGCGAATCCAGCCCGGCTGAAACTGTCGAAATAATAGCTTCCCATTCCGCCGATATAGTACGCCATGTGGGCCCTGAGCAGTCCAGCCCCGTGGGCGAGGTCTTCGTCGCCTTCAGACACATAGCACATGAGGTAGGGAGCGATTGTCACATCGTCCACGTTCCGGCCCGACCTGGCGGCTCCGACGTTGAGTTGCTCCTTCAAGTCTGGGATTCTTTCTCGGTTCGCCCAGATGGGCAGCCAGCCGTCGGCAAGCTCTCCGGTCAGCTCTAGGTTCTTCGGTCCCAGGCTGGCTACATAGATGGGCAGGCGTTTTTGTACCGGTGGGGAGATCATCCGAAACCGGTCCATGGTGTAGAACTTACCCTGGTGGTTCACAGGTGCGCCGGACAGCGCTTTGCGGATGATCTCGATGTATTCGCGAGTGCGAGCTAGTGGGGAGTCGAAGGGCACGCCGTGCCAACCTTCCACCACGACCTTGCCGCTGCTGCCCAATCCCAGGATGGCCCGCCCTTTGGAGATGATGTCCAGAGATGCGATGGTCTGCGCCAGGAGCGCGGGCGTCCTGCTGTAGATGTTCACTATGCCGGTGGCGAGTCTGATGTTCTCGGTGTGGCAGGCGATCATTGTGAGAATCGTAAAAGCGTCCCGGCCCCAGGACTCGGCGGTCCAGAAGGAGTGATAACCCAGATCGTCTGCCAGCTTGGCAATGGCGATAAGTTCTTCGTCGGAGGTCTCGCCGCGGGAGTTAATCGACAGTCCTATATCGTTCATGAATCCTCCTGAGGTGGCACTCATGGGGAAATGCACATGATCCCTGCTGTTTGGACACAACAGTGGGATTACTGGGGGCTGTGGAGGATTATAGGGGAGAGGGAGCCTGGCGCGCCAGAAGACTGGGGCTAGTTGCGGCTTTCCCAGAGCGTGAAGTAGTCGGGGGAATCGCTTCTTAGGGCTTCGGCCATCTGTTGTTCGTTGAGTTTCTCCATGATGGACGTTTCCCGATCGATAAGGTCGGAGATGGTCCTTCCCCAACGCTCTGATTCCGGGCCATTGAGGCTGTTCTTTATGAGTTCATGCAGCCCGTCCAGTATCTTGCCGGAGTGGGTGCTCAAAGCGCCACCGCTGACAACATAGACGACAACGGATGGGATCTCGTCTTCGTCGTCCACCTGTATCCCAAGGCGGTCGAGGATGAAAGTCATGGCAATGTCTCGGACCGCTTCCTCTATGCTAATGGGCAGGTTGATGAAGTGGGAAAAGAGGAATTCTTTGGAAGAACGCAAGGTTTCTGAGAACTCAGCTTCCACAGCTCGGTAGAAGTCTTCGTCGAAGACATCATCGGTGCTTAGGACCATGACCTGTGGGTTCTCTTGCCGCGAGTCTATCACCAGAAATTCAGGCAGGTGAGGGAAGATACACAGCTGAATCTCTGGACGCTCGCCGCCGGGTAATTGTGGGTTGAACAACTGTTCCATGTGGATCGCTTTCTAGACTGAAAAGAGACTGTATCAAGCTAAATCGAGACTCTCGGGGCAAGGAATGTTTTCCGAGCTTGGCAGACTACCGTTACTTCAATACTTTAACCTCAGCCTTGGCTTTTAGCTAGCCTCAGGCTGCGACTATTGGCCGGTTAAAGAATCTCTGCGATGTCCTCCATCTGTTGCTGGAGCCAGTGGTTGATGTCTTCCCGGCAGACCGACTCATATAGCGATTCCGCCATGTTCTTGCGATCTTCAGCGGACATGGTGATGGCCTGGTGCAGGGCCTCCATGGTGCCCTCGACGTCCGTAGGTGACACGCTGAGTGAGCCGTCGGCGAGTTGGTGGTGCACGCCACTGCTGTGAGAGAGCACCAGCACCCCGTTACGGCTGTTGACCACCGGGCCTTCCTTGGCAACCAGGTTCATTCCTTCGACGATCGTGTTCACCAGCAGGGCGTCGTAGACCTTCATGCCAGCGATGGCCTGGGTGTAGTTGTTCTCGACGAACGGCACGATGGGCTGCCATGTGGGCGTGCCGTGGTTGTTGTTGATCTGCTGGATCACCTGCTGTATCTCGTCCATGTAACGCTGGTATTGCCGTATGTGGGTCCGGGACGGAACCAGGAAGGCCAAGAACTTCACCCGGCCTTTGAACTCGGGATAGCGGTTGAGCAATAGCTCATAAGCCCGGAAGCCCCGGATGACGTTCTTGTTGGGTTCTGCCCTGTCGATTCGTACTATGGTGAGTTCGCCGGTGTCTTCAGCTAGTTTGGCTTCATAGTCCAGCGCCCGTGGAGAGTTGGCTATCCTCTGCACCTCTTCCACGTTGATCGATATGGGGTAGACCTTGACCGAGGTCATGTGGCCATCACGGGTTACGGTGTGGTTGTTTCGGTTCACAATCACTCCCGGGACGAACTCATCAACCGTGTCCAGAAAGCAGCGCACATCCCCCAGTGTCTGGAATCCCAACAGGTCTGTGGCGCATAGAGACTCGCAGATCCTGCGGGTGATGTAGTCCGGGACCATGTGCCAGTATTGGGGGGTGGGCCAGGGTATGTGAACGAAGTGCTGGATCACCGCGTCTGGCACTGCTTGACGCACGAACTCCGGCATCAAATACAAGTGGTAATCGTGGCCGATGACGATGGGTGCCTGCTCGTGTGTCTGCGACAGGGCTTTCGCCTCTTCGATCACTGCGTTGGCAAATGCCTGATTCACCGGGATGTAGCCTGTTTCCCAGGCGTCGTGCACGGCGGCGTCCACGTTTGGGTTGTAGGGCGGGTTCCACATGTAGTGCTGTAGGAACCAGAGGAGTGGATTGCAGAGGATGTTGTAGTACTTGTGGTAGACCCGTCTGGGAGTCACCACGTACTTCAGGTTTATCTGGTGTCCAGGGAGAGGGGATTTCAGGTGGGGGCCATTGCCATTGTCAGAGACCAACCGGTCGCCTTCGCCCATGGCGCTGGCCACCCAGGTGAACTCGAATCTCTGGGCCATTTGGCTGAATGCTGTGACCACACTGCCGCTGCCCCGGCGGGCTTCGGGGCGGCCATCGCCAGACATCTGGTGTTCAACCGGGCCGCGGTTACTCACCAGGATAAGAGGGCGTTTGGAGAAAACGTCCTCGCAAAGCGCATTGAGATCGGCTGGTTCAGCCATGATGCAGACCTGTCAGGACCCTTTTAAGCATCCCGTCACCCATGTCAGAAACGATACCAATCTGAGTTAGCTCGCCCTGCAAATCAATGATTCTAGGAAATGTATGTCAGAAATTTCCTCCGAATCACAAGTAATTATACGAGATTCAGAGGCTTGTTTCACCAGCGGATTTCAAGAATTGTTATGAGCCTATTCGATTGCCTGGTTAGGCCTTTCGAGTGCACCCGATTATTCTGATCTGCCGGATAAGGTGGCGATGGCTGGCAAGACCTCGGCGAGTCCTGAGACGGTGATGTCCGGCTCGGACTCCGGGTCATTTGGGTCTTTGCGCTCGTAGAATCCTGATATCCAGATGGTTTTCATGCCGCAGCGTTTGGGGCCTACCACGTCGTTTAGGACATGGTCCCCAACGTGGATGGTCTGCTCCGGAGTTGCGCCCAGAGCATCAAGGGTCATCATGAAGATGCCCTCTGACGGCTTGGCCAGTTTTACTTCGTCGGAGAAGACCAGAGTGTGGAAATACTCCAGCATTCCCCGTTCATCCATGTACTGGCGAAAGGTGAACCCCGGGGTCATCCCGGTGTTGGAGATCAGGCCCATCCTGAACCCCAGGTCTTTTACGCCTTGGAGGACACCGATGGCATCGACATGGGCTGGTGGTGGATGGGTCAAAAAGGAGTCGGCGTAGATATGGGCAATGTCATCCATCACGGCCTGGTCGAGGTCGTCGGTAAGGCCACTCTCGATGTGGTTGACGAAGATGGAAACCTGCTCTCTGAAACCCACGTCGAGCCCGCTTTCTCTGATATCCCGGCATTGCAAAAAGCAGGAATCGTAGGCCCCCCTGATGTGCTCGATGCTGAAATCTTTGCCCAGCGTAGCCAGGGCAGACTGAGCGCCTTCAAGACGGATCAGGGCACGGGCGTGCCCAAGGTCTCTTTCGTCCAGCAGCAGAGTCTGCCAGAGGTCAAAGGTAACGGTGGTGATCTCCGTCAATCTACCGATTCTCCACGCTTTCTGTTCTTGGTCGATTCTGTGTAAGGATTCTACACGAAATACGTTTTTATCTTAGCCAGGTGGATTGGGTTATCTCCAACCGTAGTGCCCCAGGCCCCGCACCCCATTTGCGGACTACGGATGTGTTTAGAGAGCCGGTCGGCGGGTATGCCAGGTCGTCGCCTGCTCGTAAGCATGTGCCGCCCTCAGCACTGTCAGCTCGTCAAAAGGCTTTCCGGCGAGCTGCAATCCGATCGGCAGGCCGTCATCCGAGAACCCGCACGGCACTGAGATAGCGGGGAACCCGTTGATGTTGTAAGGCCTGGTGTACTGGGTCAGAGCACCCACAACACCCACCTCCTGTTCTCCGGCCATTACTCTCGCCGCCATTATCTCTGGCGCGGTGACTGGCTCGGTGGGGCCAGCCAGAAGGTCGACATCGTCTAATAGGCGTCTCCCCTGCTGGTCAAAGAGGGTTCTGGCCTGTTGGGCACGCAGGTATTCGGCGGCGCTGATGAACAATCCGGCATGCAGTCGTTGCCTGACCGGCTCATAGAGCTGGTGGCCGTCTTTCTCCAGCAGGTCTCGGTGGAACGCGCTGGCCTCAGACATGAGCACCGTGCTCGAAATGGCTTGTGACTGGTTGAACATGGGGTAGGAGACCTCTTTGACCTCTGCGCCCATGCTTTCCAACAAGCTCACCGCATCCATGACTGCCTTCCTCACCTGAGGGTCTAGCGGTGCCTCGAAGTATTCCTTCGGCAGGCCGATTTTCAGACCCTTGACATCGCCGGTCAAGGCCGAAGTGTAATCGGGGATGTCCACCTTGGCCGATGCAACGTCCTTTGGATCATAACCGGCGATGGCGTTCATGGTGATGGCCGTGTCTTCAACGGTCCGCGTCATAGGGCCGGGGTGGTCCAGTGACCAGGACAATGCGGTGAGGCCGTAGCGGCTGACCAGACCGTAGGTCGGCTTGAGGCCGACTATGCCGCAGAGGGCGGCGGGAATCCGGATGGACCCTCCGGTGTCGCTGCCGGTGGTGATGGTGCATTGTCCTGCCGCCGCAGCAGAACCTGAACCGCCACTGGAGCCTCCCGTGACCATGTCTGGGTTCCAGGGGTTGTGCATATGGCCGTAATCCGGGTTCTCACCCGTTGGGCCATAGGCAAATTGGTGCATGTTCAGTTTTCCCAGCAGGATTGCTCCTGCCTGCTGGAACTTGGCGGCCACGGTGCAGTCTTCTGTGGGGATGAAATTGTCGAATATCTTGGAGCCGGAGGTGGTGCGGACCCCGCCTGTGTTGTACAGGTCTTTCAACGCCACCGGTATGCCGTGGAGCGGGCCTTTGTATCTTCCGGCCTGGATGTCTTTTTCAGCCTGGCGTGCGGCGGCGCGTGATTCGTCGGCCAGAAGAGTGATGAACGAGTTCAGCACCGGCTCGGTGGCATCGATCCTAGTGAGATGGGCGTCGATTATCTCAACCGGAGAAACCTCTTTATTTTGCACGAGCTTGGAGAGGTCTCCGGCGCTCATGTAGCAGATTTCCAATGTATCCATGGTGGTGATGGACTCCGATTTCTTAGTACAAGGATAGAAAAATGAGGAGAAAGATTAGGCTGTTGACGCTCAGTCGATTGGGGGAATAAAGGCCATATCCGGTTCAGCCCCGGTAACGTCGATCGCCTTGATACTTTCGCCCATCATGAAAACGCCTCTCACCTGGTTATAGAGCTCGTCCATGTAGTCGGGTTCGCCTTGGACTCCGAGCAGTTCTGCCAGGCGGTTGAACTCGTCTCGTGAAGGTTGTTGTTGTGAAGTCATGTCGCTAACTCCGATCGGCATACTCTGGTAGCCTGTGTGAGCAGACTGCAATTGCCGTGGTTATGGGCCGCAAGTATTATGGCTGACCATACATTTTCTGGCAATGAAATTCAGGGATTACCTGTTCTGAAATCCTGGTATCTCACGCCCCGTTTCTTCTTAGAAAGGCTTGGGGCGGCTTGGAAATAATAGGCATGTTGCTATACTTGAACTCAACGAAATATGATTACCAAAGTGAATATGCGGACCGAATTTGCAGCCCGACGATAGTAATCCAGGGCCGTCCACAAACCCCGAAGACCTTCCTAGCCCGGGCGATGCCAGACTGGAGCAGGCAGTGAGTGAGACCTCTGAACAGCCGGATGGCCCTTCCTACTGCTCCCATTGCGGGCGTGCCTGGGCAGCTGATCAGACTTTCTGCCCTAACTGCGGCTATCGAGCGGCTGGAATTGCTCCTGAATTGGATGAGACCACAGATGTCCAGGCACTAGACGCTGGTTTTACCCATGAACCGGAATCCTCCAATGCCTCCGGGCGAGTGCCCCGGAGGATGGGCGAAGTAACCTGGGGCGGCGGCCAGATCATCCTCGCGATAATCGTGGTGATCCTTGCCCTGTTCTCAGCGGCCATGGTCGCCTCCCTACTTGGCTCCCTATACCCAGAGCAAGAAGACGCTGTAGCCACCTGGGTCAGCGTCCACTTAATGTCCCTGGGCATCATTGCCGCAGTTTGGTACTTTGGTCTCAGGCATGCGAGATACCCGCTGGTGGTGCTGCGACTAAGCAGAGTTAGGCGGCCCAGAAAGCAGACGGTGTGGATGATGCTGGGGGTTTTGGCTGCCAGCTTGGTTGCCACGTCGATCTATGCTGGGATCGTCGATTCCCTTGGCTGGGATATCCTGACCCCTCCCGATGTCGAGTCGGACATCATCTTCGACGGCCCAGCTATACTGTTGACCTTTCAGGCGCTGGCTTTTATCACGCCGCTTAGTGAAGAGATATTCTTCCGTGGGTTCATCTTCAGAGGTCTGCTACCCAAGATGGGACCTTGGATGGCGATCGTGGTCAGCGCGTTGGTGTTCAGCGTATTCCACCTCAACTTTGGGGTGATGATCCCCATCTTCATCACCGGTTTCCTCTTGGCGTGGCTGTACTGGCGCACCGGCTCCTTGTGGGCGTCCATCGGAGCGCATGCTGGACAGAACGCGTTGGCCATCGGCTTGCAGGCCCTAAGCACCTGATTCAAAGCCCTGCGCCTTTCTCAGACAACAACCCTCGCAAAGCCCCAGGGGTAGACACGATTCTTGTAGTGCGTTAAATTTGCCTAAACTAGATACCCCGTTTTTGTAGCTTGGGTCGGGAGGACTTTAGGTCCCAGGTATGGGCGAATCACGAATCAGGCGTATGTTTGAGAAGGTCCGGGAGCAGAAGCGTCCCGGACTAATTGTTTTTTTGACGGCCGGTTTTCCAGACATGGAAGCGACCATGGAGTTGGTCCCAGCGCTGGTAGCTGCAGGCGCCGACGCCGTTGAGTTGGGCGTGCCCTTCAGCGACCCCCTTGCTGAAGGGCCGGTGATTCAAGAGTCCAGCTTCAAGGCCCTTCAAAATGGAATCAGCCTGGAAGACTGCTTGAACGTCGCTGAGGCCCTGCGCGACAAGGTCCCCGATACCCCGCTGATCCTGATGGGTTATTACAACCCCATCCACACCTATGGTCTGGTCCCGTTTGCCCAGCGTTGCCATCAGGCGGGCGTTGATGGACTGATCACAGTGGACCTGCCAGGTTTTGAGGCTGATCCGCTGATAGAAGAATGCCAGTCCCACGATATTTCCATGATTCCGCTGCTGGCCCCCACAAGCACCGATGAGAGTATCAAGGCGTCTTGTTCCGGAGCCAGCGGTTTCATCTACTGCATCAGCGTGACCGGAGTGACCGGAGCCCGCGAGCAGGTCTCGGGACGGAGCTTCGAGTTGTTGGGCCGGGTCAAAGCCAACACGGATCTTCCCCTGGCAGTTGGATTTGGGATATCCAACCGCACCCATGTGGAAGAGGTGGGAAACACAGCGGACGCCGCAGTGGTGGGCAGCGCCCTGATCAGAGTGATGCTGGAATCGCCCAGAGAAGAACTGGTCGAGCGGACCAGCCGGTTTGTTGCAGAACTTTCCGGCGTCCCGCTCCCAAATTAAGGAGTCGTCTACTAAATGACAGCATGCCGGGGAATAAGGGGCGCAACGACCGCCGACGCCAATACCGAAGAAGCGATACATGCCGCCACAACCGAATTGGTCCAAGCTCTGATCGATGCCAACGACCTAGAAGAGGACTCTTTAGCCGCGGTTTTCTTTACGATAACCCCTGATTTAGACGCAGCTTTTCCGGCTACGGCCGCCCGTAGACTGGCCTGGGCCAACGCCCCGCTGATGGATATGACCCAGGTGGTTGTCGAGGGTAGCTTGCCCAGTTGTATCAGGATACTTATACTGGTTAACACTGATAAGGAACCAAAGGATCTGGTATACATATATCTCAAGGGGGCGGCGTCGCTGCGCGCGTAGGTTTGCGCGCTCTTCTGTCGTTGTTAATCCTCCCTTGATTATGCTCCTGGGATGATTGTGAAGGAGCCCTGTCGTTTTGACGACAACGGCCTCCTGTAGTGGTGGGGTATTTCGTTCAGGGTCTGTCCCAGTTCCTCCTAACAGCAGATAGACAGACGTACGGGATACGAATAAATCCACGGACCAAAGGTGAGTTCTGAAATGATCGTCGTAATGGCACGGGACGCTTCCAAGGATGATTTGGAAGCCATCCGCGAACGGATTGAATCCAATCAATTGACAGCCCAGATCAACTTGGGAGTTGAACGCACAGTAGTTGGAGTGATGGGGTCCATACCCCCAGACTTCAAAGACCAATTGGAACTGATGAACGGGGTTTCCGAAGTCGTCATGATTTCCAAACCCTATAAACTTGCCAGCAAGGAATTCCATCCCGACGACACCATCATCAAGGTGGGCGACGCCGTGATCGGTGGGGCAAACCCGGTGATCATGGCCGGACCCTGCTCAGTTGAAGACGAAGAGCAGATGATCTCCACGGCCAAAGCCGTAAAGGCCGCTGGCGCCACCGTGATGCGGGGCGGGGCTTTCAAGCCCAGGACCTCGCCATATAGCTTCCGGGGCATGGGGGAAGACGGACTGAAGCTCCTCCAAATGGCCAAGCAGGAAACAGGGCTTCCAATCATCACCGAAGTCATGGCGGTGGAAGATGTAGACACCGTGGCCAAGTACGCAGATATCCTGCAGATCGGCGCGCGGAACATGCAGAACTACAACCTCTTGGATGAGGTTGGCAAACTTGGCAAACCCGTCATGGTCAAGCGCGGACTGGCCGCTTCGTACGAAGAATGGCTGCTAGCAGCGGAATACGTGATGGCTGGGGGAAACCAAGAGGTCATTCTCTGCGAGCGGGGAATCAGAGGCTTTGAGACCTTCACCCGGTTCACGCTGGACGTGGCCGCAGTGCCGGTGATCAAACGGCTCAGCCATCTACCCATAGTCTGTGACCCAAGCCATAGCACCGGTAAATGGTACCTGGTTACTCCGGTAGCCCTGGCTTCAATCGCCGCCGGAGCTCACGGACTGATCATCGAGGTCCACCCGAACCCGGACGTCGCCTTGTGTGACGGACCGCAGTCACTTACATTTGAGAACTTCAACATGTTGATGGAACAGGTCAAAGCGATTGCCTCGGTGAGGAAACAGCCGGTAACCACAGGCTAAGCACCGGCGAAACGTAGGAACGCAAAAGGGGAGGGCGAAAGCCCTCCCCTTTTTTATTGCCGATAGCGACCATCATATGAACGAAAGCGACCATTGTTTCTCGGATCATAAGACCAAATCGCACTATCCCTGCATGGAACTCGGGGTATTATTGGCAAATCGAATAATAATAATATAAATAGATAAGTATTGACAAATGTAATAAACTTGTCTATCATTGAATCCAATTGGCGTACCGTAGAAAGATATGACCCATCAATATCGCCTATCACTATGAAAGGAAATTGATTACTGGTTACCAGACGGAACATCAATATACTGCCAACTAGGTTCACAAGAACAGAAACTTACCGCCGACATCCAAGCTTAAGCTCAGAAATTTAGTCCCGCTAAATTCTCAGCGAGATCCAGAGAAGCGAATACATTGAGAGGAATTGCATGACTGTGGAAATCACCACCCTCGAGCAGCCCATCGACGCGATGTACTTGATTCACAAAGCCCTTCGAGGCGAAGCTGACCGCACGGTCGAGCTTGCCCGCTGCCTCGAAGACGGATGTAGTTTGCAGCCATTTAAGCTGGCGTTTACCGCCTGGGCCACTGCCATCATGTACCACGCCGAAAAAGAGGTTGGTACAGAGATGTCCAAGTCGGTGGAGGAATCCCGCCACGCCGCCTCCCATGACCCCATTGAACGAGTCAAATGGGCTGTCCTTGAAAAAGAGGATGCCGAGTACGCCAGGCTTCTTGACCGCGTGATGGAAGTCATGAGCATTCTGGAAGATGACATCGGCGCCACCAGCATCATCTCCCGCACCAAGCAGCATCTATATGGCCAGGTCATTACCCTCCGTGCCGCCCAGGAGGATCACCTGGAAATCGAAGAAGCAATGGTCATTCCTCTAATCAGAGAAAACCTCTCCACTGACAGCCAGGTCAATGTGGTCGGTGGACTGTTGATCGACCGCGAGGCTGACGACAAACGCTGGGTGCTTGATTGGATTTCCCAAGACCTTACCCCCAATGAGAACAACCTGCTGCTTGAGTTGGAGTCTCGTATCAACCAAGCTCAACCGGTGGCTTAACCAAGTCCAAAACGTTCACCAAGAAACGATAAAGGTGATGAAATGGCTACAGAGAACATAAATAGACTGGAAGACCCCATTGATGTCATGCCCCTGATGCACAAGGCTTTTCGTGCGGTATCTGACCGGACCGAAGAAATGGCCTCCAAGGCAACGACCCTGGAAGACATCGAGGAGCTGAACCAAGCGTTTGGATTTTGGGTCAAGCAGATTCTGTACCACGCCACTGTTGAGGACGAGGTGTTGACCGGTCCTCTAAAGGACGGTCAACCGGTCAGAGACCCGGTCAAAGACAATGAAACAGAGCATGCTGACCTCGCTGGTAAAGCCGGCGAATTGGCTGAGTTCATTGCCAAGGGCCCGGGTGCCGGTCTAGCTGAGAGCGTCCGTGACGCCGCCTTCACCCTGGAAGATGAGCAACACAAAGAACTTGAAAACCGGTTCCATGAGGTGGAGGCCGCTCTCCACCAGGTACTTGGTGACAAGAAGGTAACCGCCCGCACCATACGACACATCCACAGCCGTGTGATGGGTGTTCGCATCCTAGAACTGGACCACTTTGAGAACGAAGAGGCCTTTGTCTGCTCCCTGGTACGTGACGAGATCGACGAAGCCGGACAGCTATACATGGTGCGCCGACTTCTGATCGATGACTCAGCCGAGGATCCCCGCTGGATCATCGATTGGGTCCACTCCGAATTGGATGAGACAGACCAGGCGTTGCTTGAAGATTTGGAAGTTCGATTCCAAGGTGCGGTGGCCCAACCCGCATAAACCGCAATTTAGCCACCTACATGCCTCATAGATACAAAAAGGCCGCGAGTTAGACGCAGCCTTTTTTGTTTGCCTTGTTCCAGACGTTACTTCGTCTGGCCGGATTCTGGTTAGACCAATATGGGCTCGATGTTCTTGCGATATATCTGGAATCGGTGGCGGGTGGTGTCGGCGATGATCACCCGGTTGTTCTGACCCATCTTGACGGCGCAGGGAGCCCAGAGGACTCTCTCCGGAGTGAAATTCCGGATGCCGTTCCTCTGCCGGATCATGTCCGGGTTGGACTTCAGTTTGGCGACACCCATATTTGAGAGATGGCCGTCGCCGGTGAACTCGGTGATGAACCGGCCCTCCGGAGTGAGCACCTGCACCCGGTTGTTTAGCCAGTCGGCGATGTAGATGTCGCCACCCTGGTCAACGCAGACACCCGTGGGGCGGTTGAACTGGCCAACCTGCGCGTCGGAGTGGGTTATCCCGCCCTTGATCACAGCATTGGTGGTGTCTCCGCCGGTGCCAGGTGTCCCAGCAGCGCCAGGAGATCCAAAAGTAGCCAGCCATTTGCCATCGGAGGTGAATGACTGGACCCGATCGTTGCGCCAGTCGGCCACGAAGACATTGTCCTCGGCGTCCAAGCATATGCCCCAGGGCATGTTGAGTTCGCCGTCGGCTGATCCTGCCGAGCCAAACTTACCTAGGAATTTGCCATCCAACGTGAACTTCTGAATGCGGTTGTTGCGGCTGTCCACGATGTACATCGTCTGGTCTTTGCCGATTGATATACCCGCAGGACGGTTCAGTTCCCCATCACCGGAGCCGTGGGTGCCCCAGTGGGAGATATACTCGCCGTCCCGGTCGTACTTGGTGATCCGGTGGAGCCATTCGTCGGTGACGTAGACGTTGGTGTCCTTGTCCAGAGCGATTCCCACCGGCCAGATGAACTGCCCGGGCTCTTCGCCGTAGGAACCAAAGGTGGAGATGTATTCCTCGCCCTCTTCAGTGAGGCTAAAGACCGTCAATCGCGTGCCGTCGGGCCGGTCTTCCCGACCACGGTTCACGATGTAAGCAATCTCGTCCTCAGTCATGGCGAAGTCTATGGGGTATCGAACTCCCGCGCCCATATGTTCGGCGCGAGCTGCGGTGGACTCGTAGGTGTAAGTGCGGTCGTTGATGCCAAGAAATACGCTAGCCATGAATCTACCTTTTACGCATTTGAATGTTTAAGGCGTTGAGTATACCGCAATCAAAGGGGCGTACGCTAAGTTCGTCTTCTCCGTTTCCAGGAGTGCCCAGGTGCTTGATTTATTTCCAGTACCAACGAAATTCCGCACCCTACTCACCCGTTCGTCGGTGACGCAGACCAGGCTGAGGCCGTCCACCACAACCAGAGTGTTGGTTCTTTGCTATTCTCTGGCTATAGACCGGCCTTGGCGGCCTCTTCACGCATGAATTTCAGGTATTCATTTGTGGACGTTTGGAGCAGTGTCTGAACGGTGCCGTGGAAGTATTGCACGCCCAGGTCCAGGAACTTTGGAACAAGGTTCTCGGGGCAGCTGCAGCCGGCAAACTTGCCCGCATCACGGATGATCTTGACTCCCCGCTCCATGACCGCCTGGACTTCAGGGTGGGCCTGCTGGCCGACGTAGCCCATGGACTGGGAAAGGTCTCCAGAACCGATGAAATAGACGTCTACGCCGTCGACCTCGACCATCTCCTCTAAGTTGTCGATGGCTTCCACGTCTTCCAGCATCAGGCAGACCAGGGTGTTTTTGTTGGCTTCCACGGCGTAGTCGGCGGTGGAGCCGGAGAACCCGAATCCGGCGGGACGGCTGCGACTGAATATGCCGCGCTGGCCTTCGGGATAGTATTTGCAGGCCTCAACGGCGTTTTGCGCTTCCTCGGCGGTGTTCACGTGGGGAACCTGCACTCCCCACGCGCCGCGGTCAAGGAAGGGGCATATGAACTCCAGTTCGTTGCCGATTGGCCGCACCAGGGGTGCCATGCCAGTTAGCTCAGCGGCCCGGATCATATCCTCAACGTTGGTTACCGTGACGTCTCCGTGCTCGTTATCCAGCAAGATCCAGTCGTAGCCCAGGCTGCCCAGCATCTCAACTATCGTGGCCGATGGGAATGTGAGCATGGTGCCAAAGACTGCTTTGCCGTCGTTTAATTTCTGCTTCAGGGTATTTTCCCGCATCTGATCTCTCCAAAATATTCGTGCCTGATTTTGAACTGAGTATACTACGCGCCACGATGAAATTGCCCGATGCAGCACGCTTGATGAGCGGTGTATTGCCAGGCTGTCGGGGCAAAAACGGTATCAGGAGTGGGACCTCGCAGAACATGGCCGAACCTGACCCACATATGAATGGATCCGAGTCTGAAAACTCAGGCCTGCCCGTAATCCTCTATTTTGTGGCTGACTGGCCCAATCTGATAACACTGACTGGCCTGTGCGGTGGGGTGCTGGCGATCTTCTTTGCCCTGGAACAGAACTATCCGGCGGCGATCATTGCCATGCTCTGGGCCGTTGCCTTTGATTGGTATGACGGGGTAGTTGCCCGTAATCTGGCCGGTAGGAGTGAGGCACACCGATCCATTGGCGCGGCCATGGACTCACTGGTTGATCTGGTCACCTCTGGAGTGGGCCCAGCCATACTATTGTTGAGCGTCACCGATTTCAGCGGCTGGGCTTATCCTGGGGCTTTGGCAATCATCATGGCGGGTGTGCTCCGCCTTTCTTATTTCAATGTCTACGGGGTTGATAGCAGCGGCAAGATAGCCGGACTGACCATTGATAACTCACCGATCGTGGTCTCTTTGGTCTTCTTTCTGGAGAGTTTCATAGACCACAGCGCGTTCGTGTCGATCCTGTACGTCGCAATCGTGGTCATGGCCGCTCTGCACGTGGCGCCCTTCCGTCTACCCAAGGCACCCCAGGTCTTTTACTACATCTTTACGGCGTACGTGGTCGCGGCGACCGTGGGCTACGCAGTGATCTGGGCAACGGATTAGCCGACTCCCTAGGTACGAGAGCTAAGTCTGAAGAAATGGTTTTGCAGCTTGGGCCAGGGGATGCGCAGCAGGGAGAGCGTCCAGGGTAGTGCCCGGAAGCTGATGGGAGAAGTGCCTCGGAGGACGGCCCAGGTGAGCGCCCCAAGTTTCAGGGATTGTTTTGGCAAGAACGGCAGTAACTTGCGGCGGAGGTCAACCATCTCCTCTGCGATCACCATGCTGGTGTAACCGGAATTACCTCGCACCTGCACGTCTGCTATTCCAGCTTCAAGGAATAGCTTCTCGTAGGCAGAAATACTGCGGTAGATCACCTGGTACTCACCCGTTGGAGTGAACATACCCTTCCTGACTGTGGACTCCCGAAGGACGATGGTCCCCGCCTCGCTCAGCCGCTCTTTCAAGCTGTGTAGCATCTCTAAAACGTCCGAGTCCTTGAGATACATCATCAGACCACCAAGGAAGATGAGGTCGAAGGGCCCGTCTGGTAGGTCTTCCCGTCCATCTCCCTGGTAGACGCGGGCGTTTTGTAGGTGGGCGATTCGCTCCTGAGCCGCTGCCACCATTGGCCCGCTGCGTTCCACACCGACCACCGATTGGAATCGGTTCGCAAATATCTCGACCCAGGCCCCGGCGCCGCAGCCCACATCCAGCACCCGACCCGAATACCCAACGGCCTCCAGCCACGATTGAATAGTGGCAATCTCTTTACTCAACCAGTAGTCAACGGCGGCCGACGGCAGATTGTGTTCATGGGTCATCATGCTCATGGCGGCCGCAGCCTGAGACCCGCCGGTGCCTTCAAAATAGCGCTTTACGGCATCGTCGTCTATTTCTGGCTCGGTGGGTTTTTCACGTTTCGATGTCAACTTAATGGCCTCCAACGGCCTAAATCGCACATGATTTCCGAGTACCTGACTCCAAAGTGGAATTGCATCCCAAGATTACTGGAGTATACTATTCCGCACATCGGGAGACGGTTAACCCGTCTTCGATTATTTCGGTAAGAAATTGGCAACATTGGGCCTGGATTTTCCCAAAAAGTAAATTGCGTCTCTTACCATCACTTGTTATAATGTTAAATATCCTGAACAGTGATACTGCAAGCCGTTATAGATCGTGTTTGCAGGAAGCTCAATTTTTCCACTAAAGTTGGGGGTGCGATCATGTTTCCAGAGGTAAGCCTGGCAACACCCACGCGCGAAGATGTTCAGCGGATGGCTGAATGGCTCAACGATCCGGAAGTCAGTACGGTCTGGTACGGTGTTGGGGACGACGGCAAACCCCTGCACACCACTTATATTCCTGAGACTCTCCTGGCTGGCGGTCCCACGGAATGGGATTACGTGTTCAGCGACGAAAGCCGCACGATCTTTTCCGTCTACAACTTCGATGGAGAGCATATCGGAGAAGGTCAACTGTTGATTGAATGGCCCCTGCTAGAGGCCCGAGCCGATCTTCTCATTGGCCGGAAAGACCTCTGGCATCACCACTTCGGCACCAGCGCCCTTATTGGCCTGCTGGACCACGCCTTTGGCCCTCTGGGGCTCCACCGAGTTTGGGTAGATGTCCCAGAATATAACCACCCCGGTCTCCAGATGGTCCAGCACGTTGGATTCGTGGTGGAAGGCCATCTGAGGAAGACCCACCCCAAGAACAATGAGTGGTTTGACTCCACGGTTCTGGGGCTGCTCGCAGACGAATACCCAAGACGCCGCGGCAGACTGATGGAAGCGGCGGCAATCTAGGACTGCGAAACGGTCCGGCCCTTTATGATTAACCCGGTTTAACACCAGACTAATTAGAAAACTCGGAGGGACCAGTAATGCCTGTAATCACCATTAACGGCCCCATTGGGTGCGGATCGGTCACCATCGGCCAGATGGTTGCCGAACAGATGGGACTCAATTTCGTCGACCGCATGATCTTTACTGAGGCGTCACGTATCGTTGGCACTCCAGTTGGTACGCTCATAGCCAAGGAACAACGCGTGGACCGGTTCCGAGACCGGCTCGGTAGATTCGTTCAGACCATGCTGGAACGCTCAGCCATGTCTGGCGTAAGCGGCGAGCCATACTTTGGCCGCGGAATCGAGAACCTCCCACCTGAGACCTATATGGACCTCACCGGAGAGGGCGGCGGCGTGGCTCAAAAACTGGACGACAAGACGTTTATCGATGCCACAACCAAGGTCGTCAAGGACATCCATTCCCAGGGGAACGCGGTAATCATCGGCCGAGGTGCCAACCAGATTCTGGCCGACGCTCCGGACACCTTCCATGTTGGCCTGATCGCCCCCATGAGCGTGCGTGTGGAAACGTTGATCGGGCGTGAGCACTTTGAACGGGAAGAGGCGGAGATCCACGTGGAGGAATTGGAACGGGCCAGAGAGGACTTTGTGCAGAAGTTCTGGAAGGTCCATCCAAACGAACCCGGGCACTATCACATGATGTTGAACATGGGCCGCATGACGCCCAAGGTCGCCTCTGAGGTGATCGCCCACGCGGCGGCTGACCTGACCCCTTGACCTAAAACGTATCTAGGCTGACACTATCAGTTAGGGGAATGGGTACAACCCGTTCCCCTATTTTTATTTCCCCTAGATTACCAGGATATAGATGTTTCCTTTCTCTGATGCCAGCGTCCACCACAGGACATTCCCATACGTAAACTCAGCCCTCATCGCCATATGCGTGTTGGTTTTCCTCTATGAGATGTACCTTGGCGGCTTTGGAACACTGACCGGCAAAGGTAACATCGACCTCGACATATTCTTCTTCAAATGGGGGTTCATCGCCCAGGAATTGACCTCAGGAACACCATTCTTGGAGCGGGGCAACGCGTTCATCCAATACGATATAGAAACTCCGGTTCATACCGTTTTCACCGTCTTCACCTCGATGTTCATCCACGGCGGTTTCATGCACATAGCCGGAAATATGATGTTTCTCTGGGTGTTTGGCGACAATATCGAAGACCGGTTTGGGCACGTTAGGTATCTGATCTTCTATTTTGTGACCGGCATCGCCGCCACATTGCTCCAGTGGGCCATAAACTCAGATTCGCAAGCTCCATTGATCGGAGCCAGCGGCGCTATCTCCGGGGTTTTGGGCGCTTACCTGGTGATCTACCCGCACAATAAGATCAAAGCTCTCATCGTTCTCTACATAATCACGGTATTGGATATGCGGGCTATGTGGTTGCTGGGGGCCTGGTTTGTCTGGCAGTTGCTACAGGGAACCATATCCCTGGGTATGGCCGATTCGGTTGGTGTGGCGTTCTTCGCCCATATCGGTGGTTTCGTGGCCGGGATGGTGCTGGCTGCGGGATACAAACTGTACAATCACGAACCATTGCTACCGAGCCAGAACCGGAGCGTTCAACCGTGGGACCGGTGGTACCAAGCCGGCAGAGACAGAGACTGAAGAAACAAATCTCGTTTTTGGATCGCAAGTAAAAAAAGGCCCGCTCAAAGCGGGCCTTTTTCTTTTCGTCGCTAGGTCAAAATTTGTGGAGCTATTCTTCCGTTTCGAAGGGGTAGCCGCGCTCGATCCAGGCCGGGGTGCCGGCTTCATCAACCACCTGGATGTTGTCACGAACGTCGCGTCGCAGGATGCTGCCTGCGGTGGTTGCCCGCATCCCAGCGGCACACACGGTGACCACTGGAAGCTCACGGGGCAGACCGTCTAGGTGCTCTTGAAGCTCGCCAAGCTCGATGTTCAGTGCTCCGGTGATGTGGCCCATGTCGTATTCGTTACGCAGGCGAACGTCGATGACCATCGGTGCTATCGGCTGCTCCTGGGCTTGTTTGAGGGAGTCCAGGTCCAGTCGGTTCGATACTTCCACGGGTAGACCGGCCGACGTCCAGGCGTCGATCCCACCGGACAAGAACCCATGTACCCGGTCGAAGCCGATCCGGATCAACTGGCGCATCATATCGTCGTGGTGACTTGGGTCGGACGACAGCAGCACCAGCGGCTGGCCCCAGGGAACTACCCAGCCCACCCAGGTGGCCATGGCGTTGCCGTGGGGCACGGCGAACGAACCTGGCACATGCCCGTTGTTGAATAGTTTCTCCGGGCGGGCATCAATCAGCACCGCTTCGTTCTCGAGATGATTCCGAACCGATAGGGCAGTTAAAGATGACAACCGTGGCACACCGCCCAGGATGTCCGGGCCTCTGCGGTTTATGTCAGCCATGTACTTGTAGTAGCTGGGATAGGAACCCAGGCCGGTGAGAGCGTATTTCACAAAGCTGGTTTCTTCGGCTTCGGCTGCAAATGGGTTGGTCAACCGTTCACGGGCGATTGTAGTCGGTATCTCCCCGCTGCCAGACGCAGCAGCCGAGCAGAAAGAGCCTCCGCCGTGAGTCGGGTAGACCTCAACATCGTCGGGGAGCTTGAGCAGCTTTTCGTGGATGGTGTTGTGGAGCCAGCGGGCCAGGAAGGGCGCGATCTTCGAGCCCAGCAAGTCCACGCGGGCCGCGCCGCGCAGCATCAGGGCGCCGCCGGTGAAAATGGCCCGGGGTTGGCCCTGTTCTTCCACCATGAAAGACACGCTCTCCGGGGTGTGGCCCGGGGTGTGGACTATCTTGATCTTGAACTCGCCCAGGTCAAACTCGTCATCTTCCTGAAGGCGAATCGAAGGAAACAGCAGCCCACCGGAGGCACTGGCACCCACCTGACAGCCGGTCTGCTCCGCCAGTTCCCTGGCGCCTGAGACAAAGTCGTTGTGGACGTGGGTTTCGAAGGTGTAGGCGATCCGCGTGCCGTGGTTGGCGGCGATCTGAACGTACTGGTCCACGTCCCGAGCCGGGTCGATGACGATGCACCGTCCGGATTGCTCGGAGCCGACCACATAGCTGTTGTTGGCCAGACTCTCGATTCGCACTGTCTCGACAAACATCTCAACTCACCTGCAATTGTTTCTAGCGTTCCCAAATATTATAAACCGCCGGAGGCATCATGCCTCCGGCGGTAAACATCTTATGCAGCGTGACCATCGATCAATGGTCACATCGTCTGTTAAGACTTGCGGACTGTGATGGGGACCGAGTGGATGGAATTGACCTGGTAACCCCGGAAGTTCCAGGTGGCGAACATCGGCTGGACGTTGCCCGCGCTGTCGGTGGCCCGGCAACGGAGCAGAGAATGGCCGAGGTTGTTGGCCTCCCAGTCGATCTCGAAGTGCTGCCAGGAGTAATTGCCCTGGGGCGCTTCCAGCTTGGCCTCAAGCCAGGACCGGTCGTCGTCGGTGCTGACTTCCACCTCGGTGATGTGGCCGTCACCGGACCAGGCCACTCCCTTGATGGTGTAGGAGCCTGGGGCAAGGACAGAACCCTTGGCGGGTGTGCTGATCAGGGATTTCACCTTAAGCGAGGTAACGCGCTGTACTTCGGCGTCATTCTTGCCGTCAGAGGCGGGGTAGATGCGGTAGTCCATCTCGTGGAACCCGCCGTTGGGGTGGTCCAAGACTGTGATCTTGTCCAGCCATTTCACGGAGGCCATGCCGTACCAACCTGGGACCAGCAATCTGATGGGGAAGCCGTGGTCCTTGGGTAGGGTCTCTCCGTTCATCTCATAGGCTAGAAGGGTGTCTTCATTCAGCAGTTTTTCCATGGGCACACTCATGGCATAGTTCAGTTTTCCGCCTGAGTGGGGTTCTGTGCCGGAGTCGATGCCTTCAAACAAGACATCGGTGGCCGAAGGCTTGAGGCCAGCCTGCTCCAGAACGGTTCTTACCGAGACTCCCTTCCAGCGGGAGACGCTAACTGCACCGTTGTCCCATTGAACACCCTCTGCTGGGGGCTGCATGGTTGAGCGGCTATTGCCGGCGCATTCCATGAGACTGACGACTTCGTGACTGGGCATCTTTAGCAGGTCGTCGTAAGAGAGATTCAGGGCGTTGTTGATCTCGCCGGTGACGGGGAGTGACCAATCTGAGGAATTGATCTGGGGAGCTGAGAAGTGGCTGCGGATGAAGTGGCCTTCAGTGGGGGAGATGGGTACGTCTAGGTTTGGCAGGAATACACCCGCGCAAAGAGGGTCTTCAGATAGAACATTCAGGTCTGCGTTGGATTCTTGATCCGGCATGACTGCCTCCTTATTTTGATACGTCAGTTTGACGAAATTCGCTTAGGACGAAGATCAATTCATCGATTAGATGAGATGCCAAGTTCTGGTTGATCCCAGGGTCCTGGGTTGACGGGGAAGAATCAACAGAGAAGTTAAAACTGAACAAAGGTACCGGCGTCTTGGAAAAGACTATGCGGTACCTTCAAGAAGGCTAGAGTCGGTTGGCTAGGAGCCGCTGACCGTACACCCGTGGCTGGCTGTGGTGGCCATCAAAATTATGCCAATCAGGAAGAGAACAACAAATGCCCGTTGGGCGCGTAATCGAGGAAAGCGCATCCTAAATATCCACTCCGGTACCGTTTTTCAGATGGGGAGTCTGCAGGTTGTCCCCAGCCGTGCATAAATCGCTGTGGCAGTATATCTCAACTGATACAGGGCAGTACAGTACCCAAAAAGGGTCAGTAAATTCAATTGTCATAATCTTTAGCAGTCTGGCCTTGGCGTCAGGGACAGGGTGCGCCTGTCAGGCTGATTTGCGGGTAATCCAGGCGTGGGCCCGCACCTGGGATTGTGATAATATACCCTAAGGCTTATTTCCTATGTCTATCAACTAGACAATCCGTGCCTACGGACGCCTAAATCCATCACGAATTTTTAAGAGCTAACAGCTAGGAGCGAGAGAATGCTTGAGTACAAGCCCAATACGGTCCTCTCCAATGAAGAATTTGACACAGTCGGATCCTCTCCGATCCGTCATGATGGCGCTGACAAAGTAACCGGTCGCGCCAAATACGGAGCAGACACCATTCTGCCCGGGATGCTCTACGGAAAGATACTTCGCAGCCCTCACGCCCACGCAGTCATCAAATCGGTGGACACCAGCGCGGCGGAGGCCCACCCGGGCGTCTACGCGGTGGTCACTTCCGCAGACTGGCCAGAGACATCCATGAAGTTGGTCGATCTCGCCGAAGGCTCCATCCATAACCTGGGTTTCCTGAGTATGAACGTGCTCGCCAGAGGCAAGGCCCTATATAAGGGGCACGCCATCGCCGCCGTGGCTGCAACCAGCATCCACGTCGCCGAAGAGGCAATGAACCTGATCAAGGTGGATTACGAGGTATTAAAGCCCGTATTGACCGCCGAAGAAGGCATGAAGCCTGACGCTCCAATCTTGCACGAACGGCTGGCATCCGTCTCCAGTCCCGCCTTGAGGCCCGGCGGACTGC
>PCAH01000189.1 GCA_002730485.1 Dehalococcoidia bacterium | reverse complement strand
GAGAGGCTGCTATGTTTAACCCAATAGGCTGGTTCAAGCCAGAAATCGCGCAAGCACATTGTGACGTCCCATGCGGGATCTATGAGCCGTTGTCGGCTAAGATAGCCGCCCAGACCGTACAGAAGATGACTTTGAGGTTGCAGACCCTGGAGCGCCCCGACGCCAGTGACGCCGGAGCCTACCAGGACTACGTGAACAAGATGGCCCGTTACGTCACCGTCAAAGAGGAGCATGCTGAAGTGGTCAAGCACGAGCTCAGCGTCCTTTGGGCCGACTACGGCTGGCCAAACACCCCCGACGGATTTGACCTCCACGGCACCTTTAACGTCGCTTTGAAGCTGGCCGGACAGTGCAAGCAGAACGTGGACATAGGCAAATGCGAAGAGCTGGTTTCCACCGTGGATGCCATCGCCACCGCCTTCTGGGCCACCAAGGGTGTCGAGTACAGCGACCCCAACGCCGCCGCCCGCTACGGCGCCTAAGCAGCCACTAAATCACGGTAATTAAAAAGGCTCTCCTTCCGAGGAAAGAGAGCCTTTTCTTTTTAGCGTGAGTAAGCCTAGCGGAGGTTGCTAAGAGCCGCTGAGACCTTGTCGATGGTTGTGTCGATGTCTGTTTCTGTGTGCGCTGTTGAGACGAATCCGCACTCGAATTGGGACGGGGCGATGTAGACACCCTGCTCCTGCATGGCGTGGAAGTAACGGCCGTATATCTCGGTGTCCGAACCCTCGGCGGCGGCTAGTCCAGCCACCGGCCCAGGGTTGAAGAACCCGGTGAACATGGAGCCGACCCGGTTGATGGTTGAAGGTATCTCAGCCTTCTGGAAGGCAGCGGTCACACCGTCCGTAAAACGCTGGGCCAGGGTGTCCAGACGCTCGAAAGTTCCTGGCTTTTGAAGTTCTGTGAGCGTCGCGATACCGGCGCTCACTGCCAACGGGTTACCGGACAGCGTGCCGGCCTGGTACATCGCCCCCAGCGGCGCGACCATCTGCATGATGTCTTCCCGCCCGCCGTAAGCCCCCACCGGCAGTCCCCCGCCGATGATCTTGCCCATGGTGGTGATGTCGGGTGTGATGCCGAACAGACCCTGGGCGCCGTTGGGTCCGACCCTGAAGCCGGTGATGACCTCATCAAAGATCAGCAGCGCGCCGTTGTCCTGGGTGATCTTCCGCAGATCTGCCAAGAACCCATCTGCTGGAGGGACGACACCCATGTTGCCGGCCACCGGCTCGATGATGATGGCGGCGATGGACGTGGGGTTGGCTAGGAAGGATTTTTCCACCGATTCGATGTCGTTGAAATCAGCCACCAGGGTCTCGCTGGCGTAGGACTCTGGGACCCCGGCGCTGGTGGGGATGCCGTGGGTCAGCGCGCCCGAACCGGCTTTCACCAGCAGGCCGTCAGCGTGGCCGTGATAGCAACCGGCAAACTTGATGATTTTGTCGCGGCCGGTAAAGGCCCGGGCCAGCCGAATGGCGCTCATGCAGGCCTCGGTGCCCGAGCTGACCAAGCGGACGGAGTCTACCGATGGTAGGCCGCCGCAGATCAGCTTGGCCAGTTCAACTTCCTGTTCCACTGGAGCGCCGAAGCTGGTCCCGCCTTCGACGGTCTTTTTGAGGACCTCGACCACGGCTGGATGGGAGTGGCCCAGGACCAGCGGCCCCCAGGAACCCAGGTAATCGATGTACTCGTTGCCGTCCACGTCCCAGACGCGCGCGCCCTGGCCCCTTGCGATGAACGGCGGAGTGCCGCCCACGGCCCTAAATGACCGGACCGGACTGTTAACGCCGCCAGGGATATATTTCTGGGCCTCGGCGAATAGTGCTTCTGATTTGCTAAGTTGCATTCGGTGTCCTGATTAAATATTGGGAGTTCAGTGACTACTCAGTCTCTTTCAGCCATTTCGCCACTTCTTTGGCATGGTAGGTGAGGATCGTGTCTGCGCCGGCGCGCTTGATGGAGGTTAGTACTTCCAAGGTCACGGCTTTCTCGTCGACCCAGCCAAGGGATGCGGCGGCTTTGATCATTGAGTACTCGCCGCTGACATTATAGGCGGCCAAGGGCAGGTCGAACCGGTCTTTGGCCTGCCGGATCACGTCCAGATACGACAGGGCGGGCTTAACCATGACAATGTCGGCGCCTTCGGCGATGTCAGCCTCGATCTCACGCATGGCCATGCGAGCGTTGGCCGGGTCCATCTGGTAGCTCTTGCGGTCGCCGAACTGTGGTGTGGAGCCAGCGGCCTCCCGGAATGGCCCGTAAAACCCCGAAGAATACTTGGCCGCATAACCCATGACGGGCGTGTCCTCGTAGCCGTGGTCGTTCAATGCCTGGCGAATGGCCCAGACCTGACCGTCCATCATGGCGGAAGGCGCGGGGAGGTCGGCTCCAGCCTGTACGTGGGACACGGCGGTCTTGCCCAGCAGCTCCAGGGTCTGGTCGTTGTCCACCTTGCCGTTATCGATCACGCCGCAGTGGCCGTGGTCGGTGTACTCACACATGCACACGTCGGTGACCACCATCATGGCCGGGTGATTCTTCTTGATCATGCGCACCGCTTCTTGGACGATGCCTTCGGGGTCGTAACCCTCCAGCCCCAGCGGGTCTTTTTCAGCCGGCAGACCAAACAGCAGCACCGAGGGGATTCCCAATTCGACCGCTTCCCCAACTTCCTCAGAGAGGACATCCAGGGACATCTGGAACTGTCCAGGCATGGGTTCAATGGCCTCTTTCACGCCGGAGCCGTGGGCGACGAACACCGGATAGACAAACTCTTTGGCGGTCAGGCGGGTCTCTCTGGCCATGTTGCGCATGGACTCGGTACCGCGCAATCGGCGCAACCGTGAGTCGGGAAAGCTGGTCATGACGTCCTATTCTCCTGGGTTACTTTTAGAGGCTGGGTACTAGATTCTAGGCGTGGGAAACCTCGCCGGTCGCAAAATGGTTGACCAGGGCGTCCACCAGGCCTTCCACAGTGTGCTCTGATGCTTCCAAACCCACCCGCAGACCCAATTCGCGGGCGGTGGCAGCGGTTATCGGGCCGATGCAGGCGATGAAGCTGTCTTCTAAGGCCTTTCGGTCCGCGCCCAACATCTCAACCAAGTTTCTTACGGTGGATGAGCTTGTAAAGGTTACGACATCAACGCCGTCGATGAAAGCTTGTTTGGCCAGGTCGCTGGTTCCGGCAACAGGCACGTTCCGGTAGGCGGCTAGGCGGTTGACCGTGGCCCCCATCTGGGCCAAGCCTTTCTCGAGTTCATCCCGACCAATGTCGGCCGCGGGAAGCAGCACCGGGACACCGTTCCAATCGCGGCTTGATAGTTCTTTCAAAATCTCCGATGAGATGGAGCGTTTGGGCACGAAATCAGCGGTGATACCCCGCCGGGCCAGGGCTTGGGCGGTGGCCGGGCCGATGGCTCCAATTGTGGTTCCAGCCAGAGCGCGGGCGTCTTTACCCTGGAACTCCAAACGTTCAAAGACCGACTCTACGGCATTGGCGCTGGCGAAGATCACCCATTTGTAGTCGGCCAATTTTTCTAATGTGGCGTCCAACTCTGAGAAGTCGGCCAGTGGCCCAATCTCAATGGTTGGCAGTTCCAATGGGTTGGCTCCGGCCAGTTCCAAAAGACTTTGCAGTCTGGAAGCCTGGGAACGGGAGCGGGTGTTCAGCACGCGCTTGCCGAACAGGGGGCGTTTGTCGAACCAGGAAAGGTCTTCCCTGAGGTTGACCACGTCGCCGATGACCGTGATCACGGGCGCGGAGAGTCCAGCAGCCGTGCCCAGTTCCAATATGTTCTTGATGTTGCCGGTGACCGTCTTCTGGTCGCTCCAGGTTCCCCATTGGACGAGGGCGGCGGGAGTTGTAGGAGCCAGTCCGTTCTCCTCAAGGGTGGCGAGGATGGTTTCGAGGGATTTCCAGCCCATCAGCACCACCAAGGTGCCGCCGTTCTTGGCCAGGACATCCCAGGGGATGGTCGATTCAGGCTTAGAGGGGTCTTCGCTGCCGCTCACCACGGTAAAGGTGGTGGAAATGCCCCTATGGGTTATGGGAATCCCCGCGTAGGCGAGGGCCGCGATGGCAGAAGTCACGCCGGGGACGATCTCATAGGGGAGGTCGTTGGCCTTTAATTCCAGGGCTTCTTCGCCGCCACGACCAAACACGAACGGGTCACCGCCCTTGAGACGAACAACGTTCAATCCCTGGGCCGCCTTGTCCACCAGCAACTGGTTGATCTCCGGTTGTGTCAGCTGCTGCCGCCCTCTGGCCTTGCCCACGAATATCAGTTCCGCGTCCTTGGGCACTGCCTTCAGTTGCGCGGGGTCGACCAGGCGGTCATAGACGACCACTTGGGCCTCCTGCAACGCCTGCATTCCCTTAACGGTGATTAGTCCGGGGTCACCGGGTCCAGCTCCCACCAAATAGACTTTACCGGTCAAATTTCATTCCTAGATAACGCCGAATATGGAGATGCTCATTAGAGCAATAATTACGCTCGGTACGCCTGATTGGCCCTGGCCACGGCTACCAAGTCAGCGCCGCCGTCCTCTTCCAGGACTCGAAACGCTTCGGTGGCCAGCGCCAGGGGGTCGGTTTTAGGCCCGCTGACTTCAGATGTGAAGTTCTTTTGCCCGTCTTCTGTGCTCATGAAGATGGTCATCTTTATGGTGTTGTCGGTGCACTGGGCAAATGCGCCCACTGGCACGCTGCAACCGCCGCCCAGTCTCTCCAGAAAAGCCCTTTCGGCGGTGGCTTCGTATCTGGTGTCCGGGTCATCAATGGCTGATAGCAGTTCCAGCATGTGATGGTCGTCAGCTCGGGCTTCCACAGCCAGGATTCCCTGCCCCGGCGGTGGCACGAACTTTGTCGCCGCTAGATACTCTGTTATCTGATCTGCTAGCCCCAGCCGAATCATGCCGGCGGCGGCCAGGATTGCCCCGTCTGCCTCATCGCCCTGGGCTTTTCTCAGTCTGGTTTCCACGTTGCCCCTGATTGAGACGATCTCCACCTGGGGGGCAAACATCATTAGTTGGGCGGCGCGGCGGGGGCTGCTGGTGCCGATCTTGGTGCCCTCGGCTAGGCCATCAAGAGGAGAGCCGAACCGGTTCACCAGCACGTCTCTCGGGTCTTCCCTGGATAGCACTGCTCCCAGCACCAGGCCATCGGCCAGGAGTGTGGGCATGTCTTTGAGGCTGTGCACGGCGATGTCCAGCTTGCCGCTCAGAAGCTCCTCTTCAAGTTCTTTGACGAAGATGCCCAGGCCCATACCGGCGAGGCGGGAGGTCTGATCAGCGTCGCCTCTGGTCCGGACAGTATCAACCTCGAAATTGAGGTTGGGACTGTTGGCCTTCAACCGGCTGATCACGACATGGTCTTGGATCAGAGCCAGAGCGCTGCCACGACTCCCAACCTTGAGGGCCGGACCAGAATTGTATTCTGAATCGCTGAGAGTCAAGCGATTAATCCCCCGCGGTTTGGGCCAGGCGACCTTGGTTCTGAGAACTTTCAGAGAAGGCGGATCTACGAATCTGACAGCCACCGGAAACACATTCCGCCACATTGGAGCATTTGCCGTTGGAATCCTTGCTCAACAGGCTGTCCATCAGGGTCTCCAGTGCTTTTTCTTCCTGGCCGTCTTGGGCCATTTTCAGAATCTCATCGGTCATGCAGCACTGCCATCGTTGCGGGTCGATGGCGACTTTCTTTTCTTTGATGATCTGTCGGGCCTTGAAGAGCACACTGGTGGCTTCGGCCCAATCCAGCACCGAGGATACTTCCATGTTCTCGCGCAGCTTGCGGGCCAGAGCGGGGCTGGCGCCTCCGGTGGAGATAGCCACGGTTACCGGGCCCTTGGCCACGACGGATGGAGCGATGAACGAACAGCGAGGCATGTCATCCACGGCGTTCAGCAAGATGCCCTGCCCTTCCGCTTCTTCGAAGATCTCTTGGTTGACCACTCGGTCATTGGTTGCCGCGATTGCTAAGAACGCACCTTGCAGGTCACCAGGTTGATACTTGCGCAAATCGAGCTCAATCTTGCCGTCCTGGGCGAAGTCACGGATTCCCTGGGTGGCGTCTGAGCTGATGACGATGATCTTGGCCGCCGATTCCAGCAGCTTTGCAATCTTGCCTTCAGCGACCTTTCCACCACCGATGATGACGCAGCGGCGTCCGGTTAGGTTTAGGAAAACGGGGTAAAAAGTGGCCATTAGCTCCCTAGTCTAGATACTTGTCGTCCGCAAGGTTTTTGGGTCTTTTTGGGTTTCTCTAGGATTGTGCCGAAATGGCGGCATCGGGTTTTTCGGTTTCCAGGTAGTTGTCATAATCTGGCACGAAATAGCGCACCCTAGTCTTCTTGTATTCCCGGGTGCTGTAGAGCACCAGGCGTTCGGTTATTCCCGTGGCCTCACTGATTTCATTGTTGATCTCTTCGCACCCTTCAGGCGTGGTTGCGTGGACCATGGTGAAATGGGTGTAGGGCCAGTCAGGGAAGGTTGGCCGTTCGTAGCAATGGGTCACGGCGTTGTGGGCCGCCATGGTCAGGCCTACTTCCTCGGATCGTTCCTCTGGTACCTTCCAGACGATCATCGCGTTGGCCCTGAATCCCGACCGGCGGTGATGAAGCACCGCGCTGTAGCGGCGCATTATGCGACGTTCCTGGAAGTCTTTGGCCATGGCGAACAGGTCTTCGGTTGAGATGCCTAGGTCCTTGGCTAGATCGTCAAAGGGTCTGGGAACCAGCGCAAGGTCTTCTTGCATCTGGCGGATGGTTTCTTTTTCGAAATCCGTGACCGGAACCGCCTGGTTCCAGGATTCGGCGGCGGCTTTATCGGCAGCGTTTTCGCCGCCGGATTGGTCGGTTTTAACGTTGTCCGGACTGAAGTTGAATGACGAGCCCTTCTTCTTGACCATATCAAAGTTGACGCCAATCTTGAAGAACCGTTTTGTAGGCATCAAACGCTGTTCTAGGGCGCCGGTCTTGCGGGCCATGTACTCAGCGGTGGCGGCCAGGTCGTGCTCTGGGGGCACGGCCAGGGTGAACCACAGGTTGTAATAGGACCCTTCCCTGGCGTAGTTGTGGCTGACGCCGGGGTGCTTATTGATCTCTAACGCCGCTTTATGCAGCTCTTCCGGCTCGTAGGCCACGGCCACCAGGGTGGTCTTGAACCCCAGGCGGCGGGTGTCAAAGATGGCGCTGATCTGGCGCAGGACGTTGGTCCGTTTTAGTTCCGTCAAACGGTCGATCACTTCCTGTTCAGTGGCGCCCACCTCTTCTCCAAGCTGCTGATACGGCTGATCAACCATGGGGAAGGGGGCTTGAATCTTGTTTAACAGCTCGCGGTCGATGTTATCCATAGCTGTTTTGGTCCTCCAGATGAGTCTGAATGATTTTCTATCTATCTATCTATTCAATACGAGGGCTATACGGGTGATTCTTCATACGAATCGGCCATTCCAACCAGAACCCGATCCGCGGCTTCTATGATCCTGGCCCAGGCGCCGGGGTTGGTCGAGTCCAGGACCATGGTCCTGAAGAAAACAAAGGCTTCGATGGTGTCTTTTAACGTCACGCCCCGCTCGGACATCTCCGTGCCGTACTCACGTCCTAGCAGGTGAGCTTCTTCCAGCACCTCCTGGCGACGGCGACGCGCACCGGACTCCTGGAGCAGTAGGGACAGAAGGCGGCGGCCAAAGAGCCGCATGCGCACTTTGCCCTCTTCTTCCACGCTCTGATACCAGGGTTGTTGGAGGACATCGTTTCGCCCCAGGCGGCGGCGGATCTTGCGGAGGGCTGATCCTTCAACGGCGTCCTCCCGAACCTGGCCTTGTGCCTGTTCAGGAGCGTTGGCAAAGGATTCAACGTCGCTGCGGAGGAATCGGCGGTGACCGCCTGGGGTGCGGTAAACACGAAGATAGCCGTTATCGGCCCATTGTCTAAGTGTGGTGTTGCTGACATCGAGGAGGTGGCAGGCATCCCGAAGGGAAAGCCATTGGGATTTATCGGCTATTTGACTGTCGGCCGTCTGCAGTTCTACCAAGGTAAATCAATCCGGGGGGATTCTGAGGAGATCATTGCCAAAGAATCTACAAATATCTATAAGAAACTTAATTTTTGACTATTTCCGCCAACAAAGTTAGCATACGGGTTTGCCGCCGTCAATCGCATCTGGAATCAT
>PCAH01000188.1 GCA_002730485.1 Dehalococcoidia bacterium | reverse complement strand
CGGCCACAAAGTTGACGATTATATCGGTTGGGTACGGAGAACCACTCCCGGTGTGGAGTTGATCTCACCGCCGCCCCACCATGACATCTATTCGATCGAAGACCTGGCCCAACTGATACACGACCTAAAGAATATCAACCCTGATTCCAGGATTCACGTGAAACTGGTCGCCGAGGTTGGTGTGGGCACTATCTCAGCCGGTGTGGCCAAGGGCCATGCCGACGTCGTGCTGATCAGCGGCCACGATGGTGGCACGGGCGCATCACCTGAGTCGTCCATCAAGCACGCCGGACTGCCCTGGGAACTGGGCGTCGCCGAGACTCAACAGGTGTTGGTGGCCAACGGTCTCAGAAGCCGGATAGTCCTTCAGACCGACGGACAGATGAAGACCGGCCGCGACGCCGCGATAGCGACCATCCTTGGGGCCGAAGAGTTTGGTTTCGCCACCTCAGCTCTGGTGGTGAGCGGCTGCATCATGCTGCGCAAGTGCCACATGAACACCTGCTCCGTGGGCGTCGCCACCCAGGACCCTGAACTACGCAAGAAATTCGCTGGCAAACCAGAACATCTGGTCACCTACTTCACCTTCATCGCTGAAGAGATGCGGGAGATAATGGCCGAGCTTGGATTCCGGACTGTTGCCGAGATGATCGGTCGGACCGACGTCTTGGACTATAAAGGAGCCGAGAACCATTGGAAGACCGAAGGACTGGACTTCGCACGGCTGCTGCATCGTCAGGAGTCTGATGACCCTAACGAGCCGGTTTATTGCGACCGGGAGCAGGACCACGGCCTGGACAAGGCCTTGGACCACCAGTTGATTGCGCAAGCCCAACCGGCGATCAACGAAAGGAAACGGGTCGATATAGACCTGCCTATCCACAACTCCAACCGGACCGTTGGGGCCATGTTGAGCGGCAAGATTGCCAAGCTCTACGGTGAAGATGGCCTACCCGATGACACCATCAACATCAAGTTGACCGGTTCGGCCGGCCAGAGCTTCGGTGCGTTCTTGACCCGGGGCACCAACATCAGCCTTGTTGGAGATTCCAACGACTATATGGGCAAGGGTATGTCCGGCGGACGCATGGTCGTCTGCCCTGATCCCAAAGCTACATTCGTGCCTGAAGAGAATATCATCATCGGCAACGTGGCAATGTACGGCGCCACCGGCGGTGAGGTGTTCATCCGAGGTATGGCAGGCGAGCGGTTTTGCGTACGCAACAGCGGCGTGAAGACCGTGGTGGAAGCTGTGGGTGACCACGGCTGTGAATACATGACCGGTGGCGTGGCCGTTGTCCTGGGCCCCACTGGCCGAAACTTTGCCGCTGGCATGAGCGGCGGGATAGCATTTGTCTACGACAAGGATGATAGTTTCGACATCTCCTTCAACGATGGAATGGCCGACTTGGAGTCGGTGGCGGACCCCGAAGACATCGCCACCCTGAAAGGGCTGATAGAAGACCATTTGAAGTACACCGGCAGCACTCCCGCCGCCGCGATACTGGCCGACTGGGACGCAGCACTGAAACGGTTTAAAAAGATCATGCCGAGAGACTATCGGCGTGTTTTGGAAGAGCGACGTCGCAACGGGGAGGGTACAGAGCGGGAGCTGGAAGCAGTCGGAAATGGGTAAACCCACAGGATTTACGGAATCAGGCCGGAGCACGCCGGAGCGTAGACCAGCCACAGAGAGAAAGGGTGACTACCGGGAGTTCTACCAACCTTGGGGCGAAGACCAGGCCAAGGAACAGGGTTCCCGTTGCATGGACTGCTCCGTCCCCTTTTGCCACATGGGCTGCCCCCTCGGCAACGTCATACCTGAGTTCAATCACCAGGTATACCTGGGTAACTGGTCGGGCGCTCTGGAAATCCTGCTTTCCACCAATAATTTCCCCGAATTTACTGGCCGGGTCTGCCCCGCGCCTTGCGAAGCAAGCTGTGTCCTCAGCATCAACTCCGATCCGGTGACCATTGAGTACATCGAGAAGGAAATAGTTGAACGCGGATACGAGAGTGGCTTGATCAAGCCAGAGCCCCCAGCAGTTCGAACGGGTAAGAAGATCGCTGTGGTTGGTTCCGGCCCCTCGGGCCTGGCCGCAGCCCAACAATTGAACCGCGCCGGTCATCTGGTGACGATCATTGAACGGGCTGGCTATATCGGTGGCCTGTTGGCCCTGGGCATACCAGAATTCAAGCTGGAAAAGAACGTGGTCCAGCGCCGCGTGGACCTGATGGCCGCAGAGGGCATCACCTTCCTGACTAACACCAACGTCGGCGTCGATCTCCCGGTGGAAAAACTACTCTCGGATTTCGATGCTGTCTGTCTGGCCTGCGGCTCCACAGAGGCCAGAGAACTGGACGTCCCCGGTAGAGAACTTGATGGTGTCCATTTGGCCATGGAGTACCTTTCCCAACAGAACAAAGTATTGTCCGGAGAGGAAATCTCAGCAGAAGACCGGATCGAGGCTGAGGGCAAGCGGGTCGTGATCCTTGGCGGTGGCGATACCGGGGCTGACTGCTTGGGCACTGCCATCCGTCAGGGCGCCGAAGTGGTGCATCAGCTAGAACTATTAGCTGAACCACCGGAACAAAGGCCTGGCAATAACCCCTGGCCCCAATGGCCCCAAGTGCTCCGCTCTTCCCCTGCCCATGAAGAAGGCGGCATCCGCGAATACTCCATACTGACCAAGTCTTTCTCCGGCAGCAACGGCAAACTGGAGAAACTACACGGTGTAAAGGTGGAGTGGCAGCCAGGAGAAAGCGGTGGTAGGCCATCCATGGTTGAGATTCCTGGCAGCGAGTTCGAGATGGAGACTGAACTGACTCTGCTGGCCATGGGATTCCTACACCCAGAAGGTGATGGGATGCTCGCTCAGCTAGGTGTGGAGCTTGACGGTCGGGGCAACATCGCCCTTGACGGCAAACGCATGAGCAGTGTTTCCGGGGTCTTTGCCGCCGGTGACGCGGCCAGAGGGCAGTCATTGGTGGTCTGGGCCATCGCAGAAGGTCGGGAAACAGCCCGGTCAATCGACCTGTTCCTCATGGGAGAGACCTCTCTCCCCCACTCGCTGCCCGAGCACGGCTAAGCCTTATTAGGCGTTAGTTCCTGGGGGCGAAGAGAGCGAAAGCGCCGCCGAACTTGTCTGCATCCACAATCAAGCGTACCCGCAGGTTTTCTTTTTCTTGGCGTACGCCCAAGTCCACGAACTCCTGCGCCAGTTTCTCATTTCCCAACGCCCTGGAAGTCAATTCCATGGCTGCTGCGGCAGAGTCTTGGTCGGCGAAGCCGATCAGCCCATGGAGGACGATCAGTTCCCCAGGCAAGATATCTGCGCTGACAGCAACGCGGATACAGCCGTCGGTTCCCGATATGCTACTCAATAACGGGAACACGTCGCATTTACTCAGCACCGCAGCGGCAAATCCCGACGGAACGTCTCCCAAGAGTCCGGTTAGTCCGGGTGTATCAATTAGGGTGGCCGACCGACCATCAAAGGCGTCCAGAGACGATTCAACCAGTCCCCTCACGGCCTCATCTGTGATGCCCCTTCCGGATGCCGCCACTCCGGTGGTGTCATCGGCTGTGGCCATGGTGACGTTGGTTCCCAGCAGACCGACGTCCCAAACATCATGCCCTTCGTAGGAAGTTGGACCGTCGCCGCCTAACTGCAGGCCAAAACCGCCAGCGACCTTCAGCAGATCACCGATTTGAAAGGTACTCTGAAATGGAGTGAGTAGACCATTGCCTTCTTGGTTGGAAGCCATGGCGACCGTATTGACCACTCCGGTGGCGAAGGACGGCAAAGCCACGGCCATACTCAGTCCTTCTGGACTGATCAGACCGGCAAGAGCTTCATTGGACCGCAGGAACTCCAAGTCGAGATAGACCGCCGACCCGAACTCTACAGGCACCAACGACAGCAAATTTGTGAGCTGTGCCAGGCGTTCCGGATCGGCAGGTGGGATCTCTGCAGTCGCAAAGGTCTCGTAGGGTATAGGAGTAGCTGTGGGCACCGCCGTTGGGCCTGCGGTGGAGTCAGTTTCTGAAGCTGGATCAGTTGTCGTCTCAGTGGTGCAGGCAGCCAACAAGACAAGTAGCAAAATCGTGGCCACGTAAAAAGAGACGACCCTGCCGTTGGCAGCCGCAAATCCAGGCGAGGAAAGCATATGGCTAGCTCTTGGTGGCAGTGGCTTCTACTTGATTGACTTGGGCCAGGTACTCTCTCATGTCCAGCACTTGCACCGCGTTTGTGGTTCCGGACACACCAGGTAAGAACCCGTGCACGATGGTTACAACGTCCTCGTTGGAGATCGTGCCGCCTTCTAGCCCGGATGTAATGACTGATGCAACCAGGCTGGCGACGTCCTGCTGGGGCGGGATGACGCCAACAGGAAGGATCCCCCAGCCCATGGCCAATTTCTGGAGCACAGCCGTGTCATGGGAGAAGGCCAGTACATCTGAGTTCGGCCGGAACCGGGATAATTGCAGCGCAGCACGACCCGTACTGGTTACCACAACGGGCTTGGAACTCAGTGCACGTACTAGACGCGCTGCAGCGGAAGTAATCGCCTGCGTTCGGTCATTGGAATCCAGATCACTGAAGAAAGAGTAGATCTTCTCAGTCTCAACCACGGTGGCGTCGAAGATATCCAGGGCTTCCAACGGATGCTGTCCCATGGCTGTTTCATCAGAGAGCATCACAGCGTCACACCGGTCAAGAACAGCGTTCGTGACATCGGAAACCTCAGCCCTGGTCGGGGCCGGAGAAACCACCATGGACCAGAGCATCTGGGTGGCGATCACTGAAACCTTACCGGCTTCATTGGCCTTGGCGACCAGTTGCTTCTGGATGATTGGGACCCGCTCCATGGGAATCTCTACACCAAGGTCTCCCCTGGCCACCATGATACCGTCCACCTCGGGCATGATGCTGTCGATGTTGTCGACACCCTCACCCCTTTCCAGCTTGGCCATGACCAATGCCTTGCTGCCAGCGGCGTTCAGATGCTCCCTGGCGTAGAGAATATCTTCGGCAGTGCGTACGAAGGACAATCCGACCCAATCGACGCCATATTCGACGCCAAATTTGAGGGCAATCTTATCGTCTTCAGTCAGCACTGGTTCGTCTATTGGTACTCCGGGTAGGTTGACGCCCTTGTAGGAAGATACGACGCCAGATGACTGGACAGTGGCAACCACCCGCGCGGGGCTTGCCTCGGTAACCAGCAGTTTGACCGTACCATCAGCGATGAAGATATGGTGCCCTGGCCTGATGTTTCGGAATGCGCTTGGCTGGGGGAATGGCAGAACTCCCGGTTCGTCGGTTTCTTCCTGAGGGACAAGAGCCACAACGTCACCAGGGTGAAGCACAACCGGCTCTGGCAGGTAACCCAACCGCAATTTGATGCCACCCAGATCTTGGAGAATTGCCACGTGGCGACCATGCTTCTCCGATATCTCACGGATGTTGCCAATCACTTCTGCATGTTCTTCCAGGGTTCCGTGGGAGAAGTTCAACCTGGCGCAATCGATGCCCTTGGTGATTAGCTTCTCCAGCATTTCCGGGTCTCTGGAGGAAGGACCGATGGTGACGATGATCTTGGTTTTTCGCATGGTGATTGCCTCACTGCAACTGGCGGGAAAGATTATCAGGCATTTGGCCCGAATCTCGCATTGGAGTTCGGGCCGTACGTAACCGGACGCCCAAGCTACTTTTATCGATGTTAACCAAACAGGCTATTGGAAATATAACAGACACTTGAATATTCTACGAACCTTGGCGGATCAGAGATTCAAAGAAAAAGGCGTCCCGATTCATCGGGACGCCTTTTGGGATTCTGCTGTGGGGCTCTCTAACTAATCGGGTATTAGCTTGCGTTGCTCCGGTCTGCGTCGAACCTGTCGGTGGCGGCCTTGATTCCCACGTACCGGTTGGCCTGCAGCGCTTCACGTCGTTCTGCGGTCCAGTCATTGGAGATTTTGATGCCGGTTAGGCTGCCCTGGAAATGGGGCATCACATACCGGGCCAGGAGTTCGTAGCTGCGGTGGATCTTGTCCCGGGGCGCCCAGTCTTCAACCCTCATCATGAATTTGCCGAAGCCACCAGTGAGTTCCTGGAGACGTTCGATCCCAGCGATGCAGTCGTCGGGAGTGCCTACGATCCACTGGTTCTTCTCGACCATGAAGTCGACTATCTGGTCGCGGGGGACATCGGGGACCGGGTTACCCAGGGTGCGGCCAAAGTATTCCGTGACCACGTTTCCGGCGCCCTCCTTGATGTCCTTGATGGCCTGTTCTTTGCTGTCGGCCAGATGCATGCCCATGACCACGCCCCAGTCTTCCCGGTGCATGGTCTTACCGTGCTCGGCGGCGGTCTCCTCGGCAATCTCCCACAATTGGGCGAGGGAGGTCTTGCGGATGGTGTCTCTGGGAACACTCAAGGACAATACCGATGCGCCGTGTTTGCCGGCCAGAGTCACTCCGGCAGGCGACTCAACAGAAGCCACTGCCACCGGAACGATGGGGTCCTGGTAGGGCCGAAGCTGGAGTACAGCGTCGTTCATCTCAAACCAGTCGGTCTTGACGGTGTACGGCTCAGGGTCGGACATGAGACGCATGATGGCATCCAAGGACTCTTCCATCATCGCCCGCTGCCGTTCCGGTTTGATTCCCAGCATGATGGCGTCTGAAGCCAATGCGCCCGGGCCGCAGCCGAGAATCACCCGGCCCCTTGTGAGGTGGTCTAGCTGGACCATCCGGTTGGCCACCATGAATGGGTGGTGATAGGGCAGGCTGGTTACGCCAGTGCCCAGCTTGATGTGGCGGGTGCGCTCGGCGGCAGTTGCCATGAACAGTTCGGGAGAAGCAATGGTCTCCCAGCCCGCGCTGTGGTGCTCGCCGATATAGGCTTCGTCAAAGCCCAGAGTGTCCAGCCATTGTAGGAGCTCCAGGTCCCGTTCCAAAGCCAGGGTGGGGTTTTCGCCCACGCGGTGGAAGGGGGCCATGAAGACGCCGAATTTCATACGATTGGGAAGTGCCATGCTTACATCCTCCGTCTGCGTTTTCTGGAGTTGTTCCAAATAATCTTAGGGATACCTGGAACAGTGGGAGTCCACAAAGGAACTGTACCCGAGATAGTTCATTCGACAACACAAATCGGGGCAGGCTTGCGACTGGGGTATTCTACCACGCAGATGCTCGGCCAACGGGATAGTGAGTATCTGAACCTGGGGCGGACAGGGATCGAAATTTGTAGAGGTTAATCGCCGACGATGTTGCTTCGGCGTTCCATCAGAAGGGTGTCTCGCCACTGACCATGGAGTGAGCCGATGCGCTCTCTGACGCCTACGGAGCGGAAGCCACAGGATGAGTGGAGAGCAATACTGGCCTCATTCTCCACAAAGATCATGGCCTGGAGCGTCCAAACACCGGCCGATTCTGAAGTCGAGACCAAGGAACTCAGCAGCAGCTTGCCGACTCCGTTCCCCCTGGCCTGTTCTGAGACGTAGACGCTGACCTCGGCCACTCCAGAGTAAGCGGAGCGGGAAGAAACAGGACTGAGTGCAGCCCAGCCGACCACTTCCTCTCCATCCCTGGCGACCAGGCGGCAGTCAGGGCGGTGGTTGCTGTTCCATTTGTCCCAGTCGGGTGCAACGGTTTCCACCGTGGCATTTCCCGTGGCTATGCCGTCTTCGTAGATTCCTTTGACCGCCCCCCAATCCCCCTGCCCCATGCTATCGACGATACAGTTTGCAGTTTTCATTCTGGAGTCAAAGTCCGATTTGCCATCCCCAGGCCGCAGTCTAGACTCGGCATCGGGGGTACATGTTTGCGTGAAGATTACCTTAGGGATTTACCCCTGAAACGTATATTGTAGGATTACGGGGCCACGCTGTAAACCGGAGAGTTCAGACGGGACTTTTTGATTCGACCGGCAGGCGTTCAATCATGCCCAAGCCAAAGTGACACGGTCAGAGCAAACGTGGTATCTTTGCATGCACGAATCCCGGGTTCGGGGTTATCCAAATTGAATCGACAGGAGGGGTTGCGAGATGCCCAAGATCAAGCACATCGCCATTGCCACTCAGGACATTGACAAGACAGCCGGATTTTACAAGGAAGTATTTGGCCTGCGAGAGATCGCCAAGCTGGAAAGCGGTAACGCCAATGGATATTTCCTAAGCGACGGCAACGTCAACATGGCCATTCTGGATTTCCAGAACGACGCAGTCGCCGGAGAGCGCGGCAAGGAGTACAGCGGAATCCACCACATCGGCTTTGAGGTTGAAGACCTGGAAGACGTTGAGGCGAAGCTGGCCGCCAACAACTCCGCGCCCATGGACTCGGTCAACAAAGCCCTTGGAGTTGGAATGGGCGGACCCCGCCACGCCAACGTCGAGATCAAATACACTGGCCCCAACGGCGAGATGATCGACGTCTCCCAGCACGGCTGGGTCGGCACCCGCGGCTTCGATTAAGCTAAGTCGCTAGCTCAGAACACAAAAAAGCCCGCTGCTTGAAAAAGCAGCGGGCTTTTTAATTTCCGGTATTGTCCTGCTGGTCTACGCGGGTTTGAAGGCCAGAGACGGTGATTCCTCGTCCAAATCCTCTGGGTCCAGCACCAAGTCCATTCCGGTCTCAATACCCTGGGGATCGGTCCCGTCAACGCCATTGATCATGGCGCTTATGCGGGGTCCTTCCTCAAGGGCGACTATTCCGGTGCAGTATGGCTTGTCCCGACCATAGCCCTTGGCGGCCATGGTAACCGGGACGATCGATATGCAGGTGAAGGTACTGAGCTTGGCCTTGCCGCTGAATTCGTGCCATTCCATGTTGAAACCGTGGCACTCAGGGCACATGGGCCTGGGCTCTGGCGATAGGTGCCCGCAATCCTGGCATTTAACGCCGACCAGTTGCTTGTCCTCTCTCAGCTTGGTGTAGAAAGCTGCCGAAGTGAATTCGCTCGCCATGCTTACGACTCCCGGCGCAGTACGTTGACCACGCAAGTTCCGCCGGTACCGCCCACGTTGTGGGTGATGCCAACGGTTGGATTCTCTTTCTTGACCTGGCGTGCACCGGCCTCGCCCCGCAGTTGGTGGTAGATCTCGATGACCTGACCAACCCCGGATGCGCCCACCGGATGGCCCTTGGCCTTCAGCCCGCCGGAGGTGTTGATCGGATGGTCGCCGTCACGCGATGTCCGGCCCTCATCCACTGCCCTTGGCCCCTCGCCGGGAGCGAAGAAACCCAAGTCCTCGGTGGCGACGATCTCGGCGATGGTGAAGCAGTCATGGACCTCTGCCAGGTCCACGTTCGAGACTGTGATGCCGGCCATATCGTAGGCCTGCTGGGAGGCGGCTTTGGCTGCGGACAGGGAAGTCAGTTCGTCGGAATCATGGAGCGGTTTGCCGGTGGCCTGACCGATCCCGGCGATGCTGATGGGTGCGTCGGTGAAGTTATGCGCGATCTCTTCCGACACAAGCAGCACGCAGGATGCGCCGTCGGTGATGGGTGCGCAGTCGTAGAGGCGCAGCGGCCAGGCGATCCAGGGGTTGGCACGTTCGTCTCTCAAGAAATCCATTCCAGAGTTGTATTCTGGCACCTCTTGGCCGCGTTCCTGGGCGCGGGCGATGCGGCGCTCTGCCATGGTGTCGACCGTCTGTTGGAACTGGGCTTTGGGGTTCAGTGCGCCATTGTCATGGTTCTTGATGGCCACTTTGAGTAGGTGGTCAAGGTTGGTCTCATAGCGGTCAATGTGTGCTTTGGCGATGGCGCCGAATATGCCCGGGAAGGTCAATCCGGCGGGCACCTCATACAGACCGTCGGCAGCGGACGCTAGAACGTCGGTCACGCCTTCAGTCGGCAGGTTGGTCATCTTCTCCATGCCGCCCACCAAGACAACGTCATACATGCCGCTGGCGATGGCCATCACTCCCTCTCGGAGTGCGCTGCCGCTGCTGGCGCAGGCGTTCTCGATGCGGGTGATGGGTATAGGTGTGATGCCCAGCCAGTCGGCCACGATGGGAGCCGTGTGACCTTGGTGCTCAAACAGGTCGGAGGAGTAATTGCCCACGTAAGCGCATTCAATGTCTTGGATGTCGAAGCCCTTGTCCATGCTTTGGACCATGTCCTGGAAGGCTTCCACAAACAGGTCTCGACTGTCCTTGTCGGGGAACGCCCCAAATTGGGACAGGCCTGCGCCTACCACAGACACCGGACGTCCCAATTGTCTTTTCTTATTGATCGTGGCCATTTGAACTCTCCTGTTGAATGGGTGCGAATTCGCTTATCAGTCGCCTGATAAGTAACTTTCAGCCATTATGCTGGTCAATTTATGAGAGCGTCAACCGTGAGGGGTGTGGCCGTCTACGACCCGATGACGAGCCCCTCACACATCTGCGCCCCCAGCATCACCTCAGAGATCAGTGCAGTCTCCCAGGTGGTGTGGAAATCTCGCACACCAATGCCCACCGGAATGGCGGCGATGCCCTTCTCAATGAAGACGTTGGCGTCTGACCCACCGCCAGTGGATTCCAGGATCGGTTCCAAGCCCATGCCAGCCAATGCCCGGCCGATGATCGCTACGGCCTCACTATTGGGGTCGATGTCGTACGCCTGATAGGAGTTGGTTATATCCAGGTCGATCTTGGCCTCGGGATACCTGGATGCCACCTCATCGAACACGCCTCGGAACTTGCGCTCGAGGTCGGCCAACTTGTCGTTGCTGCGGCTCCGGAACTCACCGTCAAGAAAGGCCATTTCCGGGATGATGTTTCGCTTGAGACCACCTTCCATGCGCCCGATATTCGAGGTCGTCTCCTCATCAATACGCCCCAACGGCAGACGACCCAGAATGTCGGCGGCAATGAGTAGAGCCGATATACCCTTCTCCGGTTCCAGTCCGGCGTGGGCAGCGCGACCTGTTATCGTGGCGGTCACCACGTTTTGGGACGGTGCTTGGAGGATGATTCTATTGGGGGGGCCTTCGCCGTCGAAGACGATTCCCTCTTTGGCCGTGACTAGGCCAAAATCCAGGCTGTGAGCGCCAACCAGTCCGCCCTCTTCATGGCGAGTGAAAACGACCTCTATGGCCCGGTTGCCGCCATTTTTCGCCAAGGCCGACTGCAGGCCTTCAAGCACGATGGCAACTCCGGCTTTGCAGTCGCCGCCCAAGATGGTGGTGCCGTCAGACCGCAGTACGCCTCCATCTACCACAGGCTTGATGCCACGGCCAGGTTCAACGGTGTCCAGGTGGGCTGACAACATGATCGGGCTGCCAGTGCCCTCAAGTTTGGCGATCACGTTGTTGTAGGCATCGTGGGACACCTTCAACCCCATGGACTCCAGCCGCGAGCTGACCTCGGCGTCCATGGCGTCTTCTTCGCCGCTGGGACTGTCGATCTTAATCAGCTCTATGAGCGTCTTTACCAGTCGTTCTTGATCGGCCAAACTATTTCTCCCAGCCCCAATGGGGGCCTAAATTGATCGGGGATTATGCGCTTAACGCACATGCCTAGGCGGCATGTAGCTCCAAAGTATTGCCGTTTTCTCGGTTCAAATACCATGTTGTGCGATATGGTTGAACCTCCATCGAAGGGTCGGTAGTGATACTAACCTCAAACGTAAGCCGATTATTACGCGCAACCTCTTTAGGAAGTTGATTAAGGAAAAAATCACGTGTCACCATTGAAGAACGCAGATTGGCTATACCCGTTGAACGCCTATATGGCTGATCAGCCGTATAAAACTGAACATCGTTACTTCCGTCGGTTCCGACTGTCTCGGAGGCAACATTTAGGAAATAACTATCGCCTCGGTTCATATCAACTTCGTCGCTCTCCGTACTTCTCCACTGAATCGGCCATGGAGTGCTGACCTTGTGTTCAATGATGCGTCTCCACGCTCGAACACTAGCCGCCGCACCGATATTCGTGATTCTTAACCGCTTCATTCGACTCTCAGATTCAATTGCGATGATTATCTTGGGTTTTCCCTCTTTAATGGAATCACGCTCTATTTCGACTTCACGATATAACCAGTAGGGAGCCTGGGGGAGCCCAGCAATTATTGTGCCAACCAATACCGCCGCTGGGATCCCTGTCATTAGGATTATCACGAGATGCTCACCACTGAACCATATATATGCAACTGCACCAAGAATGACAGTGAAGGCGAATTCTACTCTCTCTGCGATCCACAAATTACCAGTGAACGCGACTCGAAACCATGAACACAAAAATATACGGAATTTCATAGCGTAATTTTACATCGCTAAGTGCATGAAATGCCTAATCCAAAACTAATTCTTGAGCCTAAGGAAGGGCTGCTACGGCTTTTATCTCAACTAAGAAATCTTCGTTGACCAACCCCGCCACCACCAGAAGGGTGTTGGGTGGGAAATCGCCGTTGGGGTAGATCTCCGGATACACCTCGCTGCGGCCCTTGATGTATTCCTGAACTGAAGGGCGTCCAACCAGGTAGGTGGTGAATTCGACCACGTTGCTGAAATCCGCTCCGGCGGCTTCGAGGACGAGCCCAAGGTTCTGCAACGCCTGTCGTGTCTGGGCTGCAGCGTCCCCTTTGCCAACCAGCTTGCCGTCGGAGTCCACGCTTACCTGACCCGCAACATAGACGAGTTTTCCAGGTCTTACGCTCATACCCAGAGAATAAGCACCCAGGGGTTGTGGTGCCTGGTTGCTGGTAATAACTGTGCGTTCTATTTCGGCCATGGTGTCCCTCCAGAATCCCGGTCAACCTGAATTCTCGGCCAATTATAAAGTACTCAACGTTGGTCGGCGAGGAGACCATTCTTTTGCGATAAATGCCCGTGCTATACTCCGCGCCATGGCAGAACCGATAACCCGGCCCCAGGTTGGAGTAGGCGTGATTTTCGTGCGGGACGACACCGTGTTCCTGGCCAAGCGTCACGGCGCTCACGGTGAAGACACCTGGGCTTCTGCCGGCGGCCATCTGGAGATTGGCGAGACGCTGGAAGAATGCGGTCGACGCGAGGCGATGGAAGAGCTGGGTCTGGATGTGGGGGATTTACGTTATCTCTGCGTCAGCAACATAATCGCCTACGATAAGCACTATGTGGACATAGAGTTTCTCGGCGACATTGGCGATCAGGAGCCCAGGTTGATGGAACCGGAGGCGTTTATAGCCAGCGGGTGGTTCCCATTGAATGATCTTCCCGAACCCCTGTTCCACGCCATGCGTTACGCCCTGGATAGCTACCGCACCGGACAGCAATATTTCCCCGGAGATTGATACTAAATCACAAAATTTGGAGGCTGAAATGGCAGCGAAGAAAGGAAACGGCCTGTTGATGATCTACAGCGACGTTCCGGCCGAACATGATGGAGAGTTCAACCGTTGGTACAACGAAGAGCACATTCCAGAACGGTTGTCGATTCCTGGCGTTTTAAACGCCGCTCGCTACGAGGCCGTACAGGGTGGACCCAGGTATCTGGCGTGCTACGAACTGGAGTCATCTGATACCTGGCATTCTGATGCCTGGCAAAAATGGCTGAAAGAGCCAACGGAATGGTCCAAGAAGATGTCCCCGAGCATCATTGGGACCGCGTATATCAGGAATCTTTACAACCGGATCTACCCCGACCATGTGTCGGAAGAAACAGCTAACTCTGACATGGCGCCGGTCATCCTGGTGGGACGAATGTCCGTACCGGAAGGCATGGACGATAAGTTCAACAAAGCCTACAACGAAGAGCGTCTGCCCGAAGCGCTAAAGATACCTGGTTATATCGGGGCCAGACGGTGGGAGGCGGTCATGGGTGGGCCCAAGTACAGCACGGTCCATGAGATGGAGTCGATGGACGTGGTCAATGGGGAAGGTTGGAAGGCCTGGAGCCCTATGGTCACGCCAGTGTGGAACACTGAAATCAGGCCGCATATGGTCCATGAAAAGGGTTCGCCAGGGGTTTTCAAGAAGATATTCCCAAATTAAACACAAAACAGACTCAGTTTTGTACAGTTTTGAAGAGCGCTATCCCTGCATGATAGGGTGGCGCTCTTTTTATTCTACTGACAGTTGGTTATTAATCTGAATTCGTTAAACGGTGATGTTATACGGATATTTACAGCCTAATTCATGGCTTGATAGCACATAATCGCCTTTATCTGGAACAAGCCGTCAGGCACAAGAATTTGGCTGTTGATTCATTTGGGTATCCACATGACATAACATCGACCATTTTCAGGCCCTTTTTTGAGTCTATTTAGCCTCAAATCTGCTATAATATATCTAGTTAAAATGGCTCGGTACCCTACCATTTTATTCCCCCGTTTTCGCGCGTAATTGTTTCTCTATCTGTCCAACGAATTCCAATGGTGAAATAACAACATGACGCAAACCCCAACAACAGAATATACAGCCAAAGATATTCAGGTTCTAGAAGGATTGGAGGCTGTCCGTGTACGCCCCGGAATGTACATCGGAAGCACCGACCAGCGCGGCCTGCACCACCTTATCTACGAGATTCTAGATAACGCAGTGGACGAGGCCATGGCCGGCTATTGCGAGAGGGTGGAGATCTCCATTTCTGAAGACGGCTGGATATCTGTGGTCGACAACGGCCGGGGAATTCCCATCGACAAACATCCCAAGACCGGCAAGAGCGCCCTGGAAACGGTGATGACCACCCTCCACGCCGGAGGTAAGTTCGGCGGCGGTGCATACAAGGTCACAGGCGGCCTGCACGGTGTTGGTGGTTCAGTGGTGAACGCCCTGTCAGTGGACCTGAGAGCTGAGGTCCGTCGCCAAGGATTCCTTTACACCCAGGAATACGAACGCGGCAAGCCTACCACGGGATTGGTCAAAGGCGAAAAGACCACCGACCACGGTACGACCATCTCGTTCAAACCCGACCAAGAGATTTTCCCGGTCATCGAGTATGACTTCGATACGCTGATCTCCCACTTCAAAGAGATCGCCTACCTGAATAAGGGTTTGGAGATTG
>PCAH01000187.1 GCA_002730485.1 Dehalococcoidia bacterium | reverse complement strand
GGTACTGGCCAATGGTCAGAAGATCGCAATCGACCTTTCGGAGGTCAGACATCGTTTCCAGGACCTCGTCCACCGTCTCTCCCATCCCGACAATGATTCCGGACTTGGTCACGGTGTTTGGGGCGATGTCTTTGCACTTGGCGAGCAATTCAAGGGATAGCTCGTAGTTGCCCTTGGGCCGAACCTTGGGGAAGATGCGCCCGGTGGACTCGATATTGTGGTTCAACACAGCCGGGCCGGAGTCGATGACCCGTTTCAACGCTGGCCAAGACCCGGCGAAGTCGGGTATCAGCACTTCAACCCGGCAATCGGGGCTGGTCTCTTTGATCTTGGTGATGCATGAGGCGAATATGTATGCGCCGCCGTCTGGCAGGTCGTCCCGGTTCACTGATGTGATGACGCAGTAACGCAGGCCCATGGATTGGACAGTTTCCGCCACCCGCTTTGGCTCTTGCAGGTCTAGGCCCTTGGGTCGGCCGGTGGTCACAGCACAGTAGCGGCAGGCCCTGGTGCATATCTCACCCAGGATCATGAACGTGGCGGTCCCCCGGTCCCAGCATTCGCCGATGTTGGGGCAATGGGCCTCTTCACAAACGGTGTTGAGTTGCTGACCCCGCATGATTTGTTGCAGTTCAAGATAACGCTGGCTGCCGGGCATCTTGACCTTCAGCCATTCCGGAAGGCGGGGACGAATCTCCAGTTTCTGGGGGCGTTGATCCATGGGGACTCCGTTCGTGTGAATCTGGGGTGGTGGGATTATATCCCGGTGATGAAGAGCAGGGAAGTCAGTGGGCTGGACTCGCGGCTACAGGAGTTTCATCGGGGCGCGACCAGACCTTTGTTTTTCAGCGGAGATCGCAGCGTCTATGCCCGCTACTGCCACGTCAAGTTGATCTTCACTGTTCACCACCTCGACGTTGAAAAGGCTCGCCTGCTCCATCTCATCGGCTGCGGTTTTCAGCCGTAATTCCATCTGGGTTGTCGACTCGGTCATCCGTTGGGACAGCCGGTCGTGCAATTCTTGGAACGAGCCTGGAACCATGAAGATGAACAGGGCATCCGGGGCCATCTGTCTGACCGTGGCCGCGCCTTGGACATCTATCTTCAGGATCACGTCCTTGCCGGCTTTCAGGCCGTCGGTCACCTGGCTTCTTGGGACACCGTACCAGTTGCCGTAGACCTCTGCGCACTCGACAAACTCGTTGTCGTCCTTCATGCGGAGAAAAGTCTCTATGTCCAAGAATATGTAGTCCACGCCGTCGGTCTCGCCGGGGCGAATGGCTCTGGTGGTGGCGGTGACAACAAAGTGCCAGGGTCGGTCCAGTTTGCGGAGTTCAATCAGAGCGGCGTCTTTACCGACTCCCGACGGGCCGGAAAGAACGACCAATAAGGGTGGCGAGTCGTTCTCTGAGTTGTTGGGCACTCGCTTACCTGACGTCCTGGACGAGCAGTTCGAGGTGCTGCCAGAACTCTGGGTAGGAGACTGAAGCGTCTGCTGCGCCGTGGACGGTGACTTCGCCGTTACCGATGAGGCCGGCTACGGCCATGGACATGGCCAGCCGGTGGTCGCCGTGACTCTGGCATTCGGCGCCGGTGATCTCGCTGTTCCCTGGGCCTTTGCCGTGAACAACCATGCCGTCGTCTCGGGCTTCAATATCTGCGCCAAGTCTGGTCAGTTCGGTCACGGTGGTGTAGATGCGGTCCGTTTCCTTCACCCGCAATTCCGCGGCGTCGCGAACGACGGTGTCTCCGGTGGCGAAGCAGGCGGCAACGGCTAGAATCGGCACTTCATCCAGCATGCGAGGTATCATATCGCCGCCGATCTCGACTCCGTGGAGTTCTGTGGATGTAACCAGGATATCTGCCACCGGTTCTCCGCCCTCGATGCGTTCATCAACCAGTTGCAGGGCGTCACCGGCACCCATCTCCATCAGCACGTCTACGATTCCCGTCCGGCTGGGGTTGAGACCCACGCCCTTGATCAAGATCCGGGCGTTAGGGTGACAAAGACCGGCCACCATCCAGAACGCCGCGGAACTTATATCGCCAGGGACCGTGATATCCACGGCCTTCAAATCTGAAGGATGAATCACCAGGTCCAGGCCATTCTCTTCAATCCGACCGCCCATGGCAGTGACCATTCTTTCTGTGTGGTCCCGGGAGAGGGCGGGTTGGTGGATAACGGTGTCTCCGCCGGCCGAAAGGCCCGCCAGCATGATGGCCGATTTCACCTGAGCGCTGGCCATCGGCAGATCGTAATCGATTCCCTGGAGACTGCCGCCGCGTACGACCAATGGAGCTAGGGTATCATTCTGGCGGCCTAATATCTGAGCGCCCATCTGCTTCAGCGGCTGGACGATCCGCTGCATGGGACGGCTTCTGAGGGAGCCGTCTCCGGTGATGACTGACACAAATGATTGGGAAGCGAGGATCCCCGAGAGCAGCCGCATGGAGGTTCCGCTGTTTCCGGCGTCCAAGATATCGGACGGCTCTTCAAGTTGGGAGCCTTTTCCGGTCACCTTGTAGCTGCCCTCTTTCCCGGCGGGGTCGATGCTTACGCCCATGGCCTGGAGGCAGTGCATGGTGGAAATCACGTCTTCGCCGCCGGAAAGCCCCTGGACCAGGGCCTCGCCCCGGGCGATGGCGTTCAGGATCATTGAACGGTGGGAGATGGACTTATCCCCAGGAACAGAGAGGACGCCACCCAGCGATGTGGGGCGGCTGATGCTCCGGGATTCGCCCGATGCGCTTGATATGGGTGCAGTGGTCATCTTGTTACGTAACTCGTAACCGGCCGTGGTGGAAGGCGGGAGGTTACTCCGTTACTCCTTTTTGGCCTTGTCATCTTTTAGACCCTGGAGGATCTTCTTCTGTGCGTCGATGCCCCGGCGGCCGACGAACATCTCACCCATGCTCTCGGCAAAGGTGGGAATCTCCGGGGATGCGCCGTGGATCCGGTCGATGGTGGAGAATATACCGGCCTGCCAGCGGGCCCGGGAGTCCAGGGCCTCAGAAAACATCTGTTGGATGGCGTCAGGGTCGGGGCCGCCTTCTTTAGTCAACATATTCCGCAGGTCGTACAGTTCTCTGATGTAGGCGTCGATCCACGTGGCGATGGGTTCGGCGTTGGTCATGCAGATGTCGCGGTGCATTATGGGGTCGCCGGAGGCTAATCGTGAGAGGTCTCCAAATCCGGTGGAGGCGAGGGGGCCAATGTCTTCCCAGTTGGGGCTGCTGGAGGTGCAGTTCATCAACGCTACTGAAATCATAAAAGGCAAATGGCTGGCAGCGGCTACAAAGCTGTCATGCTCATCCACCCCGATAAAGAACGGCTTGGCGCCGATGGATTCAGCCAGGGTTGTGACCGAGGAAACGGCCGATTTCTCGGCGGTGACGCTGGGAATTATGCAGTACGGTTTGCCCTTGAACATGGTGGGATCAGCGTTCTGCGGACCGGATTTTTCTCGACCAGCCATGGGGTGGCCACCCACAAAGCTCACGTGCTTTGGCAGCACTTCCTCGGCCCATTCCAATACCGCTTTCTTTGAGCTGCCGATGTCAGTCACCACGCAGCCCTCTTCAAAATCGTCGGCGGCGGATTCCATCATCTCCCGCATCGCCATGACCGGAGTGGCAAAGACCACTACGTCGGCCCCTCTTATTGCCTTGGAGAGTTGGGCTTCAACCTTGTTGAAACCGCCGGATTTCTGGGCGCCGGAACGGGCGGAACTGTCGTAGTCAGTGCCAACTACGTCCACCTCTAGGTTGGAGCTCTTAATGGCCAGGGCCAGCGATGTTCCCATCAGTCCTGTGCCGACAATTGTTATCGTAGTCAAAGAATCCTCCGGTGATGCCTGGGGATACGAGACAGGCCAGCCTCGTATCAAAGACGGCTGTCAGCCTGCCAGGGAATCTATCTTACACCATTAGATGTTTGCCAGAAACCTGTGGTTGCAGGGCCAGCAGAGCGTTGGCTTAAGGGGGCTGGTTATCTGCGGGAGGCCAGCGCGGTTTCCACGATATCGGTGCGGATCACCTTGCTGAATGGCTGCTGAGATTTGGCCATTCCGACATTGAGCAAGATGTCGTGGAGACCCTGGTAGGAGGCCTCGGTGATGGTTGGCTCAGAGGGCCAGTTGTTCTGGGCCTTCAGGCGATCTACCGACTTTATAACCAACTCCAAGCTCACATCCGGGAAGAACTCTTTCACGGCAGTCCCAACCTCTGAAGCATCATGGCCGGCCAGCCATTCGAGGGCGTTGGCGTAGCCCACAATAAATCGTTGCACGGTATCTGGTTGAGTGTCCAGGTAGTGGTTGGTTGCGACGAATGAGCTGAAGCAGACGTGACCGTTTTCCGGTCCGACTGCTATGACCACGTGTCCTGAACCCTCTTCGAGTATCTCCTCCGCAAAGGGCTGGGGTAGATGGATGTACTCGGCTTCGCCGGCCCGGAATGCGGCCATGGCGTCGCCGATGTTCAGGCCCGTGACCAGGTTGATATCGGCGGGGTTGATGTTGTGCTTACGCAGCGCGGTCTGCAGAGAACCCCATGGCATGGGCGAGAAATCTACAGGGATGAGCTTGGCACCCTTCAGCGACTCCCATCGGAACGGGTCTTGTTTGGTCCGGCTGATGACAAAGAACCCGTCTCTGGAGTTGATCTCGGCGAAGTGCTTGGGAACCGCCTCGGCGCCCCAGTCAGAGGCTATGATGCAGCGCATGATACCGCTCTGGACTATGTCTGCTTGGCCGATGTTCAGGGCGTTTATGGGATGGCCAAACTCTGGTGGGCAGGTCTTGAAGTCGACGTCCAGCCCCTCTTTTTCCAGGAACCCACCGGCCACTGATACGTAGATCGGCGTGTAGAAAAGGGTCCGTATGACCTCCATTAGTCTCAGTGGTTGCCTGTTACTGTTGGAAGCCAAGGTGTCTCCTTTTAGTAGCCGGGGTTGCAAGAATATGGCGCGTCAGGTTCCGCTAAGCCTCAAGAAAGGGCAAGACAGCCCCCAGGAACGCTTCTGGGTCCTCCACCTGGGGTATGTGGCCTAGACCAGGTAGTGTTACCGACTGGGCGTTGATGATGTTGTTCAGCAACAATTCAGCGCCTTCACGCAGGCGGTCAACCTCACCGTAGAGCACCATAGTGGATGAAGCCTTGACCATGGGCAGCCGCGATTTGATGTCGTAGTACGACAAGGCTTCCATCAACTTACCGACCCAGACTCCGGCTTTGGCACGGCTCTGGTTGTTGGCATCAAGCCATTCTTGGCGGGGATTGGCAAAGGTTGTGGCCTCTTTCAAGCCCTTCAGAGTCCTCGGTTTGGGAATCCCTTTGGAGTCGAACTGGTTGGCCCCAGCCTTCAGGCGTTCTTTGGCGGTATGAGGGTCATAGACCGGGCATCCTACCAACACCATTTTGTCCACGCGCTCCGGGAATCTGGCGGCGGTCTCGGTGGCCAGAACAGCGCCTACGGAGTTGCCCACGACGTGGGCGCGGTGGATGTTCAACACCTGGCAGGCATGGTCCAGGGCTTGGGCGTAGTCAGGAAGGTTGAAGTGTCTGGTTGGTTTGTCGGAATCGCCATGTCCCAGCATGTCAAAGGCATAGCAGGTGTAATTCTGGCTGATACTGTCGATCACACCTTCCCAGGTCCAGATGGATGTGCCCAGGGGGTGGAGAAGGACGACTGGATAGCCACTCCCCTTTTTAATGAAGTGCATGTTTCCCGAGGGTGTGGGTACGGTATCGGTCAAATCACGGCGTACGAACATGGAGCCAATCTCCTAAAGCGATTGCATGCTATCTTATGCAAAATCTGCACGGCAACATAGCCACGTCAGGCGCGTATGGTACTCACCGCCAGGCGCTCTGTCAATTTGATTTAGACACCTCTTCATATTTGACGTTTGACGCCTGGTATGGAAGAATTCAGGCGTAATTTCAAGGGGAACAGGCGTGTCACCGAATTGGTGACACTGCCCCAGATACTGGCTCCGGTTTCCCTTTGTGCCACAACCCAGAAACCGCGACACCGGCCCCAGCATCAAAAGGGCCATGGGGGATAGGGTTATGGGTGAACCTACTTGGACTCGGGAAAAACTCCGACGGCTGGTACACCGTGAGATCGGTGACTACAAGTTGATCGTGGTCTCCAATCGCCAGCCATACGTGCACGACCTTATCGGCGGCGAACTTAGATACGCCTCTCCGGCAGGCGGCCTGACCACAGCCATCGACCCTCTGATGCAGGAATGCGGTGGCACCTGGGTCGCTTACGGCGGCGGCAGGGGCGATTGGCTGGCCGTGGACGCAAAGAACCGCATCCAAGTTCCACCTGACGACCCGGCTTACACCCTACGATTGGTCTGGCTTACGGAGCAGGAACAGCAGGGTTACTACTATGGATTCTCCAATGAAGGACTCTGGCCGCTCTGCCACAACGCCTTCATAGAACCCACTTTCCAGACTCCAGACTGGGAGACCTACCAAACGGTGAACAACGTGTTTGCCAGGCAGGTCCTAGATGAGGTGGACGGCCAACCTGCGGCGGTGTTCACCCAGGACTATCATCTGGCACTGTTGCCCCGTTTGTTGCGCGACGCCGACCCAGATATCATCACCGGTCAGTTCTGGCACATCCCCTGGCCCACCTATGAGATCTTCCGCATCTGTCCCTGGGGAGAAGAGCTCTTGGACGGTCTTCTGGGCAACGACCTTCTGGGCTTCCACATAGGAGACCACTGCAACAATTTCCTGGAGGCTGCCTCTCGGGTCCTGGGCTCCAGGGTCCACGAGGAATACAACCTGGTCTACCAGAAGAACGAACCTACTCTGGTGAGGCCGTTCCCCATCAGCGTCGATTTCGAGCAGATAAACGAGGACTCTCAGAGCGCCGAAGTGACCGATGAAGTCGGAAGGTTGATGGAAGAGATGGGTTTGGGAGGCCAGATCGTGGGTCTTGGGATCGACCGCATCGACTACACGAAAGGCATCCCGCACCGTATCCGGGCCATTGGGCGGTTCTTGGAGAAGTACCCGGAGTATGTTGGCAAGGTGGTGTTCGTCCAGGCTGGGGTCATGAGCCGAACGGACATCGACGCCTACCAACTCCTTTCAAGCCAGATAGACCAGGAACTGGCCAGCGTTAATGACCGCTACAGCACCGACAATTGGAAGCCAATCATCTATCTGCCCGACGACCTTCCCGATGTCACATTAGCCGCTCTCAGGCGAATCGCCCGCTTCTGTGTGGTCAGCTCTTTGCACGACGGCATGAACCTGGTGGCTAAGGAGTACGTCGCCAGTAGGTTTGACGAGGATGGTGTGCTGATCCTGAGTCCGTTCACCGGTGCCGCCAGTGAGTTGGTCGATTCTGTGATCGTGAATCCCTATGCCACCGACGATTTCGCCGACGCGATTCTGGAGGCAGTGACGATGCCAGAAGAGGTGCGGCACGAGCGGATGGTACGCATGCGTGAGGTGGTGCAGGAAAACAATATCTACATGTGGGCGGCCCGGCTCTTTGTTGATCTGATGCAGGGAACACGCCGCTCTCGTCGTCCCATCCGCAGCTTCTAGCACCGATCATCTGGTAGCCTGAACCCATGCCGCACCTGTTAAATGTTTGGCCGTCTGTGAGCCGCAAGCTAGCGGCCTCAGAGCGGGTCCTGTTGCTCTTCGACTATGACGGTACACTGACGCCGATCGTCGCCCGCCCCGAGATTGCGATACTCTCCGATGAAACACGTCGGCTTCTCTCATCACTCGCCGGTATGGATCGGTTCGTGGTAGGTGTTGTCAGTGGTCGGGGGCTGGCTGACTTGGAGTCGTTGGTGGCCATACCAGGATTGGTATATGCAGGTAATCACGGCCTGGAGATCAGCGGATCGGGGATGGATTTTGTGCATCCGGAAGCTCCGGCGTTTGTGGATTCGTTGGTGGAAGTCGCCGGAAAGCTGGAGCAAGAATTGGCAGCGGTGCCCAGAATACTCGTGGACAACAAGCGGCTGACACTGACCGTTCATTTCAGAAGCACTCCCGACTCGTACAGCGCGCAAGTGGATGCCACTGTAGTTTCCACCGTGAAACCCTATGTAGATACCGGACAGATGAAGATCACCCGAGGCAAGAAGGTGGTGGAAGTCAGGCCCAACATCGACTGGGGAAAGGGAAAGGCCATCGAGCAGATACACCGGAATTGCGGCGACAATCCACTGCCGGTATATTTCGGTGATGATGAGACGGACGAAGAAGGTTTCGTTGCGGTGCAGAGCGCTGGAGGGATCGCGGTATATATCGGAGGGACCCGGCAGAACACTGTGGCATTACATCAACTGGAGTCGCCCGCTGAAGTAGGTCAGGCGCTTGCTCTTTTGGCCCAGCTATAGAAGGGCCGGACACAGGGCTAGGTTCGCCCGTTCTGCTCTACCTGGATCAGTTTGTCCAAGCGGCGTTGGAACCGTTCTTCCTTGATGAAATTGGCACCCAAGAAAGCTTCTAGGACTACCTTGGTCAACTCTATGCCGATGACCCTGCCGCCGATGCAGATGACATTCATGTTGTCGTGTTCCACACCCTGGCGGGCCGTGTAGGAATCGTGGCATAGGCAAGCCCTGATGCCCTTTACCTTGTTGGCGGTGATGCTGGCTCCGACCCCGCTGCCGCAGACCACAACACCCCTTTCCGTGTCTCCGGCTAGAACAGAATCAGCCACTGCTACAGCGAAATCTGGATAGTCGTCGTCGGGGTCCATCGTGTGGGCTCCAACGTCGCTGACCTGATGTCCTTGGGACTTCAGCCAGGCGACGATTTCGCCCTTGAGATCAAAACCGGCATGGTCCGCGCCAACGGCGACTTTCATCGATTTCCCCCTGATTTACGCCCTCGGAAAGTTACCCAAGCATACGCACTGGGCTCGACTCACGCAAGGCCGACGGCGGTTTTCCGTGCCTGATATCCCGAATATTCTAGCTATAAGAATAGATAGAATGATGCCTGCAGTATCGATCTCCCACGGTCAGATTCGATTCCCATCAAACTGGGCTTATGCTAGAATGCCCAGACTCCAGCCTGACTTCGTATAGGCTCGATTACCCGCCGTTTGGGACCGGTTGAGCATCTCTTGCTGGCCCACGGCGGCCCAAGATTCTGTTCAATTGGCGTGCTCATGATCAAAGCGGTATCCTTTGACTTTTACAACACCCTGGTCAGGTTCTGGCCTCCCTTGGAAGAGATACAACAGGCAGCCTGTCACGAACTTGGCCTAACCGTACAGGAAGACGATATCACCCGCGGTTACGCTGTAGCTGATGTGCTCTTCAACCGCGAAAACGAAGACCGGCCCCTCTCCAAACGTAGCGATGAAGAACGCCTGGAGTTCTTTGGCCGCTACGAGCAATTGATATTGGAAACGGCCGGTATCCCGGTATCGATGGACCTGGCGACACGTGTCTGGAAGATGGCGATGTCAGTGCCAAAGGATTTCGTCCCGTTCCACGATTCGGTGCCTGCTCTGGAGCAATTGCGGGAATCCGGGTATCAGGTTGGGATAATCACCAATCTGCGCCGGGACCTGGGGGAACTCTGCCAGCGGGTTGGTCTGGCCCCGTATCTTGATTTTGCCGTTGGGTCGGAAGAAGTTGGCATAGAAAAGCCTCATCCGCCAATCTTCATGGCCGCCGCAGAGAAGGTTGGGGCCGCACCCAACGAGATCCTCCACGTTGGTGACCAGGTCCGTTCCGACGTTATGGGCGCAGAGGGAGTTGGTATGAAAGCGGTACTTATAGACCGAACCGGACATACCCCAGAGTCTGAAGACTGTTTGACCATCTCCAGCCTATCTGAGCTGACCAAGGTTCTGGAAGATCTGGCCTAGGTATCCCCTTTCTGAGCGGTGTTCCCTGTGGTGGCTTTTACCAGGTAGATGGTACCCTGTACCTAATCAACTCCAGTCGGCGTCGGCAATTGCCAATTTCATAGCGGAGGGCCCAGATGGCGGAAGAGACTCAGACCACCAAACAGGACAACGAGCCGGTAAATATCGCGGTTTGGTACGACTACATTTGACCTTGGTGCTACGTCGGCCTGGAGAGAGTCGACAAGTTGGCCAACGAGTATGAGATAGCGGTTCAAGGCCGGGCCTATCTGCTGCGCCCGGACACCCCCAAAGAGGGCCGAGAACGACCCCAGCGCCCCGGTGAGACCGAAGACGAGTTGTCCGAGCCGTTACGCGGCCAGGCGAAGGATGCCGGTCTGATCATGAAGCCGTCCAAGCGTACGCCCAATACCCTGTATGCCCTGGAAGCCACAGAGTATGCCCAGCAACACGGCAAGTTCTTGGAGTTCCACCACGCCGCCTACAAGGCGTTCTGGGAGGACCGACAAGACATTGGCGAGATGGAGATTCTCCACAAGGTGGCCCATGAAGTTGGCTTGGACGCCGATGAGATGGTGAAGAGCCTGGAGGAGAAGACCTACGCCGAGACCGTAATGGCCCAGTATCAAGAAGCTCTTGGCTATGGTATCAGCGGTATTCCGACCTTCCTGGTTGGCAACCTGCTCTTTACCGGAGCCCAGCCCTACGACACCTTCAAGATGGCCATGGAGCGCTTCTTAACCGAGGGAGTGCCACCGGCTCCAGAAGAGTAACCTCCGTTTAGTACGCAAATAAAAAAGGCCCGCTGTTAAGCGGGCCTTTTTTATTCTTATGCGGAATCTTTTAGTTAGTCGTCTGCCGGAGTTGGGGTGAGGTTGGACTCGCCGCTCTGGTCGGATGACCCGACCTCTTCCACCGGGAGGCCGTAGTTAACCGCGTAGAGCCTGGCGTAGACGCCGCCCTTCTTGGCGAGCAGCTCGTCATGATTGCCCTGTTCAACCAGTCTGCCCTGGTCCAGCACCACGATGTTGTCCGCATTGCGGACGGTGGATAGGCGGTGGGCGATGACGATAGAGGTCCGGCCGCGCAAGACTTCCTGTAAGGCTTGCTGGATGAGAACCTCGGTGTGTGTGTCGATGTTCGCTGTGGCCTCATCTAAGATGATGACTCTGGGGTCGCCAGCCACTGCCCGGGCAAAGCTGAGCAGTTGGCGCTGGCCAACACTCAGGTTGATGCCTCGTTCGGCTAAGATTGAGTTGTAGCCAAGGTCCAGGGACATGATGAAGTCATGGGCTCCCACGGTTTTCGCTGCGGTCACCACTGCATCATCACTAAGGCTTTCATTGTTGTAGCGGATATTATCGGCCACCGTTCCAGAGAACAGGTATGGCTCCTGCAAAACCATGCTCATCTGGCTGGCCAGTGAGTGGCGAGTGACATCCCGTATGTCGTGCCCGTCTACCGTGATCCTGCCGTTTGTGACATCGGCGAACCGGTGAATCAATGTGACCAAGGTGCTCTTTCCAGCGCCGGTGGAACCCACCAGGGCTACGTTCTCTCCGGGCTTGATGTGCAGGCTAACCTCTTTCAGAACTGGGACACCTTTCACATATTCGAAATTCACATCTTCGAACTTGATCTCGCCATTGATCTCTGGCAGGGTGATGGCGTCTTTCTTGTCCACCACCTCTGGCTTCAGGTCCAGCACTTCAAAGATGCGTACTCCGGCGGCCATGGCCCGCTGTAATTGGCTGTACTGCATGGTCAGGTGACGCACCGGCTCGAAAAACCGTTGAATCCATAGAGCGAAGGCGACCAGCACCGGCCATTCCAAGTTCCCGCCCTTGACCATGATTCCGCCGACCAGGATCACGCCGAATCCCATTCCGATACCCATCAAGGTCTCTACGAAGGGCTGAAGTGCTCCGGAATACCGGCTGGCTTCCATGTTGGCGTTCAAGTGCTCGGAATTTAGCTCGTCGAAGTGCTCCATGTTGGCATCCTGCCGGTTGAAGCTCTCTACGACCCTGATGCCAGTGATGTTCTGGTTGTATTCACCGTTCACCATTGCGATGGCCCGGCGAATCCGCATGAACGAGTGCCTGGCAAACCTCTGCCAGTAGGTCAAGACAAAGAACAGGATTGGCAAGATGCTCATACTGACCAACGCCAACCGCCAGTCGATCCAGACCATGAATGCGATAATTCCGAACAGGCTCAGCGCGTCAGAGAAGCTCTGAATCATCAATTCAAAGGTCTCTTGGAGCTGGAGCACATCGCTCTGGCTTCGAGACATGATTCGTCCCACCGGCGTGCGGTGGAAGAAAGAAGGTGAGAGTTCCTGGAGGTGGTTGAACATGCCGGTACGCAGGGAATATAAGATCCCCTGACCCACCTTGGGCATGAACACAAATTGGACGTAGTTCGCCCCAAAATGGAGGATTGTCACACCTGCGAAAACCAATCCGATGATATGTAACCGTGAAACGTCGCCTGGCTCGACAGCCCAGATGATGCCTACCATCATCAGCCAGGGAACTAACACGTTTCCAAGGGTGTAGATGAGCACGGCGATGATGGCGATCAGGGCGTCGCGTTTGTATGGCCAGATGTAGGTCATCAACCGCACGACCACCTTATGGTCGTAAGCTGAACCGGCGATCGAGTCGTCGCTTAGGTTATCTTCGTTGGCGGTGCGCATGCCGCTGGAGCCCAGCCCCTTCATGCCGCCCATCATTCCGCCGACTCCGCCTCCTGGTCCTGAAGCCCTCATCAGTTGTCTCCTCCCAGGTCAGTGGCACGCCGGGGGCTTCCGCCGCCGAGTGTCTCATTTGCAGTTACTTCATCAACGGGGTTGATTATGGGCGCGTCCAGCAACATCTCCTCTTGGGGTTGTAGTTGCAGGTCGTAAATCTCTCGGTATATGCCGTTCTGGGCCAGCAGGCCTTCATGGGTGCCCTGCTCCACGATCTGGCCGTCTTTCAAGACGATGATCAGGTCAGCTTCCCGGACGGTGCTGAGTCTGTGGGCGATGACGAACGTTGTCCGGTTCTTCATCACGTTGATCATCGCCTGATGGATCATTCGCTCGGTCTGAACGTCCACGCTGGATGTGGAGTCGTCCAGGATCAATACCGGCGGGTCGGTTAGGATGCTTCGGGCAATGGACAGCCGTTGACGTTGTCCGCCAGACAGAGTTGAACCGCGTTCTCCCACCCAGGTGTCATAGCCATCTTCCAGTGAATCGATATGGTCATGAAGTTGGGCCACCTTGGCCGCTTGGATGACCTCCTCCCTGGTGGCGTCCTTCTTCCCGTAGGCGATGTTGTCATGGATGGTTGCGCTGAACAGAAATACGTCCTGCTGGACGATACCCACATTGATACGGAGTGAGTTCAGTGTCAGGTCACGGATATCGTGCCCGTCGATGGTGATGCTGCCCTCGCCAACGTCATAGAATCTTGGCAGTAGGTTGACGATGGTGCTCTTGCCGCTGCCGGGCGCGCCCAATATTGCGGTTATCTGGTCTGGCTTGGCCGACATGCTGACGTGTTGCAATGCCGGTACCCGGTTCGCATAGGAGAATGAGACGTCGTTGAACTCGACGTTCCCCGTGGCCTTTTCCAAGACCATGGCGCTGGGCTTCTCCAACACCGGGGAATCAGCGTCCAGCACCTCAAAGAGCCGTCCACCAGAGGATATGGCCCTGGAGAATGCGTTGATGATGAACGAAGACATCCGGATGGGGAAGGTCAACTGGTTCAGATAAAGGATGAATTTGGTCAGCTCACCGGCAGTCATGTCTCCCCGGATGACCTCCCAGCCGCCGTACCAGAGGATGATGCCAAGGCCGGCGGTGAAGAACAATGTCATCCAGGCGCTGTTGGTGCCCTGTAACCGCTCCGACCGGAAATATTCTTCCCTGAGTTCTGTGGCTTTCTTGGCGAACTTGTCCTTCTCGTATTCCTCGGAGGCAAATGCCTTCACCACGTGGATGCCAACCAGGTTCTCTTGGAGGATGGTGACGGCTTCACCCATCCGCTCTTGAACCTGCAGCCACATGCGCCGCAGTCGTCCCATGACCATGGATGACCTGATTACGATGAACGGTACAAAGATCAGGCTTAAGAGGGTGAGCTCCCAGTTCATCAAGTTCAGAATCAGGAGCAGGGCAATCAGGCGGACGAGGACCTCCAGCGCGCGGACCAACCCCATGTTGACGAAACGGCGCACCGCTTCAACGTCGGCAGTGGCCTTGGACATGAGGTCGCCGGTGTGTTCTTTATCGTGGTAGGCGAAACTCAGATGCTGGAGCTTGTTGTAGAACTGATTCCGGAATACATAGGAGACTTTCTGAGAGAGGGAGTCGGT
>PCAH01000186.1 GCA_002730485.1 Dehalococcoidia bacterium | reverse complement strand
TTGTTGTCGGATTTGATCAGCTAAAAGATATAGCTATTGTCAAAATCAACGTGGGATCGCGCCGATTGACTTTCGTTACGCTCTCAAGTCGACGACCGGCATTGGGAGAGGAAATCACTACGATTGGATACCCGCGAGTAGATCTGGTCGGATTGCTAGGTGGAAGCACGTTAACTCGGGGATCCATCTCAGCAATCAGACCACTTTCTGGTCAGACCGTTATTCAGACTGACGCCCCGATAAACCCAGGGAACAGTGGCGGAGCTGCGTTTGATAGAGAGGAAAGGTTCATCGGAATTCCCACTTCCAATTTTGTAGAAGCCGATGATATCGGATTCCTCGTACCTGGATTTGATATTGCGAACCAAATTCAGCAATTGAAGAACGGTTATCGGTTCTCCTTCACGACGACCCACTCCATTTCCAACGGCGACTCCACAGCCAACGTCTACACCGTGGCCGACTGCGACTCCCAGCATTTCCTCCTATGATCACTATCTGCAGGCCGAGTTTTACTACGATACCGGTCAGTATTTATTGGCCATCTCTGAATACTCTTCGGCAATCAATTTATCGCCGACTCTTGACTCGGCATATTTTAACAATCGGGGAAACGCCTATCACGAATTTGGGTATTATCGAGAAGCGGTTGACGACTACACTCAGGCCGTGCAAATTCCAGGAGGTACTTTCGCCGTCCATTATGGAAATCACGCTAGTGCCTGGTATTACTTAGGGATGTATACCCAGATGAACGCCGACTATGACGCGGCCTGTCGACTCGACGCAACTTACTGCTAAGAACCTAAATCTGGCAGGCAAATAAAAACAACCTCGGAGAACAAGAACTTGGCCGAATAGTCACTCCTGTCGCCAATTGTATTTCCCCACTTCCCACCCCCCCCGTGCTAAACTAACCTCGCTCTTGTATCATTATCCCCCAGCTACAAAGGCACCATTTGACCTACGTTATGACAACCTCCAGTCGAGGGAGCACTCTTGGCTGAGCAGAACCTTCCTTCCAAAGTAGTCCACAACGTCGTCCATGCCCACTATGCCTGGTACATCGTGGCCATGGGGACCACGCTGCAGTTGACCACCAACTTCGTCAGCCAGGCCTTTGCTATCCTCATCGTGGTCATGCGCGACAACTTTGGGTGGTCGTTGACCGCCATCGTCCTTGCCTACTCCCTGCGCAGCGTCATCGGAGCGCTGCTGTCGCCTTACGCCGGAATCATGGGCGACCGATTCGGCGCTAGAAGGGTAATGATGCTCGGCGGCGGCTTCTTCATGGGCGGGCTGCTGCTGCTCAGTACCATCACGGAGATCTGGCAGCTATTCCTCTACTACAGCATCGTCCTGGGCATCGCACAGGCCCTGTTTAGGGTCAACATACCCACAACTGTTGCCGCCTGGTTCAAGACCAAACTGGGCGTGGCTGTTGGCATCCAGCAATCGGCCGGCGGCATGGGCGCGTCGGTGCTGGCCCCCGGACTGGCCATACTGCTCACCCAGACCGACTGGCAGACCGCCTTCTTGGCCATCGGCCTTGGCGGCGGGGCAACAGTGTTCGCGCTGCTGTTCTTCTTCCACGCCGACCCTGCCGATCGCGGCATGGCCCCCTACGGAGCCGAAGAGGGCGACAAATCACCGGTGAACCCCTTCTCGGGCGCTGTGGCCAAGGTCAGAAGCCAGATTTTCATGAAGCACGCCAAGCGCACCCGGGCCTTCTGGTTCCTGCCCCTGGTCCACCACCTGGGCTGCGTCGGCCACGCCATCGTCATCGTCCACGGCGTCTTCTACGCCACCACCAAGGGCGTGTCGCTGGAGGCCGCCACCTTCATCATCAGCATCTACTCCTTCAGCAGCATCGCCAGCCGACTGATGGTGCCGATCCTGGCCGACCGTCTGGGCGCCAAGGGTGTGATGGCCTTCTTCTATTTCATCCAGGGCGCGGCCGTGGTCATGCTCTTCTGGACGACTGAAGCTTGGCAGTTCTACATCTTCGCAGTGATCTTCGGCATCGGCTTCGGCGGCGAGATGTCGGCCTTCCTGGTGGTCAACCGCCAGTACTTCGGCATGGGCCCGGTGCGGACCGTCTTCGGCATCCAGAGCATGGGTGCGGGACTGGGCATGGCCCTGGGCGGACTGGTCGGCAGCGTGATCTACGACACCTTCGGTTCCTACAGCCTGGCCTGGGTAATCTCACTGGCCGCCAGCCTGGGCGGCATGGTCGCAATCATCACCATGGAATCTACCAAGAATGAGCTGATTCCCGAATGGGAAGACGACCTCCCCCAAGACGCCAGAGAACAAGCTCCAGCCCCAGCCCCCGCAGACGACTAGCAGGCTGAGCCTGCACCCGGATACCTTCGGCGGAATACCGACGCTGCTGATCGAAAACAGCAACCATCAGCCATCAGCTTCCAGCCACGGGTCTTTTCCCTTCGATGAATGCGGGGATTTCCGCCGCACCCAGCCAGTCAATCCCAGCGTGGTTACAGGATTCTGACACCCGAAAAAGCTGATCGCTGAAAGCTGATAGCTGGCAGCTTCCGGCCCCGCCGGACCTAGTCGTCAGCCGGAGAAGGGGCTGCCACCTCTGTTCTGGCTCTTCCAAACGGTCTGCGGATGATGCCCTCTTGGAATGCCGCCACCAGCGCTCCAGCCATGATGATGAAGATCACCGCCGTCGCAGCGTACTGGAACCCAGTCCTGTAGAACGGCTCGGCCTGGCCGTCGGTCAAGAAGCTGATGCCCGCCGGCAAGGCCAACCCCAGCATCGTCGCCGAGATCGTCACGCCGATGGTGTGACCCATCTGACGGCTGGTCTCCATCACTCCCGAAGCGAAACTCCGGTCCTCAGGGAGACTGTTCATGATCATAGCGTTGCTGGGCGCGTTGAAGGTATGCGTCCCGATGAACGCCGGGATAAGCAGGATGGGCAGTACCCAGATGGGCACCTGGCCCGAGAACATCGCCAGCATGGCGAACCCGGAAGCGATGGCCAACAACCCGCCTGGCCGTATCCAACGCGGCTTTGATTTATCAAAGTAGTAGCCTGCGATCAGCGGCAGGAAGATGCCCAAGCCCTGCCCGGGGATCAGCACCCACGAGGCGACGATCGGGTCGTAACCCAAACCGTTTTCCACCAGGATGGGCGCCAGCGTAACCACGGCCATCATGGACATATGGAAAGTGTGGTCGCTGAACAGCGCCATCGAGAACTGGGTCTTTCTGAAGTTGCCGAAGTTCAAGAACGGCTGCTTCGACCTCAGTTGCACAATCACGAAGATAGCCGCCATCACGAGGAACAAACCGTGCGCCGGCAGATGGTATTCCAGAGCTTCAGCGCTTACGAAGCTCTCATCTCCTTCGTGGATGTGCATCCCGGACATGATGAACACCGCCAGCGTAGCCATCATCAGCAATGCGCTGGGAGCCCCAACCACCATTTTCTTGGCGGCCTCGCTGGCCTGGAGGAGCTCGTACTTCAGCAGCGGACGGGCCATCCACAGGGCGTACATGCCCACCGGAACCGAGGTTAGGAAAACCAACCGCCAGCTGAAGAACTGGAGGAACACGCCAAAGACTGCCATTCCGAGCAGCGTTCCGATCCGGGCAGCGATTATGGGAACGGAATAGGCCCGGCCTCGTTCTGTGTCATCAAACACCAAAGCCAAGATGGGGTTGGAGTTGGAGGAGATCATAGACGCGCCGAGGCCGACGAATCCACTCCAGATTACAGCCTGATAGATATCGGCTGATGTAACTGCCAGGGCCGAGGCTATCGTCATGACAATGACGCCGACGAAGTACAACCTAACGTGGCCAATCTTGGAGCCGAACCGCGCGAAGAAGAAGACCGAGCTGCCCAGCACCAACAGCCTGGCGATCACCGTCCAGGCGGCCTGGGAGACATCGACGTTGAAGTCCTCGGCCATGGACGGCACCGCAAGGGCCATCGGGATGGTCGAAAGCTGCACCAGCAATTGGGTCATGGCCAGTGACAGCATGACTCGCTTGCGCATATCGGTGGAAGCCAACTCGCGGAAAGAGGCCAGCAAGTTCAGGCTGCGAAAGGCGTTTCTATCGATCAATAGCCGGGGTCACACTTTGGCAAAGATGGGCGACAGTCCGGATCGCACCTTTAAAATGCGAGTCCAGATGTATATACGATGCAATCTATGATAAATGGGTTCCCGCATTATTTCAATAATCCAGTATTGAATAATCATAATTCAAGCCGAAGGTTATCAACTTAGAGCTTGGCGAACGGCTGGCTGGTGAAAATCCACCCAACCCCCCGGGCTTTATCCTCCCCCTTTTATAAAGAGGGCCGAGGGGGATTTCGCACCCTGGATGCAGTATCCTGTTCCGTAGCTTCGCATCCAACTCCAAAAGCTGATAGCTGACAAATCACCCAAAGGAGCCCTTTTTGCTGATCGACATCCATAGCCACCTGGTCATGCCTGAGTACCTGGAATACCTGACTGGCCGTGGCAATTTACCCAAGGCCGTCCTGCGCGGTGGGGCCTACTTCATAAGCTGCAACGGCGGCTATGCCCAAACATCATCTGCGGTCCACGCCGACGTTGAGCAGAAGCTCAGGGACATGGAGGAGATGGGCGCCGACGTAGCCGTGATCAACCACGGCATCCCCGGCCCGGAGATGCTGGGCGGGGTAGAGGCCGACGATTGGGCCGCGCGCATGAACGATTTCCAAGCGGGAATCATCCAGCGGTACCCTGGCAAATTCATCGGTTGGGCCAACATCGGCTTTGGCAGTCCGGAGCGTTCCATAGCCGAGATTGACCGCTGTATCAACGAACTGGGCTACAAGGGAGTCCAGCTATTCTCCAACATCAACCAGAAAGTTCTGGACTCTCCCGAGTTCATGCCTGTCTACCGGCACATCGCCAAGCTGGGCGTGCCGCTAAACCTGCACCCCACCGCACCCATGAACCTGAACGGTATGGACCTGCAGCCCCTGGTGCGCGGTATGTCGCTGATGTTCGACTCCACATTAGCCACCATGCGCTTGGTCATGAGCGGAATCTTCGAAGAGGAGCCCGGCTTCACTCTGATCGTTCCCCACACCGGCGGTTGGGTGCCTTACTTGAGAGGACGAGTCGAGCGAATCCTAGACTCCTACACCCCGCCCGAAGGCCAGCCAAAACTATCCCGTCCGGCAGCCGAATCCGTAGACCGGATCTACGTGGACACCGTGGCCCACAGTCCGGATACCATGAAGTACTGCTACGAGATGTTTGGCCCCGAGCGGATCATGTTCGGCACCGACCACCCATTCATGCACTGGGAGGTGTACCGGGAAATGATGGACGGACTGGAATGCACCGACGCCGAGCGAGAACTCATCTACCACGGCAACGCCGAGAGGCTGCTGGGCCTGTAAGTAGCGAAAATCTCCCCAACCCCCTTTTATAAAGGGGACCGAGGGGGATTTTGCCAGCCAACAAACAATTCCGAACCCTAGTCCAACCTCACCGGCAAACCACTCTCCGCCGGCTCATACGCCTTCAACACTAACGCCAGGTCCTGGAGCCCTTCCTCTTCGGTCATGGCTGGCTCAGACCCTTCTGCTATGCAGCGGCCAAACTCCGATACCATGGCCACGATTCCCCGATGGTCGTCATCAAAATTCCGGGTCTCCTGAGAGTCTCCGTAATCGATCTTTAGCCAGGTGCGGCCCATCTCGAAGTACAGGTTTGCCACTGTGCCGGTTACGCTAACCCAAGGGCGTTCCGTCGGCTTGCCTATGCTCCAGGTGTGGTTGATGACGCCAACCGCACCTTCGGATGGCCGGGTGGTGATAACCATGCCGTTCTCGACGTCAAAGTCAGGATTGCCGGACGGAACTTGAACGGCGTACACCTGATCGGGTCGGCCTGCGAGATAGGCCAGAACGCTTGCCTTTTGGATGCCGCCGTCGATCAGCACCCCGCCGCCGTTTCGTTCTCGGTCGTTCCGCCAAGAATTCGGGTAAAACGGGTATTCCTCCTGCAATTGAATCAGCCGCACTCGCCCAAGTGCGCCGGATTCGATAATCTTCTTGGCCTCTATGACCGGGGCCAGGAACCGATAATTCTCGGCCACCATCAATTTCACCCCAGCGCCTTCAGCGGCTGAGATTATCGACCTTGCTTCCTCCATAGTGCGGGCTATCGGCTTTTCCAGCAGGATATGCTTCTTACCTGCAGCGGCCAGCAAGATGGAGGTCATGGGGTGTGCAGATGTAGAGCGCGTCAATCTCGGGATCAGCGGCGGCGTCCTCATATGAACCGAAAGCCCTTAGCCCGCCAAACTCATCTAAGTAAGCTTTAGCTCGGCTGTGATCGCGGCTAGCGAAATACAAGTCGATGCTGTCCCGAGCTCCCGCCAAAGACTCGGCAAAAGTACGAGCGAATCCGCCACAGCCTATGACACAAAGCCTAAGATTCAAATCCTTTCCTCAGCCGACTTCGTTATTGGAATAATCTTGCCAGCCACGATACCGGCGGGCTGGAGAAGTTACAACACGATCGATCAAAGCCGCTGGCGCCAGCAGCGACCGATACGGCCACCCATTGAGGCTCCACGCTCCTCAGGTTAAACTGTCCCTGAAATCCACCCAGCGTCGTCCGCTGACTGCTGCTAGCCGAAAGCTGACCGCCGCTCCAAAGGAGCCCCCATAGTGCGCATCGACGTCCACAGCCACCTGAACTACCTGCCCTACCTAGAGTATCTGGCCGGACGCAGTTCCCTGCCCAAGGGCGTGCTGCGGGGCGGCACCTATTTCACCAGCTGCACCGGCGGCTACGAGCACGCTTCGCCCGTCGTCCATACCGACGTCGACCAGAAACTTAGAGACATGGAAGATCTTGGCATTGGCATGTCCGTCCTCAGCCACGGCATGCCCGGCCCTGAGTTATTGGGCGGACAGGAAGCCGACGACTGGGCCTCGCGCATCAACGACCACCTGGCTCAGGTGATAGAAGCCCACCCGGGCAAGTTCCAGGCCTGGGCAACCCTCGGCTGGGGTAGCGCCGACCGCACCATCGCCGAGATTGACCGCTGCATCAACCAGCTTGGCTTCAAGGGCGTGTATATCTTCTCCAACATTAACCAAAAAACCCTCGACAGCAAGGAGTTCTGGCCCGTCTACAAGCACATCGAAAGCCTGGACGTGGCCATGGACATGCACCCTACCGCGCCCATCAACATGAACGGCATCGACCACCGGCCCCTAGTTCCCGGCATGGCTTTCATGTTCGACACCACCCTGGCCACCGTGCGGATGGTGATGAGCGGGGTGTTCGAAGAGTACCCAGATCTAAAACTTATCGTTCCCCACACCGGCGGGTTCGTGCCCTTCATCAGAGGCCGCGTGGGCCGCATGATTGACGCCTGGACCTCGCCAGACGACTGGGCAGACCTGTCCGATACCTCCCAGGTTTCCTTCGACAAGATCTACGTCGATACCGTGGCCCACAGTCCGGCCGCGCTGGAATACTGCTACAAGATGTTCGGCGCCGAGAAACTGCTCTACGGCACCGACCATCCCTTCTCCCACTTCGACGAATACAACGTCATGGTCGAAGGCCTAGCCTGCACCGACGCCGAACGAGAGCTGATCAATCACGGCAACGCAGAAGCCCTGTTGGGGCTCTGAACTAACAGCCATCAGCGGTCAGCCGTCAGCTCAATAATCACTTCCACCTCCAGCGGGAAGGCTAGGATGGGGGTGATCTGCCTGCTGAAGGAACATCCATCAAAGAAGTACAACCAACCCAAATAGCCGAAAGCTGTTAGCTAATCGCTGATAGCTTCACCCCCAAGGAGACCCCATGAACCTCAGAGACTCCGTAATAATCGTCACCGGCTCTGCCACCGGCTTGGGCTCAGCCATCGTGAAACAGGTGGCCGCCAAGGGCGCGCGAGTAGTCATCAACTACACCAAGAGCGAGAAAGAAGCCCACGAGACAGAGTCCGTCTGCGATTACCTGGGCGTTGAGTCCATAGTCTGCCAGGCGGACGTTTCGGTGGACGAAGATTGCCGCCGCATGGCCAACCAGGCCTTGGAGAAATGGGGCCGCATCGACGGTCTGGTCAACAACGCCGCCATGTCGGTCTTCGCCAACTCCAAAGACCTGGAAGCGCTGGACGGCCAGCAATTCATGGACGTGTTCTCAGTGAATGTTGTGGGTCCTTATCAGATGGTCAGAGCGGTTGCGCCCCACATGAAAGAACAAGGACATGGCTCCATAGTCAACATTTCCTCCATATCTGCTCAGACCGGCGCCGGCAGTTCCATCGCCTACGCCGCATCCAAAGGCGCTCTGAACACCATGACGCTGGGATTGGCCCGCTCGTTGGCCCCAGAGATCAAGGTCAACGCGGTCATGCCCAGCGCCTTTCCCTCGCGATGGTGGGCCAACGGAATCGGGGAAGATGCGACCAAGACCCTGTTCGAAAAATTCAACGCTCAGGTGCCGCTGGGAGAAGTAGCCACCCCCGACTCCGTCGCCCGAACCGTCGTCTGGCTGCTGGAAGACGCCGCCTACACCACCGGCGAGATGATCAAGATAGACTCCGGCATGCACCTGCTGGGATTCCAGCCGTAAGAACGGCGTCAAGAACCGAAACACCAATCAATAAACTCTAGGAGAAACAAACATGGGACCCAAACTCGTTGAATACCTGAAGTATGAAATAGAAGACTCCGGCATCTGCTGGATCACCTTCAACCGGCCGGAGCGTCGTAACGCCCTTATGGGCAACTCCCAAGAACGGAGTACCGTAGCCAAGGTCGGTGAATACATGCGAGCGGCTGACGACGACCCGAATGTCAGCGTCATAGTCCTAACCGGGGAGGGTCAGGGTTTCTGCTCCGGGGCCGATATGAAGCGAGACAACGACGCTGATGTTTTGGGCGAGAACTTTGTCGGCAACCGGGACCACACTGAAAGCCCGGACTTCGTCAGACAACACTTCTTCCACGGTTTCACCCAACTTCACAGGGACATCTCACTGATTCGCAAACCCACCATCGCCATGATCAATGGCGCCGCTGTTGGCTCCGGCATGGACATGGCCCTCCACTGCGATATTCGAGTTGGCTGCGAGGCCACCCAGTTTGTCGGCTACCACCAACTGGGCCAGATATTCGAGAACGGCGGCAGCTATTACTTGCCCAAGATGGCCGGGCTTGGCCGAGCCCTTGAGTTTGCCTACACCGGACGGTTGGACGCTGAGCGGGCCTACCAGTGGGGATTGCTGAATTATTTGGTGGATTCCAGCGAACTGGAGCAGACCACCCGAGACCTGTGCGACCGTATCATGCGAGTTCCGCCCATGGTGCATTGGATCAGCAAGCGGATCATGCGCACGGCGATGGACACCACCCTTGAGAATACCATGGTCCTCACTTCCAACGCCGGAGGTATCCTCAGCGGCTCTGAAGACGCCGATGAGGCTCGTATAGCGTTCTTGGAGAAACGGGCACCCAAATTCAAGGGACGCTAACAGCCAGGGCTGACTGATGTCTTTCTTCGGAGATCTTGAACGTACTTTTGCCGGTCTTTATCCCTACCGCTGGGCATTCGCAGTAGGGATAATGGCCTTTTTGGCGGTGTTAGTCGGCATTGCCTACTAATTGGGTTGGCACCGCTTTCTCTGGAGCCACCGGATGCCAGTGGTAATAGTGGCCATTCCGGTGCTAGTGCTTGTTGTGTGGGGTTGAAGATCCATCCTTTATATATAATAGGACCTGCTTACTTAGGATAACCAATCAATGAAACAATCTATTATGGGATTATTAATAGCTATTGCTTTACTAGGGCTGATGGCGTGTGACACTAGCTCCGATGGTAGTGTGGGTGAAACCGAGGTCGAGCACGAAAACCCTGGTGGGATGGAATCCGCAGCAAGACAGCTCGGAGTCAGCGTTGAAATATTGCGCGAGGCCCTTGGGCCACCGCCACCGGACACCAAATCCGCAGCCCAGAAGTTAGGGGTTAGCGAGGCACAGTTAAACCAGGCTTTAGGGAGACCTCCTAAAGGCCATGATGAAGAAAGGCAGACGCAAGGTGGGCCACGGAATAAAGGTCCTAACAAAGAAATGCCAGCCCCAGGTGGACTATCTCCTAAAGGTCCCGGTAATGGAGGTAGGGGTGAAGATAGGTATGCCTGTGTAATCGTTCCCAGTGGTCATTGTATTTTTACCGGAATACCTCACGACACTAGGTTAAAACAGGGTACCGATGAAGTTTTCGATCGTGATGGGAATTTCCTCTTTTCTATGAACGAATCAGCGGCCGCTAACTCTTCGGGCGAAATACTAGTAGCCTCAGGGAAACCCGCCTCTAAGGGGGACGATCTTATAGAGTCGTCTCAGGATGAAATGACTCGTGATGAGAAGGCTTATCACAGGGTGATGGCCGTAATGTTTCCAATTCGCAATGCCATCATGTACGACATCGCAACCGTAACTCAGACTGAATGGGACGAGCTGGTGAAGGACCTTTCACGACGGTCAATTAAAGATACAACTTACACTGATGGACCCACGCCTAGAGATAACTATTATGGGAGACAAGGGGTTTTTGACTTGGCCAAGAATCCAGACGGTAAAGATATACACCACGATGTAATGAAGTTCCTCGAAGAAGCAGGTCTTTATCTTCTCTGCCATGTGACAAGTGATGAATTCAATCGGATACTCAAGGATACTCATCCTGAAGGACATGACCCTTGCGCAGACGCTGAAATTATAACGAAAATACCGTTTTGATCGCCCGGTAGGTAATGATATACACGGGTTCGTGCGCCGTTTTTCCAAGTGATCAAGCTGTTCTCCCAATTAATCGTCCTGATCATACCAACAAGCAATTTGCCTTGCTTCAGCAGTACCAGGCTTTACAGCCGCTGTAAGTAAAACGGACTAGGGCCCGCTGCTCCCAAAACCCAACGATAAAGGTAAAAATCGTAGCGGCATTCCAATAACCGGCCGAGTTGGTATTTTGTTAGGCCGAGAAGCCCCAGGACAAGAAAAAGGTCTTCACATGTAGCCAGTGCTGATACGAATGACCGTGGCCCACTTTAATCTGGTTACGATAGACCCACGGAGGTATGTGCCTCTCAGGATGTGGATCGCCACCGAAGCCTAGAAAAATGCCACCAGCTAATCCGACTGAAGGACTTGCCAGCTACCGTAAGGTCCATTGCTTTTCTGGCATAATGACTTCTCCTAGGTATTAGAACAGCACTCTAATATCCACGATAAGAGGTGTAGTATGGCTCAATTAACTGAGAAGATTGCGGTTATTACAGGAGGCGCCGGGGGTATCGGCCAGGCAGCAGCAAAGCAATTTACAGCTGAAGGCGCACGGGTGGTACTGGTTGACCGTGAAGAGACGGCGCTGCAGTCCGTAGTGCGCTCCTTGGGCGAAGACGTTGCGAGCTACGTCGTAGCCGACGTTACCAAGTCAGAACAGGTCCAAGGCTACGTAAATGAAGCGGTCCAACGTTGGGGCGGTATCGATATATTATTGGCAAATGCCGGTATAGAAGGCGTCGTTTCGTCCATCGCAGACTATCCGTTGGCTATGTTCGAGCAAGTCATGGCAGTCAACGTGGTCGGAGTTTGGCTGGGACTGAAATACATCATTCCAGTGATGCGCGAGCGGGGCGGGGGCAGCATTGTAATTACCTCATCGACCGCTGGAATCGGCGGGACCGCGGGCATGTCGGCCTACACTACCAGCAAGCATGCCGTTATAGGCTTGATGCGCACAGCGGCCCTAGAATGCGCTCCTATGGGCATCCGCGTAAACACTGTCAATCCAGCCCCCATCGAGACGCGGATGATGCGGTCGCTAGAGGAGATGAGAGTAGCAGCAGCAGACGACTCTGAAGTGACGGTTGAAAAGACCAAGCAGTCCTATTCGGCACGCATCCCACTACAGCGCTACGGAGACCCTGAAGAAGTGGCCAAGATGATGCTGTTTCTTTCAAGTAACGAGAGCAGTTACTGCACCGGCGGCGTCTACATGGTGGACGGAGGCAGGTCTGCGGGCAGCATGTAGACCCTAATTAGATGAACAGAAAGTTCAAGAAAATAGTAAACACAGGCGGACTACCTAAACTCCCCATCCACAGTCTACAACATGCATGTACACCGATTCTTATGAGAAAGGTATTAGCTCGAAAGTGGTATCAGAACGCCTAAGTCACGCCAGCATTGCAACAACGATGGATGTGCTCTCACAACTCTTGCCAGATATGTAAAGAAAGCTTAGGGTACCAAGTCCAAAATTTCACCTTCTCCCGATTGCCAAACAGCATTAGTAACGAAATTTCCATCTACTTTGATCCTTACTACAGTCCCATTAAAGTTCTTGCCATATTGAGGGATCAGTAAACGGTAGGACCCTGGCTGACCAGCCATCGCTGGGACTACAGAAGACCCTACGGGTTCCGAATATTGCAACATCCATGCACTAACTTCTGTTCCATCGGGAGCAAATTGGCCGTCAATCGTCACAGTGCCAACAAATACGTGAGGCGGATTATCATTAACAACTTCAGGCAACGGCGATTTCGCTATGTCTATTGTGGGAACCGGAGTCGGCACCAACGTGGGTGATGGTGTCGGTGTCGGTGTCGGGATAACGGTCGGAGTTGGTACTGCTGTCGCCGTTGGTAATGGACGGGGTGTCCGCGTTGGTACGTCGGTCGGTTCTTCTAGGTTATTATCGGTCTGGCTGCCAAAG
>PCAH01000185.1 GCA_002730485.1 Dehalococcoidia bacterium | reverse complement strand
GTCACTTCAACCGTGCCAGGTTTGCTGACTCGGCCGATGTCGTTGCGACCCAGGTCCACCAGCATGATGTGCTCGGCCCGCTGTTTTTCGCTGCCCTTCAACTCGGCTTCGTTGGCATCGTCCTCACCCGGGGTGGTGCCCCGGGGTCTGGTGCCGGCGATGGGGTGGGTGGCCGCTCTTCCACCGTGCACCGTGACCACCGTCTCGATGGCCGCGCCCACGATCTGGAAGTCGTCCAGGTTCAGGTAGTACATGTACGGAGAGGGGTTGATGCTGCGGAGCGACCGGTAGATCTGGAAGGGATGGGCTTCCGTGCGCCGGGAGAACCGCTGGGAGTTGACCACCTGGATCACGTCTCCGGAATAGACGTATTCCACGCACTTGTCGATGATCTTGCCGTAATTTTCCGGCGTGAAATTGGACTCGATATTCCCCGAAACCAGCTTGGCTACTCCCTCGGTCTGAAGCTCCGGCGGCAATACCAGGGATTGGGCCAACCGCCGCACCATCTCGTCTATCTTGGCGGTGGCTTCCCGGTATTCAGTCACGATATCGCCGTCCAGCTTCACGTGGCTGACCACCTTGATGTCGTGCCTGATATGGTCGAACACAAGCAGGGTGTCACTAAACATGAACACCGATTCCGGCACCCCCACCGGATCCTCGGGCATCTCCGGCACCCTCGGCTCAAAGTAACGGATGGTGTCGTAGGCCAGGTAGCCCACCGCGCCGCCGTGGAAGCCGGGCAGGCCTTCCACGGGCACCAGTTGAAACTGGTCCATCTCTTCTTGGATGGAGTTCAGCGGGTCGACCTCGCCCAGTTCTTCCTTGGCGCCGGTCTTGACCACCTTGTAGGGGTCGGTGCCGATGAAGCTATAGCGGCTGATGCGCTCCCCGCCTTCCACGCTCTCAAGCAGGAAGGAATAGGGTCCCTGGGCCACTTTCAGGTAAGCGGAAACCGGCGTTTCCAGGTCTGCGTTTATCGAACGGAATACCGGAACCAGGTTGCCCTGGTCGGTCATGTTTTTAACTTGTTCCAGTGTCGGTGTGTACATTTCGCTGCTCCAGTTCCCGGTCTGCCGGGAGATCTAAATTTTGGTTAAAGATTTTCCTAGATGCAGCGTCGCCAATTACCCATGTCATTCACTCCCGACCCGGCTATTGTTTTGATTGCCACGATTTTTCCCATAAAAAAAGACCCGTTCCCAACAAGGGACGAGTCTAATCGTGTTGCCACCCTATTTCGCCGACGGCTCCCCAAGGTGTAGACGGGGTTATTCCGGCTTCTCAATCGGCTGGGAGGATCTGGTCTACAGTTGCCCTCGTGCCGTGGACCTTTAACGGTGCCCAACCGTCACAGCCTAGCTCCATCCCGAATCAATCGGGGTTTCAATCGGCCTGCGGCTCCAGGGTCCATTCGTTCTTCTGCTCAGAGTACCGGCTCACACCAAACCCGGCTCGCTTTGCTCCGCTGGAAGACTACTACTCCCCTTCACAGCCTTTGTACGTATTCGCTTGTGTAATTTTGAGTATAGGACTCCAAAAATTTTGTTGTCAAGTTTTCGTGACTGACGAGGTACGCATTGCGCCCATTCCCCGATGTAATTAAACTGCGTCAATGACGTCTAACCGAAAAATTAGGGGGTCCAGGGAAAACATTACCAGAGTGGGGTTGGGGGATTTGTCTTTGGCTTGGTGAATAGGAACGATATTCATCTTCACGTTGACAACTCAATGGAAGGAAAACTACGCGGTTACCAATATTGGGTCTAACGCGACTTTCTCTCCCAATTCTGAAACGTCTCGATTGTTGCTTTCGATAGCTCAATTCTTGATTGAACCTGATAGGGAAGGCCGATCCCCATCAGATTTCGAAATTCAGGTAGAGCCAATCGTATTGCAAAACCGGTTAAGTACCGATGGAAGCTTATTCGTACACAACACTGGGGATTCGCCAGTGATTGTTACTGGACGCGCAATAATAACCGGATCAAGCGAACCAGTCGGTAATCTTCACCGACCTTTCGCAATTAGGTGGAGAGGCACTACGAGCGACATTCAGATACTAGCAGCTGGCGAAGACAAAGCTGTCGACCTATTTGCTTTCGACTATCCGAAAGGGTGGACTGTACCGTTAGTCGGCTTGGTTTCCAATCGAATTTGCGTAAATTTCTTGACCCCTGACGTTTCTTCTTCAACAGGATTTTTCGAAACCCTATGTCAACGTGACTGGCCAGTAAAGGCTTTGTCTCCATCAAAATGGCTGCAAGTTCAGGTTCGGATGATTGCCACTTCCCTTTCAGATCTGCAGCAATCATCAACAATTTCAATCAATTATCTAATCAGACCTGGAGGATCAAGGAATGACCTCACCTTCGTGAAGGAATGACTTCCCAGAATATTTTTTAAACCGTCGCATCTCCCAAGCCGCCATGCTCCACCGACACAGCTTCGTCCTCACCAGGCCAGGGCGGGGTGGTGTGGCAGAGAAACCGCAAACGGTTGTCTGCGTCGGCGCTGAACTGAAAGCTCCATCCGGTGGGGATTGCCAGAGCATCTCCTGGAGAGACGGACACGGCGGCCACGGATTCCGGCGCGGCGTCGGGTGGGCAGCGCCAGACTTGCCCCCTCCCTTCCAGCACGTACCAGATTTCTTCGACCGTGCGGTGTTTTACGGGGCGGGTGACTTCCCCGGGGGCGAGGGTGACCTCTACCAAGCTACTTTTTGTCGCGCCTTGGCTCGTGTCGACCAGCAGGCGTATCTCCGACCCGTCAGGAGCTGTGACGTCGGGCGTTGGGTTGCGGTGTCCAAGGGGTGGAACGGCGTTGCCATCGGTCGCACTCATATTGACCTCAATAGAGACGGGTCTGCGCCGTAATCTAGGGTGTGAGACCCTCTCCCACCAGGTTCCAGTAAGGCAGCACGATGATGAATAGCACCCCGATGGCGATCACCGTCATGGCGATACCCATGCGGACCACCTCCGAGGCCCTGATCTCGGCCCTCTGGTAGATGAACACACTCCCCGTGGCGCTGGCCGGGTAATAGACCACGGAGTCGCCAACCACCGTAACTGCCAGACCGCAGACTACAGGGTTCAACCCCAACGCCGCTCCGGTGGACATGGCCACTGGGATGATGAACGCCAGATACCCGGAGATGTTGGGCATGACGATCCTGACTGCCGAGGCTGCGCCGCACATGGCCAGCAAGATCAACATTGGATAGCCACGGAGGCCTTCAACGCTCCCCACCAATGTCTCAGCGAACCATTCGGCAGCCCCGCTGACTATAAGAGCGTTGGCCATCGATAAAGAGGATGCGATGACAAAGAAGTTGGTCCAACTCATGTTGGACTCAAATTCCCGCCAGGTGAGAAGCCCGATACCAGGCATCAATATGACCGTCATGGCAATCAGCGCTGGCACCGATGGATGGAGTCCGTGGGCAAAGTCTGTGAACCAGAGAAGAGCCGTACCTACGGCTATCAACCCGGCCCTGATCTCTTTGCCCTGAATCGGCCCCGCCGTTAACTCCACCGCCTCAGCCCCTTCAGGCAGGGTGAAACCAGAACGGTACGCCAGATAGACCCACAATCCGCCAAAGATCAAGATCAGGTAGAAGGGCACTGCCATCAGGATGAACCACTTGGTCCAGGAGAAGTCATCGATCATGCCGAAATCCGCGATCAACGCAGAGGCCACCACCGGGGTTATCCCACCCGCCAAAAGGGCGGTGGAACCAAGACGGTTCAGCCCTCCCATGGCGATCATGACTGCCTTGTTCAAGGGGGAGGTCTTGTCAACGCCCCAGCGCACCATCACGTCTTCGTAGATGTGAACCATTATGGCGCCGCGGGTGCTGGCTGAAGGAAGGGCAAAGGTCAGTCCGGCAAATGTGGCCAGCATCTGGGCGTAGAGCATCTTGGGATTTCCGCCCGCGAACCGGATGATATAGATTGCCAGGCGCCGGGCTAGACCAGACTGATGCACACCAAGTCCCAGAGTAAGGATGCCGACCAGGAAGTAGGTCACCGGTTGGGAAAAGCCGTACAGCGCTGCGTCTATATCAGGAACGCCTTCAACCAACACCAGCATGACGATACCCAAGATGGCAGTCACGGCGATATGGAGCGTTTCCATGGCCCAGAGGACCACGGCAAGAGCCATCACGGCCAGAGCCCGTTGGCCTTGGTCGGTCAAGCCCTCTGGGTTCGGGGCCAGGATCACCGCTAGGAATACGGCGATCGGCAAGCCAAACCGCAGAACGACGGCTTTGGGGTTCATATCGCGGATGCTAAGTAGATCGATCAAAGTGATAAGTGGGCAAATCAGTGACTAGACGAAAGGATGTTGGAGCCCGGTTTCCACCATCGGTCAAGCTGATCAACCAAAACCTAGGCTCACTATATCTTCAAGCGCACCTACTCTACTCCAGGTAGCAGGGCGATACAAGATAACGTTCAATAACGAAAGGCCCCCGGTTGATCACCGGGGGCCTTTTGTCTTACTTACCCACTTGTCTTACCTACGATGAATCTCGGGTTAAGAGACGCGGGGTTTCCGACCCTTCCGAGACAAGAAATCCTTGAAGCCGTCCTCAACGGTCAGGCCCTTGAAGCGGTCCTTCCGACCTTCGATCTCAGTCTGGAACTGGGTCTGCAGCGCTTCACCGGTGTGTTCGATCAGAAGCGATTTGATATTGGCCACACCCTCGGCCCGGTTCTTGGCGATGCCGGCCGCCACTTCCACCGTCCGGTCCATCAGGTCGCCAGAGGGCACCAAGTGGTTGATCAGGCCAATGTGGTAGGCCTCATCAGCGAATACCTCGCGTCCACTGTAGAGCAATTCCTTGGCCTTGGGCCATCCGACCATGGTCGGCAGGCTCCAGGTGGCGTTCAATTGCCCGTAGTTGACCGCCAGGAAGCGGAAGCTGGATTTCTCGCAACCCATCAAGAAGTCCAAACCGGTGGCCATGACGGTGCCGCCACCGTAGCAGAGACCGTTGATGGCGCCGATGATCGGCTTGGAGGAAATGGCCAGATGCCAACTGTATTCGGCCCGTTTTGCCGCGCCTGCGGCCCGTTCCTCGTCGGAATTCTCCCGATTCTCGTGGATGTCTGCGCCTGCGGAGAAAGCCCGCTCACCCGCGCCGGTGATGATGATGGCGCCGATGCTTTCATCCGCCTCAGCCTCGGTCACAAATTCGTCCAATTCCCGCACCAGCTGCAGGTTCAATGCGTTCAGAACCTCCGGCCGGTTTAATGTCACGATGGCCACCCTGTCCACCTGGTCTGTCTTGATCATCTCAAAGCTCATAGAGTCAGTGCCCCCTACTCGTCACCAATTTATTGCCCGGAACCGTGCCAGACCATCGGTGAAAGACCGACTCTAGCGGACAGCGTTTCAGGCTCTAATAAACCATACCGAGCTCACAAAGTAAACTTCCCGCCGGTCCCCACCAGCCCCGACCATTTCACCTGTCTAGGGCAAATCTCGATATGTGACCAGGCTCACATAACCTATGTGTCTAGCGTCATGGCCGGAATTAGCAGTGGAGCGTTTACTAGTAGGTGCAACAGTAAATCTGGAACCGATTACGACGGTTGCCAAGAAAGGGGTGAAAAAATGTTGTACATGCTGAAGGGATGTGGGAAGTGCGGCGGCGACCTGGGAATAAGTTTTGACGAGTGGAGCTGCATCCAATGCGGTGCCTGCTACTACCCGAAGAACGCGGTGATGGACCTACGACTCGAACCGGTTGACGTCCAACAACCCGTCGCAGTCGGCGGTGCCTCAGATGGAGAAGACCGCGGAGGAAAGCGACCCAAGATTCGCCAGTCTGCCAGACACCTGACTCAGGTACCTGCTGAGACCAGATTCAACGAAGAGCAGTGGTGGAACAAGAATCAGCAAGTGATCAAACACTTGGACCAGGGAATGAAGATGCGTGAGATCGCAGAGATCGTTGGTCGCGGCCCCAGACAGATTCGTGTAGTACGTGAGCGACTCCGTGACCTGCGTTCTGCGGTACCGGAACTGGCTGCCGCGGACTAAGCGCAACTAAACCTGAAATCAGACGGCTCGTAACCGTCGTACCCCTTCCCTCTAGACGAGCGGGTCGTAAGGTTGGAGGATCCCCTTCCCTCAATCTTGCGGCCCCTCGACGTTAATTGATACCCCCTCTTTTTTCCCAGTATCGGCCATGCTTCCCTCACGCCTCCCTGTGCTGTAACCTAGCCCCAATCCCAACCGGGACATGACTGGCTGGACTACTAAAAGGGGAGACCATTATGAAGGCGATTCGCGCATATGAGATCGGCGGACCCGAGGTTCTGAAACTGGAAGATGTTCCCGATCCAACACCAGGACCAGGCGAGGCCGTGGTTGACCTCAAGTCCATCGGCGTCAACTACACCGACGTGTCCAGTCGAAAGGGCACCAACGTGCCAGCAAGCTTCCCATGGACTCCTGGTCGGGAAGGCTGCGGCGTTGTCACCGCCGTAGGAGAGGGCGTCACCGAGGTTGTCGTGGGCGACCGGGTGGCCTATGCCATGCACACAGGTTCTTACGCTGAAAAACAAGCCGTGCCATCCTGGCTGCTGGTTCGCATACCCGACGCTATGGACTTTGCCACCGGCTCTGCTTCGCTCCTCCAGGGTATGACTGCCCATTTCCTGGTCTTCGGCGTTGCCAGGCTCAACCCCGGCGACCAGGTCTTGGTCCACGCCGGGGCCGGTGGGATGGGTCTCCTGTTAATTCAACTTCTGAAACGACTGGGAGTACACGTCTTCACCACCGTCTCGACCGAAGCCAAGGCCGAGATGGCGACCAAGGCCGGAGCCGACCAGACGATCCTCTACACCCAGCAGGATTTTGAAGAGGAGATACGCCGGGCGACTGGCGGACAGGGCGTGAACATGGTTTTGGACGCAGTGGGTCAGACCACCTTTGAAAAGGGTTTTAAATGCCTGGGCCGTCGTGGCTATATGGTGCTCTACGGCCAGGCCGGTGGCGCAGTGACCGACACCAACACCCGGGCCCTTCAGAACGGCTCACTGTACCTGACTCGTCCTAGTTTGGGCGATTACACCGCCACCCGTGACGAACTCCTACAGCGAGCTCAAGAAGTCCTCGGCTGGGTTCAGTCCGGCGAGCTTAACTTACACATCGGCCTGACCCTGCCTCTATCCGAGGCCGTGGAAGCCCACCGTCAACTGGAAGGCCGAGAAACCACCGGCAAGATCCTCCTAACTCCCTAGCCACGCAGACTGAGCCTGAACCCACTGGGCTGAGCCCAGGCCCAAATACCTTCGGTGGACGGGTGTTCTTGTGATGTGGGATTTGGTTTATCAGAGAGAATAAAAACAGCCCCCTAAACCAACAAGTTTAGGGGGCTGTTTTAGGTCGCGGTGTTTCTTGCTTTTACGCCAGGGCGGCTATGGCCTCTTCGGTCGTGAGTACCGCGTTGGCCATGTATCCAAAGTTGACCAGGGCTGCTTGATAGCCGTCACCCAATTCGGGATGTTTTGCGCCTGCGGTTGCGTCTTTCACCACTGCAACCTCGAAACCTTGCTCCAGCAATTCCCGCATATGGGCCTCAACGCACAGGTTGGCCGACATCCCAGCCAGGATCACCTTGCTGTTACCACGTTTGCGTAGCTGCAGGACGATGTCATTGTTCTCAGGACCGTAAACCTTGTCGGGGCTGGGCACCACTGTCTTGCCATCATTGATCAAGGGTTTGTACTGTTCTAGCCAGTCGGCACCCGAACCGGAAAAGCCGTCCATGGTCAATGCGCCACTCCGGCCGAACATGTTGATCTCGTGCATCAACTTCTCCACCGTCCCACCAAACTGCCAAAAATGGTCGGTCGGGTAGTAGTAATGGGGCGAAACGAATACTTCATACCCGTTATTCTTCGCCGCGTTGAAGAGCTTTTCAATGTTTTCGATGGTGTGGTTCTCCGTGACGCTTCCGCCCACTAATTGCCAGGTGACGCCCTGTTCGCTCAAGAAGTCATTCTGTGGGTCAGTGACCAGTACTGCCGTGTCATTTTTGTTGATGTCCATTTCATTCCTCCGCTGTTTTCTGATTCATTTGGTTGTTAGCAAGCGACTTTCCGCTCGACCTGCTGTGCTTAATCTTTTACACTCCATTTCAGACAAAGACAGGACTATTAGTCCGGCAAAGGTTGCAGTTCGTCTGGATTTAAGTGGTTCAAAATGGATGTATTAGCAGACGTATTGAATGAGATGTACTTGTCTGGAGACGTGGTGGCGCGGTTCGACCTCACTGCTCCCTGGGGCGTGACAATGCCGAAACGCGGCGGGGTCTTCCACGCCATCGACTATGGTGAGTGCTGGGCTAGGCTTACACCCGATGGAGAGTTATTCGAGGTCTCTCCCGGCGACTTGGTGATATTTCCTGAAGGTGCGTCCCATGAGATGGTCAACGAACCGGATTCCCTATCCATACCCCTTGAAGAAGCGCTCTGCGGCATCGAAGAAGGGAGCCTGGCCTGTCCTGTGGGAGACATCGGTGGCAGCGGCCCAAAGACCCGATTGGTCTGCGGGGTCTTCCACTTTCGCGAAGGCGGGTTTCACGCCCTTCGGCCCATACTGCCTCCAGTGCTACATATTCGCGCCGACGGGGGAGAAAACACCCAGTGGCTGCAGATGATTCTGAAACGGCGGAGCGATGAATCAGGTTCCACTGCGCCAGGCGCCAACACGGCTTTGAGTCGCCTGACTGACTTGTTATTCATCGAGGGAATCAGGGTGTGGCTCGAGAGCGAAGCAACCACGGGTTTAAGCTGGCTCCGCCTTGAATGATCTGGTCGTCTGCGAAGCGTTGGGACAGATTCATAACGACCCCGGCCAACCGTGGACCGTGGCATCCCTGGCAGCGGAGGTGGGTCTATCTCGTTCGTCGTTTGCCGCTCACTTCACCAATCTGGTGGGTGAAACACCGCTGTATTACCTGACCAGTTGGCGCATGCAGTTGGCCCGAAGCTGGTTGTGTGGCACGTCATTAAGCCTTGGCGAACTTGCAGAGCGTCTGGGATATCAGTCTGATGATGCTTTCAAACGAGCATTCCGGCGCGAAGTAGGCTCCGCTCCCGGGTCGTACCGCAAGCAGGCCCGCTCTGAATCTCTAACAACCTAGCCAGCTGGACTGAGTCCAGACCCAAATACCTCCGGTGGATGGGTGTTCTTGTTCTTCTCGCTGTGGGAGGGCCCTGTCAGGAGTTGTTGGGTTTTCCAAGCATGTAGGTTTGGCGTGTAGAATGGCAGCGGCGTAACTTTGACTATTACTTCGGTTTGAGGTTTTTCATGGCTGAGAAATTTTCTGGGGTCCATTGGATGCTGGCGACCCCTTTCAACGAGGATGAGAGCATCGATCTCCCCGGGCTGGGCAATCTGGTAGATAAAGCCGTTTCCTCGGGTTGCAAGGGCATGGTCTGCCTAGGTGTGACCGGCGAGGCCGCGCGGTTGACCGACGGCGAACGTTATCACCTGGCGGATAAGGTCATCCAGGACTCAGAAGGCCTCCCAGTCACGGTCGGGACTACTGCAGGCAGCACTGTGGCAGCCATCGAACGCAGCAAGGAAGCCGAGAAATTGGGCGCCGCCGCCGTGATGGTATCGCCACCTCCCATGGGCAAACCCAACCCTGAAGCAGTCATCGGCCACTACTCCAGGCTGGCCGACGCCATAGATATCCCCATCGTGGTCCAGGATTACCCCTCCACGTCGGGCGTCCATATGTCCCCGGAGTTCATAGCGGACCTGAACAACCGGGTACCAGCTGCCCAGTATCTGAAGCTGGAAGACCCGCCCACACCGCCAAAGATCTCAGCCATCCGCAAGTTGGTGGGTGATAACATGCCAATCTTCGGCGGCCTTGGCGGGGTGTTCTTGCTGGAGGAATTGGCCAGAGGTTCCGCTGGTGCCATGACCGGCTTTGCCTATCCAGAGGTCTTGGTGGACATCTGCCGGATGATGGTCGAGGGTGATAACAAAAAGGCCGAGGAACTCTTTTCTCGCTGTCTCCCTCTGATGCTCTTCGAGTTCCAAGAAGGCATCGGTGTGGGTATCCGCAAGTACGCCCTGAAGAGCCGTGGGTTCATCGAGTGTTCCAAAGTGCGCCACCCAGGGCCAAATCCCAACGAGGAAACGCAGCAGGAGTTCCACCGTCTGGTGGAGGCTGTGGGGTTGGGTTCGCTATAGGCTGAGCCTCGCCGTCGATTGGGGTAGCTACGGAATGTTGATTGGTTGACGCGGAGCAGGGCGGGTTTCTCACCCGCCCCTACGATTTCAATATCACAAAATTTCTTGCGGAAACACGCATCCGCTCGTCCTGAGCCCGTCGAAGGACCCGCATAAGTCATACCAAGCGCGAATGACCTATGCGCTGCGGTGGTTCGACAGGCTCACCATGAGCGGGTTTAGCAGCCTGATTTCATTCCACCGTCATTCCGGCGTACGCCGGAATCCACGCCACAACCATATTACACAATCCGGCCTTGGTGGCTACTTACTGCGCCGTCCAGCCGCCGTCAATCACCAGTTCACTGCCGGTGACAAACGTCGATTCGTCAGAAGCCAGGTAGAGCACCCCATACGCCACATCTTCGGACTCTCCGTAGCGACCCAGGGGTATGCGGGAGATCATCCTTTGCTGCACAGCCGCATCGGAACGCCGAGCTTCAGTCATGGGAGTTACGATTGGCCCGGGATGCACCGAGTTGACCCTGATGCCCTCTGATGCGTACTGGATGGCGGCCGATTTGGAGAAGATTCGGACAGCTCCCTTGGAGGACTGATATTGGGGGCTGCTTTCTCCCATACCCACCAGACCCAATTGGGATGAGATGTTTATAATGGAGCCGCCTCCGGCCTTACGCATCTCAGGTATGGCTGTTTTCGTGCCCAAGAAGACCCCTTTGGCGTTGATGTTCATCACCCGGTCCCAGTCATCAACTGAGGTCTCTTCGATGCTGCCCCTAGCGCTCACTCCAGCATTATTCACCAGAACATCCAGCTTGCCGTAGCGAGTCACTGCCTCATTGACTGCTGTGGCCCAATCGGCCTCACTGGTCACGTCCAGATGCACAAAGACTGCTTCCCCTCCCCCCTCAGCAATTTTCTCGGCCAGGGCATTGCCTTCATCATCGCGTACGTCGCCAATCACAACCTTGGCGCCTTCCTGGACGAATAACTCTGCCTCATAGGCCCCCATTCCCCGGCTCCCGCCGCTGATGAGGGCAACTTTCCCTTCTAAACGCATGTTGGCTCCTTGGGTGGTTGATTCAGTTTGGTTGGTTTGGTGGGGCGTTCTTATATGGGTATTTCACCCCCATCCCAACCTTCCCCCTGGAAGGGGAAGGGGTTAACGCCCTAAAAGGGCAGAAAAGCTCCCTCTCTCGCAGCGGGAGAGGGTTGGGGTGAGGGCTCCCGTCTAGTACCTGGTCTGCTGGTTCATGGGGGTGTAGGTCCCTGGGTGTACTGAGCTCAGGCCTGCGTCCACTGGGAGGCAGATTCCCGTGATCCAACGGGCTTCCTCGCTGGCCAGGAAGAGGGCCGCGTAACCAACGTCCCAGGCGGTGCCTTCCGACTTCAGCGGTGCGGCATCAGACCGGAACTGGCGCAGGTCGTCGTTCATCCTTGGCGCCACCATGGGGGTGTAAACCAGACCAGGAGCGATGACATTGACCCGAATGTTGTCGGCGGCATGGTCGGCGGCCATCGAGAACGTCAGGCCGATGACACCGGCCTTGGAAGCACTGTACGGCGTGCTGCTGTGGGCTCTCAGTCCGGCGATGGACGCGATATTGATGATGGCACCACCGCCGCCACTGGAGATGATGTGGGGTATGGTCGCCTTGCTGGCCAACATGATGGTCTTCAGGTTGACGGCCATCACCCGGTCCCAGGCTTCTTCTGTGACCTCGACAACGGTGCCCCGCTGGGAGATACCCACGTTATTGTCCAGGATATCCACTCGCCCGTACCGCTCCATGGCAGTGGCTGCCATCCGCTCGCAGTCCTCGATGCTGGTCATGTCGCCCTGCAGGGTAGAAGCAACGCCGCCTTCTTCTTGGATCAGTTCCAGGGTCTCGCGGGCTCGGTCTTCCTGAAAGTCCACCAACAGGACCTTGGCCCCCTCCCTAGCAAACAAGATGGACGCTGCTTTGCCGTTGCCCACTCCTTCGCCGCTCGATCCGGCTCCGGTTACGATCGCCACTTTGCCTTCTAGCCTGAGGGGTCGGTCTGCCATTGGTGCACCTCTGAATATTTGTGTTTATTAGGTTTATCCGCTTAGAACCTGGCCCATTTTACACTGGCAGCGCCGTACAACGTAGGTTCCGAAACAGCTTTTGAAATCCAGCGAGCTTGGCTCTTTTGCAAACAGCTCACCCAGGCTCACGCAATGCCCGGTTTCTTGACTCCACATGGGTCGCACTCTACACTGGTATAGACACACATAGGTGAGCCTGCAACGGGCCACCGGGACGTATTACTGCATGCAGAGCAACCCAAACCACGGATCGGACGTGGCCCTATTCATCGACTGGGAAAACTTCAAAATTAGCCTGGCCGTCGGTAACCGGACCCCCAACGTTTCCGCTCTTAAAGAAGAAGTATCCAACCACGGTCGCGTAGTGATTGCCAAGGCCTACGCAGACTGGGTGACAAGAGCTCCCGAACTACGGGGCGCCAGCCAATTTTTGAACGACCCTCCCTCCCTTTACGCCGCCGGTATCGAACCGGTCTTCGTACCCACCAGAGCACCTTCTCCCGGCGCAATAAATGCCAATGGCATACGCACCGGCCGCATCAAGAACAGTGTCGACGTCAAGATGACCGCCGACTGTATCGAAGTCGCCCACACCTACCCAAACATCAGCACCTACGTGTTGGTGTCCGGAGATTCAGACTTCATCCACGTGGTCAACGCCCTGAGGACCATGGGCAAACACGTGGTGGTCGTCGGTGTCTCTTGGAGCACCTCCCGGCGCCTGGCCGACCAGGTGGACGGACTGGTGTTGTATGACGTCGATGTCGATCCGCCAGTCACCGCTGAGCCCGTTGCCCCGGCAGCGCTAGCCGCAGAAGCAGCGCCGGTCAGCTCCTCGGGCGGAGACCTGCAAGACATCATCAGCGCAATCGAAGGAATCATCAGCGACGAGCGTAAAGCCGGCGGAAATCCGCTGCTGACCTCCATCAAGCAACGCCTGGTGCGCCGCTTCCCTGAATTCGACGAGAAGAAACTGGGCTACACAGGCTTCAAGCGCCTGATGGCCCGGGTGGCACAGAACGGCAATATCCGATTGATCACAGCCGGCCTCGTGGACTGGGCCATCATGTCCGATGAGGACATCCCAGAGGGTGCCACAGAAGCAACATTCTCCGGCTCCGGTTCTAGTTCCAGCTCAGGCTCAGGCGGCAGACAGGGCCGCCGCCGCGGTCGGCTTCCCCGCTCCCGCCAGCAACAGCAGGAAGAGCAACCAGTTCCGGAACCGTTCAGTTCTGAGATCGAAGAATCGGCGGTGGTTGAAGACGCCGAGGCCGACTACCAGCCTACTTTAGAACCGATAGACTCGGTTCTGGAAGACGAGGTCAGCCCAGCCTACCAATCAAATGGTTGGCAGAATCGAGCCGACGACTCCGAGCCTTCATATCAATACAGCAGCGACCAGTACGACAGTGACCAATCCGCTGACGATGATTATGCCGAAGAACCTTCAGAGCCGGTTTCGGCCTTTGCCGGTAACCAGGAATTGGCCCAGGCTCTGCAGGAAGCGATCGACAATCTGGACATGCCCAAAGAACCGGATGACGGGCTATTGGCTGATCGGGTCTCGGACCTGATCTTCATGGCCAATACCCTGGAGCACCAGGAAGGAATCAGCCATGTGGCCTTCAATTTCCTCGTCTCGGAGATCTGTAACGCCCTTGGACAGGGACTGGAAGCCGGACATGCGGACATCACACAGCGCTGGTCCCAGGCCAGCTCCCGCACCTACGTCAGCAAGATGCTAAGAAGCCTCAGCGACGGTGAATTCTTCCTGAAGGGGAACCACTCCTGGCGAGATGAGACCTCCGGCCAGAACCGACGCCGCCGCACCTTCAACCTGAACCACGAACACCCGCTGGTGCAACAGGCTATTGCAATCCGTTCCGACGGCACCGTTGAACCCGCCGTTCAAGAAACATCGTATTCATCCAACGACGATGATCAACCATCGGGTAACTCGGACTACGCCAGCGATTTCGCCAGGTCGGTGGCCGCTGACTATGCCGATCCCAAAGCGGACGAAGATGACGAGGACGACGGCATTCAGCCAGGGAATGAGAGTCTACCAACATACCTGGACGAAGAAGACGAAGACTATGAATTGGGTAAGTCCGCGGCTGAAGCCCGGGCCGAAACTGGCTTTATGTCCAGGCTCTTCCGCCCCCGCCGCAATTAACCTGAAATACTCAATCAGGATTGAACATTAAAAAAGCGCCCTCTGATTGGAGGGCGCTTTTTTACTTGTGCTGATTAGGTTTATCAGAAATCCAGGATCAACGTTGACCAACCAAAATCCCTGGCCCCCAATCCCTCGGCCGTGTAGGGATGGTAGTACTCTCTGAATCCGGATTTCTCGATGCACTCATGGCTCTTGGCCACAATGGTGTCGGCCAGTTCCGTGTAGCCGTGGTTCCGCAGGGCGTGGGACAAGAACCAGTTGGCATTGATCCAGGACGGCCCGCGCCAGATGAATCCTCGCGGATTGCCTGGCATGAATTTGGGATCGGACGCTGGAACGGATGGCAACGGGTAGGGCGTCCAAAAATGGTCAGGGGAAGACAACCAGTCGTCAACCAGCCGCTCCACCATGGGCCTGGGGAGATCGTCCAGTATCAGGGGCATGAGTGAACTGATGGTCACAACACGGACCGGTCTTTCGGCGACACCGGATAGGTCCAAGAAAGCCCCAGTCTCTTCGTCCCAGCACTTCTCGATCAAGGCATCACGGGTGCGGTCTGCCTCGCGGTGGAACTCCGCAGCGTCCGGAGAATCACCCAGCAGCCTGGCCAGAGAACGCATCCCCATGGCGTAGATAGAATTCACCAGCACATCTTCGAAGTGGAACAGGTCAGCGGCCAGTATCTTTTGGTCGTCGCCTCGCAGCGGCTCATAGGCTTGATAGATCTTCCGCAGAGCGGCGATGAACCCTTGGTTGGACAATTCAGTCAGCCCCAGAGCTTCGTCGTACTTTGGCGAGCAGTCCGTTCCTGCTTCCTCGGGTTGTATCACCGCGATCAGGCCATCATCGTCCGGGTCCCTGGTATCCCTGAGCCATCTGTAGAAATTGACCAACACCGGTAACGCCGCAGCCTTAAATTCCTCGTCGCCGGTGGCCAGGTACACCCGCTCGACGGCGTAGGCGATGATCGGCGGCTGCATGGTGGAACTGTAATGAGGATCGGTCTGGCCGACTATGTTCCGGCTTAGGAAGTCCGGCTGTTTCTCCATCTCCCAGAAGATGATGTGGGGCATGAAGCCGTTGGGCAAAGCACCGCTCATCAGTGTCCGGAGTTCGGCCTTGGCCTGCTCCGGATCAAGATGAATCAGGGCGATGGCATGGAAGCACGAGTCCCAAAACCACTGGAAGGGGTAACCCGTAAGCGAGGGGCAAACGAAGCTGTATTCCTGCCCGTTCCAATCGGCCACACCCTGGCGTAGGTTCGTCAGCAGTATCTGGCGTGCGCCCTGTTCCAGTGCCTCTCGGTCCACCATCGTTCCTCGTCAGTCAGAAGCCAGTAGTTGGGGAAATCAGGCTGCGGTCTTGGAATGAAGGTACAGCTCCAGGTACTTCTCGGCTACCGCCGGCCAGGCGAACTCGGTGAGAGCATAGCGTTGCGCTCGCGCCCCCAGTTCCCAACGGGCCTGGTCATCGTTCATCAGCCGGACCAGCTCGGTCACAGCGGCTCCTTCGTCAAACTTTGGGACTACAACCGCGCCTTGCAGCAGAACCTCGCGGTTGGCCCCAACATCATGGGTCAATACTGGCGTGCCATGGGCCATCGCTTCCAGATAGACCAGGCCAAAAGCCTCGTAACGAGAGAACAGGGCGAATAGATCAGCCTCGGCGTACCATTCGGCCAACTCGCTGTCCGAGACCTCTCCTGTGACGACCACTTCGTCCCGAAGTCCGCTCTGCGAGATCAAGCTCTCGATCTCGGCGCTGCCCCCTTCATCCTGGCCAACCAACATCAGACGTACCGGGCGGTTGAACTGGGAGCGTGCTTTCAAGTATGTATCAAGGAGCCACCACTGGCCTTTGTGACTACCAACCCGGCCAACACACAAGACCGTTAAAGGTCCGTCATGTTCTGAGTGATGGAGCGAGTGCTCGTCTTCTGATTCTGCTTTTTCGTCGATGGACGTTCCCCAGCCAATGACTCCCAGCTTATCTTTTGGAGCTAGATAGGCCCGGTGGACACCCTCTGCTTCCCGACTGGTCAGGGCTACGACACGGTCTGCTATATGACACAAGAACGCGTTGATCGGCTTCAACCACCACTTGGTCAGCGGCAGGGTGTGGTACGACGGCGTGAACACGAACTTTGCCTTGCCCCGATACCAGAACCACGCCCAGAGATGTCCCCAGAACCAACCGTCACCCACAAAATGGATGACGTCAGGCTTGAATTCGTCCAAGTACTTCTTCAGTTTTGACGGCGAGAACCAGACCAGCGGCACGGAGTGAAACGGCAAAGACCGACTGGGAAATCCCGACAGCCGGTAGATGGCGATGCCCTCGTCGGTGGTCTCTTCGTCATCCCAGGTCGGTTGGGGACGCCGGGGGAACGAGTACTTGGTGGTGAGCACACCCACAGCCTCGACGGAATCCGACTGCTGCATCTGGAACGATAGCTGCTCTATCGCCCTTTCGATCCCTCCCAGATACGGCCGGAAATACGGGGTCAGAAACAGCACCCTTAGCGGCTGATTATCCACTGGCTGACTCCAGGCCGTTATTCCAAACGTCGCTTATCCGTGAGACTGGCAGGTCAACCTGACCCTCAACCTTGAAGCGGTCACCGCCCGTGGTTCCAAGTCTGGCTATGGGCACATCCAAGCTCGAAGCCAGATTCGCCAAGGACTCCCAAGCGCCTTCCGGCAGGCCAACGACTATTCGAGACTGCCGTTCTCCGAACAAAGTCACGTCCCAGCGGGCATCTATGGGGAAATCACCGGTGAATCCCACATCTCCCTGGATGGAACATTCAGCAAGGGCCACGGCCAGACCACCCTCTGAGCAGTCATGGGCCGAAGATATGATTCCCCTCTCTATCCCATCGCGGCAGACCTGCTGAACCCGCTTTTCCAGGTCAATATCTATTGATGGGCTGCCTGCCACTTTTCCGTGAACCCACTGCAGGTACTCACTACCTGCCAGGTCACTAGCATCTACGCCAGTCGTGTGTGCACCCAGCAGGCCGACCACCATACCCTCACCGGCGAATGCAGACCTAGTTGCCTTGGATACATCTTCGATCAGGCCGAGACCACCCAGGATGGGGGTTGGGTAGATCGCCTGACCTCGGGACTCGTTGTACAGGCTCACATTGCCGCTGACCACCGGAACTTCCAGCACGCGGCAGGCTTCCGCTATACCCAGGATGCATTGCTCCAACTGATGGTAGATGTCGGGACGCTCCGGACTGCCAAAGTTAAGGCAATCGGTCATCGCCAGAGGAAGCGCTCCGGAACAACTCAGGTTACGGCAGACCTCGGCTACGACGATCAGGCCCCCCTGATACGGATCCAACTGGCAGAAGCGGCCATTGCCGTCAATGGTCACCGCTATCGCCTTGTCGGTGCCCTTCACCCGCAGGACCGCGGCATCGCTGCCCGGGCCAACCACGGTGTTGGTCTGCACTTGGTGATCATATTGCCGATAAACACCTCTCTTGTTGGCGATGTTAGGCGAGGCCAGCAGGCGCAGCAACGTCGCTTCGGCACCATCTGACGGCAGCGGGACCGAGTCCAACTCCAGTTTTTGCCGCTGGATGTCTTCGTCGGATGGCTTCCCTTCCAGTCGGTATTCGGGCGCTTTTGACAGAGGGCCGATGGGCAGGTCTGCGACCAGATCGGCTCCCATGGAAACCTGGGCAATCTGCTCGGCAATCACATGACCGATCTCGTGGCAGGTCACGTCCCATTTCTCCATGACCGCCTTGATGGCTGGTACGTTTTCCGGCGCCACCACCAGCAGCATGCGTTCTTGGGACTCTGAAAGCATCACCTCGTAGGGACTCATGCCCTGTTCCCGTTGGTGCACCTGGGCCAAATCGAGGCGGATACCCCGACCACCGCTGGCCGCAGACTCGATGGCGGCGCTGGTCAGACCTGCTGCTCCCAGGTCCTGGATCGCATTCACCAGGCCGGTACCCAGTGCCTCCAGACAGGCTTCGATCAGGACTTTTTCCAAGAACGGATTGCCCACCTGGACGGTGGGACGAAGTTCAACCTCTTCTTCAAAGGTGCGGGAGGCCAGCCCAGATGCGCCGTGGATGCCGTCGCGGCCAGTCCCAGCTCCCACCAAAAGCATGACGTTATCGACTTCACTGGAAGCAGCGGTAGCGATCTTGTCTGCCTCCACCAGTCCTACGCACATAGCGTTTACCAGCGGGTTGCCGGAGTATGACTCATCAAAGCAAATCTCGCCGGCAACATCGGGAACGCCGATGCAGTTGCCGTACCAGGAGATACCGCCGACGACTCCGTGGAAAAGGTGCCTATTCTGTGAGTCATCTAAGGGGCCAAACCGAAGGGAGTTGAGCAGGGCGATGGGACGTGCGCCCATGGCCAGAATATCTCTGACGATGCCACCGACGCCGGTGGCCGCACCCTGCAGCGGCTCCACAGCGGAGGGATGGTTGTGGGACTCGACCTTGAACACCACGGCCAGACCGTCGCCGATGTCCACTGCGCCAGCATTCTCTGCGCCGGTCTGGGACAGCACCCGACTGGACTTGCGAGCTGAGTCATCCTGGGCGAAAAGACGCAACAGCGGCCTGGAGTGTTTGTAACCACAATGCTCACTCCAGAGCGCGCCAAACATGCCCAACTCGACGGGGTTCGGCTCCCGGTCCAAACGCTCCACGATCAGGTCGTACTCGGCCCGCGAGAGCGCAATCTCATCCAGTTGTTCTTGGGTCACCGCCATCTATTTCAAACCTTCCACTATGCCCTCAGATAAACCCTTAGGCAGGCCGCCTGGTTTAATCCTATATCCCAATGATGTATACACCGGTCACGCCGATTCGTCGATAGTTTGACCAGCCTCAACATCCTCTATAAGATCCGACACCGGCTGAGTCGACACCGGGTTCTCAGCAACATTTCCATCTTGATCCGAGGGCCAGATTTGGCCCTTCGCTATGTAATGATAATTGGCTCCGGCGCCAAAAAAGTCATTTACCTGCTCCAGGTCCGTTGTAGTTATCAACACCTGTTCGTAACGTGTGGCTTTCTCGAGCAGCCGGTGACGTCTGGAACTGTCCATCTCAGAAAAAGCATCGTCGAACAGCACCACTGGCCCCTCGCCGCGCACCGATGACAGGAATTCTGCCTCAGCCAGCCGGAGCGTGAGCGCTAGGGTTCGAGCCTGCCCTCTGGACGCGAAAATACCCATGTCTGCGCCGTCGATCATCAGGTTGAAGTCATCCCTGTGCGGCCCTACTGCGGTAACCGGCCGGGCTCTCTCCCTGTGGAACGCAGCAGCCAACGCTTCCCTGAAATTGTTCTCAGTTTCAGAGACATCATCTCCCAATAAGACACTGGGGCGGTACTCGACTTCCAAGTTTTCCTCGGGTCCGCTCAGGTCCTCATGGTGTCTCACACTGGCGGGCGTGAGTTCGCGCATAGCCTCATGGCGACGCCAGGTGATCCAAGCTCCTTCACGCACCAATTCATCGTCCCAAAAAGTCATTTCATCTGACTGTGCCTGGCCATCGCGCAGAAGACGGAGCAGCTGGTTTCGTTGTTGGACGACCTTCTGATAACGCTGCAGCCCCTTCAGATACAAGGGGTCTGCCTGGGAGAGCAGGATATCCAGGAACCGCCTGCGTCCAGAGGGCGCTCCCTGGACCAATTCGATATCGTCGGCGCTGAATAAGACGGCATTTACCTGGCCGATCAACTCTCCAGCTGTACGCTTTATCCGGTTGACTCGTATCTCTTTCCTCACGTTGTAGCCCAGGCCCGTGCCTTCCTGGTTGGAACGGTGTGTTGGCCGATAACCGACGATCACTCTAAGGCGCTGCCCGTCTTTTTCAATGGTGCCGTCCACCAGAGCCTGTTCACCGGCGCTGGCCGCTTGAAAGCTGACGACCTCGCGTTCGTTTTCCGCGCGAAATGATCGGGCGATACAAAGCAGGTAGACGGCTTCTAATAGCGTGGTCTTGCCCTGTGCATTGGGGCCGTAATAGACCGTTACACCTGGGGACAGCCCAAGATCAAGGTGGGTCAGATTTCGGAAATTGGTGAGCTGGAGACGGGAGAGGTAGGCCAACCTGTAGTGTTCCTCCCATTTTTGGAGCCGGTGATTGGGGACGCCGAATTATTGAGGCTGGTCTCGCAGCAGCTGGATCTGAGCGTCCAACTCGGTAGCCGCTCCCGCTTCCCCGGCGGAGAGCCGGAAACAACGGTCGATATAGAGTTTGGCTAATTGGGAGCTTCGGTCTGAGTTGTCCTTGGCTGCGTCCAAAAGGTCGGCCACTTTGTAATTCTCGGGAAGGTGGCGCGCCAGCACGGTTATCTCTGCGCCGACCTCGTCGGCGGCGGCCTGGTCCGACCCGTCGACGGCAAACCGCAGGCGGCCCAGCAGTTTGGACAACTCGCCGAGTTTGTCCGTCTCGCTCATGAAACTGAACAAGACTTCATTCACATTGTAAGAGTCGTCCGGCTCCGGCTCAGGTTCGGGTGCAGGCTCGGGAGCAGCGGGCATCTCCAGCGTCTCTCTGAGTTCTTCGCCAATGGCCGCAGCCGCGCCCTCGGCCGGAGTGCTGT
>PCAH01000184.1 GCA_002730485.1 Dehalococcoidia bacterium | reverse complement strand
CCCGCTTCGAATCACTGAATTACAACGAGAAGAAATTGGGAATAGACGCGTTAGATATAACTGCTACGTTGACAGACGATCGGGTTGAAGTAAATGCTGTGCTAGGCGTAGAGGAAGACGATCCACGCCTCGCTACCATTGCACGAACATCGGCATGACCACGTGGATGTAGTCTTCAGAGTCGGTGGGTCTGAAGACGCCCGGGCTGGAGGATGTTGTGGTCTCCAGGGCTACTTTGCCTTTGTCCAGCACTGCTAGTACATCTAATAAGTAGCGGCTGTTGAAGGCTATCTTGCCCTCTTCGCCCTCAATCTCATCTAGGTCGACAACGTCTTTGTTATCACCCACTTCCTCGGAGCGGGCGGATATCTCAACCTTGGGTGGCTCGGAATCACCCTCTGTTGGCATCAGGTGCATCCTGATGATGTTGCTGCCGTCGCGGGCGAAGATGGAAGCCGTGCGAGCGGACCGGAGGACGGTGGGCAGATCCATAATCGCCCGGGTTGTGTAGCTCTGGGGAATCAATTGCTCGTAATTGGGGAAAGTGCCCTGGAGCAGTTGGGAAACTATCTCGATGCGGTCGCCGCCCTGCACTCGGAACATCACTTGTCCCTTGGCGGGGGTCATCAATATCTCCACCGGTTCTTCGCGGTCACCGATCAGCCGGTTCAGCTCGTTCATGGTACGGGCGGGGATGATGACGCTCATCTCCTCTGGCACAGAATTTAGCAACGCTCCGTGGTGCACCGCCAAACGGAACCCATCGGCAGCGGCCATGGTGAACTTGCCGGAATCGAGCTTCATCTCCACACCGGTCAAGACCGGGCGAGATTCTTCGGTGGCGGCGGCGAAGGCTACCCGGGTGATGGCTGATTTCAGGATCAGCGGGTCGACCTGAGCGGCGATGCCATCATCAACTGTGGGTATGGGCGGAAATTCGGAGGCATCGGTGGTATTGATATGGGCGTTGGAGTTGCCGGAAGAAATCTCCAGCAGGCCGGAGCCCTGGTCCAATGTAAGGTCGATGGTATCGTTGGGCAAGGAGTTGACGAACTCGGTGAGCAATCGGGCCGGCACTGTAATGGAGCCTTCCTCTTCGATGCTCGCGCCAACCCAGGTGGTCATCGCGATTTCCAGATTGGTGGCTGACAGCTTAAGCATCGACTGCTCGACGCTGAGGAGCACGTTTTGGGTTACGGGCAAGGTAGCCCGGTTGGCCACCGCCCGGCCCACCACGGCCAGTCCTCTACTTAGGTTCTCTTGCAAGCACGATATCTTCATCTTCCGCCCACTTGGTAGTCTGCTCAGAGTTTAGAATGTTCGCCTAAATAGGCTTCGACCTACGCCTTCGGAGGCGTATTTTAGGTACCGCTTCCGAGAAGCTCGATTATTATGTCATTACGCCTGTCGAAAAACAACTGAATCAAGCCGACGATTAAAGGCTTTTAGACTCGGTTTTTGCCCCTGGGATTAGCCATTCTACTGGAATTCTAGGCAATTGGTGTCTGCTATAATGGGCTCGCGCCAAAATCAATACTGATTTACGCACGATAAGGCTTTGATTTCGCCCGTTGATTCTGGCCACTCAAATCCAAAACACCAGCCTGGATAACCTGATGACCGAACTTCTTTATCACAACGAAAGCTATCTCAAGGAATTTGATGCCACTGTGACCGATGTGGTCGATGGCGGCGTGGTTTTAGACCGGACTGCTTTTTACACCGGAGGCGGCGGCCAACCCAGCGATTCGGGTGTTCTATCGTCGGGCGGTCAGGAGTTCCAGGTAACCGGCGTTAAGCGGGTGGATGGAAACCTGGTGCACCAGATAGCTGGCGACCTGCCGGCAAGCGGCGCGGCCGTGTCTGGTGTGATCGATTGGGACCGACGCTATCTTCTGATGCGTACCCATACCGCCCTGCACATCCTCTGCGGTGTGGTCTGGCGTGACTACGGCGCCCTGGTGACCGGAGGCGACATGAAGCCCGGTGAAGGCCGGATGGACTTCGAGTTTGAGAATTTCTCTGCGGAATTCGTCGACGAACTGGAAGCCAAGGTCAATGCAGAGGTAGCCGAGAATCGGGACATCCACGCCCACAACCTCACCCGAGAAGAAGCCGACCAAGTCCCCGACCTGATCCGCACCAAGATCAACCTGCTGCCGCCCAACATTCAGGAGATACGCACCATCGATATCACCGGGTTAGACCTCCAGGCGGACGGAGGCACCCACGTTGCTAATACCAGCGAAGTGGGAGTCATAAAGGTCGTTGGCCACGAGAGCAAGGGCCGTATCAACAAGCGAATCAGAATCGCCCTCGCAGACTAGACTTCTCTCGGCCTAATCATCACGTCAGGTCCTGAGTTAAATCCCCTCGGAGTAGTGCTGTTCAATGCCCAACAACTCCAATGCTGAAACCAGTGCGCCCCGTCGAGTCGTAGGGATTGACGTGGGCGGCACCTTCACCGATATCGCCGTCTTGGAAGACGGGAAATTGTCAGTCCACAAACTTCCCTCAACTCCGGCAGACCCATCAAAGGGCATCCTCCAAGGTGTCAAAGAGACCGGTGTCACATCCGCAGAATTCGTTCACGGCTCAACCGTCGCCACCAACGCTCTGTTGGAAGGTAAGGGTTCCCGCACAGCCCTGGTGACAACCATGGGTTTTGAAGACGTGCTGGAGATCGGTCGACAGGCCAGGGCAGAACTCTACGATCTGGAGATGGACCGCGCCCCGGCCTTAGCGCCTACAGAACTTCGCTTTGGATTGTCGGAACGCATCGATCACACCGGCGCCATCGTGGAAGACCTCACCCAAGAGGCCATCGACACGTTGATTGGGTTATTAGAGGAGAGCAAGGCCGAAGCGGTGGCCATATCCTTCCTGTTTTCCTTCCTGAATACGGCCCATGAGGACATGGTCTTAAATGCCCTCCGGAAGATGAAAAACCCGCCTTATATCACCGTCTCCTCCCAGGTACTGCCGGAGTTTCGCGAGTTCGAACGGGCCAGCACCGTGGTGGTAAACGCCTATGTGGGTCACGTGATGAGCCGGTATCTGGGAGAACTTGAAGGCCCGCTGGGCAAGGGCCTCCGCATCATGCAGTCCTCTGGCGGCAGCATCACCGCCAGGTTGGCGTCAGAACAACCGGTGCGCACTATCCTTAGCGGACCGGCCGGCGGAGTTGTTGGCGCTTTCCATACTGCGGTACAGGCTGGATATCCGGATATCATCACCGTCGATATGGGCGGCACCTCAACGGACGTCTCCCTTTGTCCTGGCGAGATTAAAGAAACCACGTCCGCCAACGTTGGCGGTTATCCCATCGGCGTGCCCATGATAGACATCCAAACGGTGGGCGCTGGCGGCGGTTCCATCGCCCGAGTGGACACCGGAGGAGCGCTGGTGGTGGGTCCGGAATCCGCGGGCGCTGACCCGGGGCCGGCCTGCTACGGAAAAGGTGACCAACTCACCGTAACCGATGCCAATCTACTGCTGGGACGGTTGCTGCCGGACCGTTTCCTGGGCGGACGCATGACCCTGGACAGGGAACGGGTCGAAGGCCTCATGAGCAGCCTGGCTGGCCAGATTGACTCGGATGCTAACCAGACGGCTCTGGGAATCAACCGGGTGGTCAACGCCAACATGGAACGGGCCATACGCTCCATTTCCCTGGAAAGAGGCTATGATCCACGGTTATTCACCCTGGTGCCCTTCGGCGGCGCCGGGGCGATGCACGCTTGCGAACTGGCTCAAGAATTGGGGATTCCTCGAATTCTCGTGCCCTCCAATCCGGGTATCCTATCGGCCCTTGGCGTTGCCATCGCCGATATTGTCAAAGACTACTCCCGCACGGTCATGCTCCGAGGGGCAGACTTGGACCGAAAGCGGCTGGATGAAGAGTTCATTGGCATGGAAGGCCAGGCCCGGGCTGAGATGGCTGGAGAAGGCCTGGAGGTGGATAAGATGGTGGCTCGCCGCTTCTTGGATGTCCGGTACGTTGGTCAATCCTTCGAACTGACCGTGGACTATCCGTCCGGCAACTCCAAGGCCGACCTGACGAAGTTGATTGGCGATAATTTCTACAAGGCCCATCTGCGGAGGTTTGGTTACGCCGATCGGGGTGAACCGGTACAGGTGGTAAACCTCCGCCTCAAGATGGACGTGGCGATGGAAAAACCGACCATCGAACCGCAGACCCCGGGTGACAGCAGCCCTGCTGCCGCTCTAATCGGTGAGGCCGAAGTAGTCTTCCAACAAGGAGCCATGACTTCTCCTCTGTACCAGAGAGAGCAGCTAGCCTGCGGTAACCGGATATCCGGCCCGGCGCTGGTGATTCAAATGGACGCCACCACCGTGGTCACCCCGGGTTGGGGCGGCGCTGTAGATCCCTATGGGAACCTGATCCTTGAACCGGAATAATCTTTCCCGTAATTATTGGAACGGCAACATGACCCAAGAATCGAAATTAAAAGTTGTATGCTTTTTCGCCCATCCGGACGATGAAGCCTTCGGCTCTGGAGGCACCCTTGCGGAGTTGGTGCGAAAAGGCCATCAGGTGACCACCGTCTGCGCCACCAACGGCGATGTGGGCGAGATCAGCGACCCTACCCTGGCGACCCGTGAAAACCTGTGGCAGGTACGGCAGGGTGAACTAAAAGCCGCCATGGCCGTAACCGGTGTGCCCGACGTGCGCTTCCTTGGGTACAGAGATTCTGGGATGGATGGGACTGACGATAACAACAATCCATCCAGCCTGTATCAAGCGGAACCAGCCAAGGTTGAAGGGCAAGTTACAGCCATCATCGACGAGTTAAAGCCAGACGTCTTATTTACCCATGATCCTACGGGAGGGTACGGCCACCCCGATCACGTAACGGTGCACCAGCGGGTCACATCGGCGGTGGATGCCATGGGCAATGATCGCCCCCATGTCTATCACGTCTGCTTTCCCAAGAGCAATTTCAAGAAACTGTGGCAACAGATGACCGACGCCGGAATAACTCCGCCTTTTGCCAAAGAGCAATTGGAAGACATAGGCTCACCCGACGACTACGTCACCACCGTTAGAGATGTCTCCCATTACGTGGACATCAAGAAAGCCTCCCTCAACTGCCACCAGACCCAACTTGATCCCAAAGGCCCGTTCAGTGTTTTGGCGCCAGAGGTGATGACGGAGTGGATGAGCACGGAATACTTCTACCTGACCAAACTATCCGGCAACGCAACCCAACAAGATATCCTGAAAAATCTGTCCTAGGTCTACCGATTCCTGGACGGTTTACCCAGCATCCAAGAGGAAATAGATGCCTGTAGATCCAATCAGCCTACAAGTTTTCAAGAGCAAATTTGAGTCGGTGGCCGAGGAGATGGGCGTTGCTCTGCAACGGACCGCCTATTCGCCCAACATCAAAGAACGGCGGGATTTTTCCTGTGCCGTCTTTGACCCGGATGGCAACATGGTCGCCCAAGCGGCTGATATCCCAGTCCACTTGGGAGCCATGCCGGCTTCGGTCAAAGCTGCTCTGCAAGTATTCCCGGATGCACTGAACCCAGGGGATATCGTGATGCTGAACGATCCCTACCAGGGCGGCAGCCACCTGCCTGACATCACCATGGTCGCGCCGATCTACGCGGAGCGTGACGGCAAGAAGGAACTGGCCGGATTTGTGGCCAACCGCGGTCACCACGCCGACGTTGGCGGGATGACACCGGGTTCCCTGCCCCTTTCGACGGAGTTGTATCAGGAAGGCACCATAATCCCTCCCATCAAACTGGCCCGGAGAGGCCGGTTGAACCAGGAGATCATTCAACTCATCTGCCGAAACTCCCGCACACCGGAAGAACGCAAGGGCGACCTGGCCGCCCAGACGGCCGCCATCAAGGTTGGCGAACAGCGCATGCGGGATGTTACCGAGCGCTACGGAATGGCCGATACCATGGAGCATATGTCGGCCTTGCTTGATTACTCGGAGCGGGTCACCAGAAGGGCCATCAGCAAGATACCCGACGGTCATTATGAAGTCCTGGATTACATGGATGATGACGGTCTCACCCAGGAGATGGTGCCCATAAAGGTCGCCATCACCATCTCCGGTGACGAGATGGAAATCGATTTCACCGGCACGTCTCCCCAGCGGCCCGGGTGTATCAACGCACCTGTGGCTGTCACCGTGTCTGCGTGTCTGTATGTGGTGCGCTGCCTGCTGGATGAACAAGCCCCGGCAAACCAGGGCTGTCTCCGTCCGCTGAACATCATCACACCCCTGGGCAGCCTGGTTAACCCGCAAGCACAGCGGGGAGTGGCCGCCGGAAACGTGGAAACCTCCCAGCGGATCACCGACGTTCTGCTGGGTGCCATGGCCCAAGCCCTGCCTGGAGTGATACCGGCCGCCAGCCAGGGAACCATGAATAACATGATAATCGGAGGCCACGATCCGGTGCGGGACAAGCCCTTTGTCTACTACGAGACCATCGCGGGCGGTATGGGTGGCAGGCCCGACAAGGACGGTATCTCGGCCATCCACACCCACATGACCAACACTATGAACACGCCGGTCGAAGCCATGGAATTCGCTTTCCCCTTGAGACTCAAACGCTATGCGGTGAGAAGGGGATCCGGTGGCGACGGTAAATTCAAAGGCGGCGACGGCGTGATACGTGAGGTGGAGTTCTTATCTCCGGCCCGGGTTACATTGATGTCGGAGCGACGCAAGCTGCCTCCACCCGGATACCACGGTGGTCACCACGGCGAACCGGGAGAGAATGTGTTGCTGCGCGGCGGCTACGAGGAAGTAGCCCTGGCAGGCAAAGAGTTGGTTGATGTCGAGGCAGGAGACGTGATCAGCATCAGAACACCGGGGGCCGGGGGATGGGGTGCACCCGAAGGCGAACAAGCGTCTTAATGGTAGCCTGCCAGGTCTTACCACCCACATTAGGGCGGCTAATCTTCGCCGTTCCATTATTTGCGATTCTGTTGGCGCTTGCCGGATGCTCCGGGGACTCCACACCACCCCGTGACCTTCTGCTGAACCCCAGGGATTTTTCCGACCAGACAGTCACTCATTCAGTCCAAGAGATTGATGATTCCCTGTTGGACGGAGCAGCTGTATTAGTTGAATTGACTGGCCCTGATTTCACCTTGCTGGAGAGTTTGGTGCTTTTTGAATCCGATGCATTGGCGATGAAGGTGCTTGATGAGATAAAGCAGGACCAACTTGCCCAGGGAGTGATCGCAGAAACTAAAGATGGGTTCGACGGCAACTCTGGTCTCATGGCCGAATCTCTCCGCAGTCAAGATGCCTCGACACTGTTTTTTGTCGAGGGCAGGGCCTTGGTTCGGATCACATTGAGCGGAGAAAACCATGCTGGAAAAGCCTGGGAAATGGCCCGTATGGCCCGTAAAAAATCATCGAACTGAAAAAGACGATACGATTACCTGTGGACGAGTTGGGTTCTGTCGAGTAAACTAGGGCCGATTGCAGTGAAACGGCAGGGCAGGAAACCTAGTTTCAGACGCCAGCATTGCCGCGTAATTGGCAAAAAATATCGCCAGGTTGAGGCCTGACTTCAAAGGGTCAGGTCAAAAACGGGAGGAGATTAAAATGATTAGATTTGCACGTTGCAACGCCCTACTATCTTTGGCCTTGGACGCATCCGGTAAGGGTTGCCGTTATGTCGCAAAAGGCGCCAACGATGACGAAGTCGTCGCGAACATGAGTGAGCACCTGACCTCGGTTCACCAGGTGGACCCCGGCATCATGAAGGCCAATATCTTGGCCTCAACCAAGACCAACAACGGCTAATTAGCCGCCTGGCTGACCTCCGTCAGTTATTTTAGGAAACAAAAAAGCCCAGGTATTGCCTGGGCTTTTTCTATTTGCCTACGGCGGGCTAGCTAATCATCGGCCTAGACAAAGACCCTCTCCGGGTTGGTTGTTGGGTAAATCGCCAAAACCCTGGCCGGTTTATCCGATTGATTGGTGATGGTGTGTTTCGCCCCGGCCGGAGCTAGAAGCAAATCTCCGGGTCCCAAGTTACGGGTCTCGCCATCCAGCACCGCCTCGATGTTATCTTCCACAACCAACGTTGCTTCCTCATAACCGGGGTGCACGTGCAGGGCCAGCCCAGCGCCAGGGTCGATCCCGGCGCTAACCACCGTCAAGTTCTCTCCGCCATTTTCCCGACCGACCAATGTATTGGTCTGCGTCCCGGTGGTGGAAGTGCCATCCTGGGCCTCTCCCTTCATGACGAATGGCATACTTTCTCCTGTGATGGATAGTCTAGTGACTGTTTATTTACCGTCGTCGAAGAGGACAAAGATCACCGCGTTGGCAATGAGCATTCCATCGTTGCCGTCCACACTCGGAATCTCCAAGCCGCCTTGGACTGCGGTGCAGGTGCCTTGTCCATTGCCGTGGGGCATGGTGGCTAAGACCGCTGCCGTATCAACCTTGTCTGGCTGGGAAACACCGATGGTGACCCGTACGGTCATGTCGTCGGCGGTCTTGCCGAGCATCCTCTGGAATCCCAGGCTGCTGTGGTGAATGGCGTCAAAAACGGCCCGAGTTGCCGCCTTGGTGAAATCCAGCCCGTGGACATCAACGCCCATTCCCATCTCTGTTACGCAACGTACCATTGCCATAATCAATCTCCAAAGCCCGGTCGGACGCCTTTGTTCGGTATCCGCCTTTTGGCCGACTCATTACAACTCAGCCAGGCTACGGCGTCAAGCGTTACGGATGGCCAAGGGCTAATTCGTAGATTGTTGGATACCCATGTCAGATGCGTCATACCCGCCAAGGCTCTCAACCCGGCGGTGTAATACGGGTTGGCGGAGCAGGTCCAACAGGATTTGGACTGGAGTCTCGTCCAAGAAGTGATGGGGGATGACCAGGTCGTAGCGTTCTTCCTCAAGGGGCAAAAAATCCAAACCCATGGCCACAGCGGCGGCCTTAACACCGATGCCGACGTCGGCGCTACCTGAAGCCACAGCGGCGGCAACGGCTAGGTGCCCCCATTCCTCTCTTTCGTAACCTTCGATCTTTTCAATTGGGACGTTGGCCTTAAGCAGGATCCGATCCAACAGGTCTCTACTTCCGGAGCCGATCTGTCGGTTGACCAGTTTGATGCCGGGCTTGGCGAGGTCGGACACACTGGTCACTTGCTTTGGATTTCCGTAGCCAAGTATCATCCCCTGTTGCCACGAAGCAAAGGTGATCAGGGTGCACGGAAATGGCACGAGCTGTTGGACCCAAGAACTGTTGTAGACCCCGGTGATGTTGTCCAAAAGATGGCAACCGGCCACATGGGCCTCACCCTTTGCCAGTCCAATCAAGGCCTGCCGACTGCTTTCTTCCCCGGCTACCAGGGAAACTCCCTTGGACTGCAAGCCTGTTTCCAATAACCCCACTGCCGGGTCACAACCCAGCATAGCCAGGGTGGGTGAATCCACCTCTTCGGTGTCAAAGGGCTGAACGGTTACGACTCTGTCGCGGTCAGGAGGTCCTGCCGGAGACACGATCAGCCCCTCAGCAACCACAACACTGTGCCGGGTGTTGTCAGAACCGGCCAACGGACGAGCCAGCAGTTTTGGTCCAACCCGAAACAATCGCGCTCTCTGGTTGGGAGACGATGTGGACGCAACCCCTGAGACGAGTTCGGCTTCTACTGCGGCTGATGGTTGGTCCGGCAAGTAAAAGAGCGACTCAACTCTTTCCCTCAATGTCTGGGCTAGCCGAATGGCGACTTCAGTTGACGGGGTGGCGTTGCCAGCTTCAAGGGACGAATAAGCCTGACGGCTGATATTCGCCTTCGCAGCTAGTTCACCTTGGGTTAGACCTGCCCCGTTGCGAGCCTGTTTCAGGTTGTTTTGTAGGCTGCCTGTGCGTCGTGGCATAGCATTGAAAGTACATTATATTTGATAATATATCAAGTTTACTTTACAATCAGCCAGTCTTCAGATTATGCCTAACTCGACCAACCAAACCCTGCTCTCCCAGCGAGTAAAGATATTTCTCTGCTCCATGTTAGTGCTGATGGCAGCATGCGGCGGTGAGAGCGGTAAGACGTTGCGGGTTCTGGCAGCATCCTCACTCACGGAAGCGTTCACGGGCGTGGCCAGGGAATTTGAAGAGCAAAATCCTGGGGTGAAGGTGAACTTGGATTTTGGCGGCAGCCAACGCCTTCGCTCCCAGATCGAGTTCGGCGCAAGGGTGGATATATTCGCCTCGGCTGATGATCGTCAGGTAGGCATCTTAGAGGCGGAAGACCTGGTTGACGGACTGCCGGTGTATTTCGCGGAGAACCGATTGGTTGTGATTGCTGCGGTAAATGGGGCGGTCGACAGTATAGAAGACCTATCAAAGCCTGGAACCAGGCTGGTTATGGCTGAAGAAGATGTCCCGGTGGGAGCCTACTCCCGACAACTAGTAGCAAACCTGGCCGGAGATAGTTCGATTGGTCTGGGCAGTCATTTTGAAGGGAAGGTGCTGGGCAACCTGGTCTCTGAAGAGCCCAACGTCAAATTCGTCGCCCAAAAGGTTGCATTGAACGAAATGGATGCCGGCATCGTGTACCAAACAGATGTTGCCGCGGCCCAAAAGACGGGACCGATCGTCGTTATTCCCATCGCTGTAACGGCCAACGTGAAGGCCAGATATCCCATGGTCATCCTTGAGGACGCTCCGGAAAAGGAACTGGCCCAATTATTTTTGACATTCGTGTTGTCGGCAGAAGGCCAACGCCTGCTGGCAGAGCATGGTTTTTCATCTCCATGATCGACTCGAAAGGACAGAACCATTGGCAAGGTTAGATTCGGTAGCCCGCATTGGAGGCCACCCGGCCGGGATACTGGGCGGCGGTGGAGCGGTCCTGTATGTCCTGTTTATTGGGTTGCCGGTCCTGGCGCTTTTGGTGCGGTCTGCCCAGCAAAGCGACTTCCTTGACGCAGTTACCAGCGACGTCGCCCTTACGGCTCTGCGACTATCATTGGTAACCAGCATCATAAGCATAGCGATAGTCGTCGCTCTGGGCACGCCGTTTGCCTACCTATTGGCCAGAAGCAACAGTCTGTGGGCCAGGGCGGTGGACAGCCTGGTTGAACTGCCGTTGGTATTGCCGCCAGTGGTTGCCGGCGTGGCGATGTTGATGGCCTTTGGTCGGAACGGATTGATCGGTTCTGAACTTGCTAGTCTAGGAATCACCATCCCATTCACCACAACAGCGGTGGTGTTTGCCCAGATATTCGTCGCTTCGCCATTCTTCATCCGGTCGGCCAAATTGGGCTTTCAGGCGGTGGACAAAAACTACGAGGATGTGGCCCAGACGCTGGGAGTATCGCCCTGGCGCACTTTCTTCCGAATAACCCTGCCCTTGGCCGCGCCGGCAATGTTCACCGGCTTGGGTCTGGCTTGGGCACGGGCGCTGTCCGAATTCGGCGCCACCATGATGTTCGCCGGGAATTTGACCGGGGAAACCCAGACCATGCCCCTGGCGATCATGTCTGCCATGGAGACCAGTCTCGACGGTGCGTTGGCCCTTTCCGTAGTATTACTGGCTGGGTCGATCCTGGTGTTGGTTATCTTGGGATTGTTGACCAGACGCAGGTGGCAGGTCCGATGATAAACGAGAAAATCACTGGTACACCGGCCAGCGGTTCGGTGGAATGTCGGGTAGGAAATTTCTCTCTGGAGACAGAATGGGAGATTCAACCGGGCGAGGTTTTGGTGTTGTTTGGCCCATCCGGTGCTGGGAAATCAACAACCCTCCGGGCCATCGCTGGACTGCTGCGTCCGGTGCGCGGTCACATTGAAGTCGGCGGCCAGACCGTTTACGACAGCGATAGCGGAGTCTTTTTACCGGCTCACCAACGGCAGGTGGGTTATTTGACCCAGGAATACCACTTGTTTCCCCACTTGAAAGTGGCGGCGAATATCGCCTTTGGCCTCCCCGATCAAAAGTCGGAAAACGCCCTGACTCGCGTTGCGGAATTGGTCCGACTGTTCCAGTTGGACGGACTGGAAGACCGGTACCCATGGGAATTATCCGGCGGTCAGCAGCAGAGAGTGGCATTGGCCAGAGCTCTGGCTCCACGTCCGACGATGCTGCTTCTGGATGAACCATTCGCTTCGCTGGACTCGGAATTGCGCAGAAACTTGCGCCGTGAACTGAGGGCCATGCTTGTTCAGTCTCCGGTTCCGGTGATGTTGGTGACTCATGACCGGGAAGAAGCGCTGGCATTGGGGGGGTCCGTCCAGGTAATCAATGAAGGTCAGGTGCACGCCTCTGGTGACCCCCTCGATATCCTGGGACAACCTGGACAGGGACGGGTGGCACGGCTGGTGGGCGTGGAGAACCTCTTTGACCTGACGATTACCGAGAGAAACCCAAGAGATGGGACCATGACCTGTGTGGGAGAAGGTTTGCAGCTGGAGGTTCCCTTAGACTCCCATGTCACTGGAAACGCCCCGCCATACCGCCAGCAAGACCGGGTCACCGTGGGAATACGGGCGTCGGACATCATCGTGGCCAAAGATGAACTGATCGGCTCATCAGCAAGAAACCGACTTCAAGGCGAGGTCATGTCGGTGGAGTCCCGCCCTCCCGGCTACGCGGTCACCCTGAATTTGGGGGTTGGCGATGCTGGGGAATCGCTGCGTTGCCACATCACCGGCGCGGCGTTGGAAGAGATGGGGATCCAAACCGGGCAGAAATTATGGGCCGTGTTCAAGGCATCCTCCTGCTTCCTGGTGGATGAACAGGGGCAGGCCAACTCTGACGCCGTAACCGGTTAATGGCTGGCATCTAACGCCAAGAATAGGGCGGTTTTGGGAATTCCCTTAACTCCTTGATCTTCCTCTTAAAACTCAAGGCTCCGAACCATAACCGGTATCAGTTATGTCAACAGTGGAACCCAAGCAGTCACCCGAAATCAGTGGAACGTTAATAGTCGACGTGATTACGAAATACGTCTCTTATTTGCAATCAAGATATTGGTTTACCCCTGTCAACGCATTTAAGGATAGGCATAAAAATCGGTTGCATCCGTGTTTGTAATGGGTATAATGTGCCCCAAGCAAGGCCGGGGTCGATTCGTAGTTTCGCCGGAGATTACGGAGGATATAAACCAACAGATATCAGTCGACCTGCAGAGCCAAACTAGGGTGCGGACCCAGGAGGTCAACCAGTGGCATTGACAGATAGAACCCTTAATTGTGTGGAGTGTGGCGGGGAATTTATCTTTACGGCGGGAGAGCAGGAATTTTTCCAGGCCAGGGGCTTTGGTAACGAGCCAAAGCGCTGTCGTAACTGCCGGGCAGTCCGACGTTCCGAACAACGATCAGCGGGAATGTATCAGGACGGCCCAAAAGAGATGTATCCAATCACCTGTGCAGAATGTGGGAACGACGCCATGGTGCCGTTCCGGCCCCGAGGTGATCGACCGGTCTATTGCAGTGATTGTTTCAGCAAGATGCGTACGGAGTCTTCATCCAGTTTCTAGGTTACGTATCACCTGCAATCTCAGAAGAGTAGAAAAGGGCTGGCAATGTGCCAGCCCTTTTTTATTTCAAGCGTTATATTCCTGGCCCCTATTCTTCTTTTCAATTGAAGTCACGACTTCCAAGCAGATACAATGTCAGCGCATTCTCATTCTGAAATACCTGCTGACTGTTTCGACAGCCAGTCTGTCCATAAGGCCTACCCCCCATGAAGTTCAAAGACCTCCGAGAGTTCATTCGTTTTCTGGAATCAAAGGGTGATTTGCGCCGTATCACCACGCCAGTGACCCAAGAACTTGAGATCACGGAGATCACCGACCGGGTGATCAAGTCCGGTGGCCCGGCTCTGCTGTTTGAGAATGTCACGGGATTTGATTCACCCTTGCTGATCAACATGTACGGTACTCACCAACGAACGGCCTGGGCATTGGGTGTTGAGAAGACCGAAGACTTGGTGGACCGGATCGAAGGTTTAATGAACCTGATGCACGGGCCGCCCAAGGGTCTGATGAACAAACTGCGGACTTTGGGCCAGATCGTCCAACTGGGTTCTCACCAACCCAAAACCGTGAATAACGCCCCCTGCCAAGAAGTGGTTATCCAAGGCGATGATGTTGATCTGTACAAATTCCCGATAGTCAAATGCTGGCCTTTGGACGGCGGCCCATTTGTGACCCTGCCTTTGGTCATAACCAGGGACCCTGAAACCGGAGTGCAGAACTACGGCACCTACCGGATGCAGGTCTATGACAAACAAACCACCGGCATGCACTGGCAGACTCATAAGGTCGGCACCCACCATTATCGCCTGAGCCACGAACTAGGACTAGAAAAGCTCGACGTGGCCGTGGCCCTTGGTGGAGACCCAGCGACCATCTGGACCGGTTCGGCGCCGCTGCCACCGGACATGGACGAGATGGTGATGGCCGGTTTCTTGCGGGAAGAAGGGGTCGATCTGGTGAAGGCCAAGACCAGCGACCTGATGATCCCGGCCCAAGCTGAGATCGTGCTGGAAGGCTATGTCATCCCCGGAGAAGAACGCGACGAGGGCCCCTTCGGCGACCACACTGGTTACTACTCCATGGAAGAACCGTATCCGGTCTTCCATGTCACCTGCATCACCCACCGCAAAGACCCGATCTATCCGGCAGCATTGGTCGGACGTCCTCCCATGGAAGACTACTACATGGGCAAGGTTACCGAGCGGCTCTTTTTGCCCTTGATGAAGATGGTGTTGCCCGAGTTGGTGGATATAAATATGCCGGCAGAGGGATCGTTCCACAACCTGGTGATCGTGTCTATCAAGAAAGAGTATCCGGGGCAGGGAAGAAAGGTCATGCACGGCCTCTGGGGGTTGGGGCTGATGAGCCTGACCAAGACCATCATAGTTGTGGACGCCAACGTGGACGTTCAAAACATCTCTGAAGTTGCCTGGCGGGTGACTAACAACGTCGACCCCGGAGAGGATCTCGTCTTTGCCGATGGGCCGATAGACGACCTGGATATTGGCTCAACCTCGCCCAAATTCGGCAAGAAAGTGGGCATCGATGCCACCATCAAGGGGCCTTTAGAAAGTGGCAGGAACAGGGAATGGCCACCGGACATCGCAATGGACCCGGCAGTCAAAGCATTGGTGGACCAGAAATGGGACGCCTACGGCATCAATTAACCTCGGTCTACCGGGTTCTAATGTCAGCAAGGATACCAATGGTCCCGTTTTTCGTGGTGATGTGAGAAGATAATCATCATGTCGGCCTCCAGTGTCATAACAACTCCCGCCGGAATCATCGCCACCAGGGTTCCCCGTTACCTCACCACCATCCGCATTTGGGAATCTCTCTACGCCCTGCCATTCTGCTTCATGGGAATGGTCCTGGCCGCAGATGGCTGGCCAGGGTGGAGTGTCTTCATCTGGATCACCATGGCCCTGACCGGAGTTAGGACCTTGGGTATGGCCGCCAACCGATTCCTGCACCGGAAAGAAGACGTCCAAAATCCAAGGACCGCAAATCGCCATCTACCCACAGGACTCCTGAAGCCCGGCGAGGTTTTTGGACTGATGGTGATCGGTAGTGTGGTCTTTTTCTTCGCTGCTGCCCAGTTAAACGGCCTCGCATTGGCTTTGTCTCCAGTGGCAGCTATCTATGTGGTCGGCTATTCCTTCGCCAAGTATTACACCTGGGCTTGTCATTTCTTCCTGGGCTGGGCATTGGCAATCTCCCCTTCTGCGGCCTGGATAGCCGTCACAGGTAGGCTCGACCCTGAACCAGTGCTGCTCTCCGTGGTGGTGGCTCTCTGGGCGGGTGGTTTCGATATCACCTACGGCTGTGCTGACCTGGATTTCGACCGTAAGTACGGCGTCAATTCCTTCCCCAAACGCTTTGGGGTTGCGGTAGCTTTGCGGACGACCAAATTGATGCATGCGACTGCTTCGATTGCCCTGCTTGCTTTGGGATTCTGGTTGGACCTTTCTTTTTACTACTTCATCGGCTGGGGCATCGCCACTGCACTGCTTGCTCTTGAGAACAGTCTGGTCAAGGCCGACGACCTCTCCAAGCTTCGGTCGCCCCTTTTCCAGTACAACAGCGTTATCTCCATGGTCCTGTTTGTGTTCACGGTCCTGGCGGTGGCGCTATGAAGGACCCGGTGGTTGTCGGCATAACCGGAGCCAGTGGCTCTGTGATGGCCCGAGCCATGGTGGATGCCCTCTTGCGCCGTGACATACCAACCGTGGCCCTCTGCTCAAATGCTGGACGCCTGGTCTGGCAGGAGGAGATGGGCGAGAACTTCAATGACACTCTGATCGAATGGCAAGAACACCCGGTGTTTGTCCATCACCCCATCAATGATCTGCGGGCGCCGGTGGCCAGCGGAACCTATCCCACATCAGGGATGGTGTTGATCCCGGCCAGCATGAATAGCATCGCGTCTTTGGCCAACGGCCTAACTGGCAACCTGCTACTCCGGAGCGCCGACGTTTGCCTCAAGGAACGGCGTCCTCTGGTTCTCGTTCCCAGGGAGTCTCCCTTGCACAGCATCCACCTGAATAACATGCTGACGCTCAGTCAAATGGGGGCCGTGGTGGTCCCACCTGAACCGGCCTTCTACTTGAAACCACAGGGTATCAGCGACATAGTGGATTTCGTTGTGGCCCAGGTTTTTGTAGCTCTGGGCTTGGACCAAACGATGCCCGACGGGTTGCAATATAAAGGCCCGGACGGCGAATCGGCTTCATCCAATGGCTGAACTGCAAGGCGCCGAGAAGCAACGCTACGTTGCTTACCTGTTCTCCCGGATATCCGGTCGTTACGACCTGATGAACGACCTGATGACCCTGGGGATGCACCGTCGCTGGAAGAAACAAACGGCGGCATTGGCGGCAGAGGACCTCAGTGGTTCGGCGATAGATGTTTCCTGCGGCACAGGAGACCTGGCCATGGAATTGGCCCGTCGTCCCGGCCTGGAACACACCGTGGGCCTGGACCTGCTCCAGGGCATGGTTACCCAGGCCAACGCCAAGGCAAGAACCGCTGGCACTTCCGACGCTATAACGATGATTACTGGCGATGCCCTCTCGCTCCCCTTCGCCGACGATAGTTTTGCCTGTGCCACGGCGGGGTTCAGCCTGCGAAACATGCCCAGCATCGAGAAAGCCCTTTCAGAGATGATCAGGGTGATCAGACCCGGCGGTCGGGTGGCGATACTTGAGCTCTCTCCCATGAGCCCCGGTATAAGGTCGGCCCTCTTTAGACCCATATTCCACGGCATCGTCCCACTGATCGGACGCCTGGTAGCCGGAGACCGATCCGCTTATTCCTATCTGCCAAAATCGGTGGACTATTTCCTTGAGGCCAAACGCCTGGCGGAAATACTGTCCACATTGGGGCTGGAACAAGTCCAGTTCAAGCGGCTGGGATTCGGAACGGTAGCGGTGCATTGGGGCGTGAAACCCGAAGGGTAAAACTGAAAGAGATGTCGTTACCTGGGGGGTCGAATCAGCCCTGAATAACCTACGCCAACCCCTCTTGGAATAGCGAAATCGTGCTTGTTTCTCCCCATTCTGTCAGTTAAACTGGGGATGATATTCCGGTATTCGACACCCCTGATTCGCCCATAATATATCGCGTCGTTTATCTCTCAACCGTTTAGAAACAGAAGTACAACTATGGTCAGCATGCTCGACAAACTAGACCCGGTCATCAAACGTTACCATGAGATTGAAGAGTCCATGGGAGACCCTGAAATTGCGGCCGATTTCGGCCAGGTTCAGGTCTTAGCCCGAGAACGAGCATCCTTGGAAAACTTGGTTGTCATCGGCGAAAAGTACAAGGCGTTGTCGGAAGAGATAGAAGACCTTGAGTCCTTGGTGCGGGATGGCTCCGACGCAGAACTGGTCACCATGGCCAAAGAAGAGATGGCCGAAGCCGAGGAAAAACTGGAAGAGCTTACCCAGTCTTTACGGGTGGCCCTGCTCCCCCAGAATCCCAACGACGAACGGGATGTGATCGTTGAAGTCCGTGCCGGCACCGGCGGAGGCGAAGCCGGGATTTTCGCCGCCGACCTGTACCGCGCCTATTCACGCTACGCCATCAACCAGGGCTGGAATGTGGAAGTCATGGATTCCAACCCTACAGAAGTAGGTGGCTTCAACAAGATCGTTTTCCAGATTGAAGGCAAGGGCGTCTTCAGTCGCATGAAGTTTGAGAGCGGCGTCCACCGAGTACAGCGAATTCCCACCACCGAGACCCAGGGTAGAATCCACACCTCGACAGCTACCGTTGTGGTACTTCCGGTGGTTGATGAAGTTGAACTCAAAGTCGATCCCAATGAACTAAGGATCGATATCTTCCACGCCGGGGGGCATGGTGGCCAGAACGTGAACAAGGTGGCGACGGCCGTCCGTATCGTTCACGAACCCAGCGGTTTGACAGTTGTCTGTCAGGATGAGCGTTCACAACACAAGAACAAAGAACGTGCCATGTCCATGCTGCGCTCCCGGCTATATGAAGCAGAACAGGAGCGGAAGGACTCTGAGGAGAGCGAAGCCCGTCGTTCCCAGGTGGCCGGAGCTGAACGCTCCGAGAAGATTCGCACCTACAACTACTCTCAAGACCGGGTCACTGACCACCGCAGCAATGTAAACTTCCACGGCATCCCACGCCTGATGGACGGCGGCTTAGAAGACATGTTTGATCGCCTGAGTGCCTGGGAAGAAGAGCGTCTCTTAGCCGAAACAACCACCTAAGCGGTGGACTCGCGCCCTGATTGCCCTGGCGGTTTCTACATCCGCGCAACCCTTCGGCCTCTGATATTTGATTTGCCCCGATAGGATAGAAATACGCCCATGGCAGTGCTTCGTACCGTCATTCAAGATACACATCAAAAACTGGAAGCCGCAGCGATACCCGACGCTCGACTTGAGGCGGAAGTCCTAGTGATGAACGTCATGCGTATGCCCCGCCAAGCCATCTTCGCCGAGCAAGAGACCGAGGTTACTGGGCAACAGCAGGCTGCTTTGGACGAACTTCTGGAGCGACGCTACACCCGTGAACCACTGGCCTACATCCTTGGACAGCGGGAGTTCTACGGCATCAACGTCGTGCTGACGCCGGCGGTACTCATCCCCCGCCCCGAGTCAGAGGGACTGGTGGAGCACACCCTGTTCATGGCGATGATGGGCATGGAGTCAACCGACCTGACCATCGCGGATGTTGGCACCGGCAGCGGAGCCATAGCCATCAACCTGGCCATACATCTCCCGATGGGCCGGATATTCGCAGTGGACGTTGCCGACGAAGTTCTGGATGTGGCGGCTTATAACATAAGGGCCCATGGCGTCGGTGACCGGGTGACCCTTGCCATTGGCGACCTTCTGGACGCTGTACCGGAGCCGGTCGACCTGGTTGTGGCCAACCTCCCCTATATCCCCACAGACCGAATACCAACGCTGCAACCTGAGGTCCAAAAAGAGCCAATTCGGGCGCTGGACGGTGGTGCCGATGGGTTGGATCTGATTCGACGCCTATTGGTACAGGCCGAAGACAAACTCAAGGAGCATGGAATCATGCTGCTGGAGATGGACCCAGAGCAGATCCCGATAGTTACGGAACTTGCCCTCCAACACTTCCCTAATGGTTCAACCGACGTTGAGAAAGACCTGGCCGGAATGGACCGCATCCTAGTGATCCACCGCCAAAAACCCGAGTAACAACCTAACCACGTAGGCGTGGGTTTCCAACCCACCCTGGCTCTGGGATGCCAACGTCCAGAGATATTCGGCAGGCACTAATCAGAAGCACCACTGTTGCCACAACCCATCCTTGGGCAAGCAAGGCGGGTTAAAAACCCGCGCCTACGGTTACACCACTCCTGTGGCGATGGCGAGGCTGTGTTGTAGCTAAAGTCCCGGTATCTCCAACGTAGAAACCTCTCCGGAATCTATGTCGGCTACGCGTATCACGTGGTTGTTGGTGTCGGCTATGTACATCTTGCCGTTGGCGAAACTGATGCCGCTGGGCTCGGAGAATTGGGACTGTAACGCCGGTCCGTCAGTGTGTCCTGCTGAACCGGTGCCCAACACGGTGAATGCGCTGCGGGTGACCGGCAACACCCTCTTGATCTTGTGGTTGTAGGTGTCGGTGATGTAGAGGACACCGTCATATTGGGTGATGCCGATGGGGTGCTGCAGGCGGACATTGTGGTCGGAGCCATCTGCGTCGCCGAAGACAAACAGGTCAAGGCCGACGACGGTGCGTACGTTTCCGGTCGGGTCTATATCCGCAGATCGTATGGAACTGGTCTCGCTGTCGGCAAAGTAGAGCTTCACACCGTCCGTTGTTATTCCGCATGGCTGCGCCAACTGGGCGGAAGCTAACGGACCGTCGGTGATGGCCTCTCCTCCGTTTCCGGCGAATGGACCAGCGAGTCCTTCATTCAGGTCCAACGACCACAGTTGGTGAATCCCGGCCATGGCAATGTAGAGGATTCCGTTGTGCTGAATCAGGTCAAAGGGAGAACATAGCTCCGTACTTCGGGCGGGGCGGCGGCCGTCCCTGTTGTGACCCTGCTCTCCATTGCCTGCAATGGTCTCCACCGTTCCAGCAGTCAAGTCGACTTTGCGTATGGCGTGGTTCTCCGTGTCGGCCACGTAGAGGGTCTCGCCTTCCAAGGCGAGCCCTTGTGGGTGGTTGAAGGCCGAACTGGCCACAGGGCCGTCCGTGAGAGCTTCTTCACCGCTGCCGATGATCTGCTTTAGCGCGCCGTCCAATGATGTGACGATTATCCGGTTGTGGTTGGTGTCCGAGATGAACAGGCGGTCTGAGTTGCCTTCGGCCAGGACTTTGCCCGGAAAGCTTAGAGATGTGTCTTCTGATTCTTGGAAAGTGGTGGGGAGCGGGTCGTGGCTCAGGGTTCCGGTGGCGTCGAATTCAGTGACCATCTGGCTAATCAGCCCGTCGATCTGGTCGAAGGACATCTCGCCTTCGTGTTTGCCGATGACATTCCCTTGCGGGTCAATGAACATCAGTGTGGGCCAGGCCCGACAGGAGTACTGCTGCCAAACTTGGAACCGCCCGTCGTTGATCACCGGGTGTTCCAGTTGGTAACGACGGACAGCATTGTGCAGGTTTCCGGAGTCTTTCTCATTGGGGAATTTTGCCGAGTGGACTCCAACCACCACCAGTTCGTTGGCGTACTTCTTTTCCAGTTTCCGCAACTGCGGGAATATATGGGCGCAGTTGATTCAACAATAGGTCCAGAAATCCAAGATCACTATCTTGCCCTGAAGTTCCTGCATGGTCAGCGGGCGGTCAGTGTTGACCCACTCCAGGTCGTCTGGGAACGCGGGTGCGGCCAACTTTCCGGCATAGGAACCACTGCTCATGGGGCCTCCGTAATATTTAACCGGCCGGTAGCCTCAAAGGGCACCGGCCGGAATTGGTCAGCTTATTGACTGGTTAAGACTAGCTGGCTGAACCAGGGGCAGGCTCAAACGCCAGTGTGGCGTACCTCATAAAGATGGAACCTACCGGCGCGCCCAACGGGGCGTTGGCCACCAGAACCGCGATGGTGTGGGACGTTCCGGGAACTGCCGGGTCTTCGATCAAGATGCGCTTGGGAGTGTTGTTGCCGGTCACCACCCATTTATCTCGGTCGATATTGCCATCGACGAAGACTTCGCCGTAGTTATCGACGTTGGTCTCGAACCAGACGCGGCCACCGGCGACCTTCTCGCCCTTTACCTCTTCGGGAATGGTGACCTTGACGCGGTACCAGGCGAAGGTAAATCCAACGGAGTGACGCTCTTGGATGTCTGCGTTCTTTTCCCAGGCAGAGTCGTCGTAGTCGGCCAAGCGGGCTGGGCTGTCACCCATCTCGGCGACCAATCCCTGGTTCGGCTCACCGGGGACCATGCCAGGGGCGAATCTCCATCCGTCGGATTTTGCGACTGCCAAATCGCCAGCTAGTTCCAAATCCAATGATACTCGGGGCATGATTACTCCTAATTTGTGGTTGTTTTAGCCGCAGGCCGGTTCATCGTTGCCAGCGGCCCTGGTCAGACCCAGGTGTTTATCAAAGAAATCAATGGTGCGAGGCCAGGACATCTCAGCCGCCGCTCTTTGATAACGGGCAGGACTGGCCGGGTTCATGAAGGCGTGATTAGCTCCCGGATAGGTGTAGAACTGATGCGGGATGCTGTTGGCGCTCAATTCCTTATCCAAGATCAGCATGTCATCTTGCGACGGGTTCTCATCGATCTCGCCAAAGTGGAACAATACCGGGCATTTCATCCCCGGAGTGGCTGCCAGGGGTGGTTGGGTGGCATTACCCCATGGCACCATGATGTTGCCGCCATAGTAGGGAACAGCCGCTTTGAAGGCGGAATTGGTTGCTGCGGCCAGCCAGGTAACCCGACCGCCCATGCAGAAACCGGTGACGCCGATTCGGTCAGAATCTATCGACGAGTGCCCCGTGAGGAAGTCGACCGTGGCATTGATGTCTTCCACGATCAGCGGATCGTCCAGTTGGTCACGTTTGGTCTTGCCGGTGCTCTCCACCATCTCATCTGTGATGCGGTGGAACAGGTCAGGCGCAACGGCCGCGTAGCCCGATGCGGCCAATTTGTTGGTCATGTCCTGGGTGAATTTGTCCACACCAGAAGCATGGTGGGCCACCACCACTGCCGGAAAGGGACCATCTCCGTCGGGCACGCCGACATAGACATTCATCTCGGCCCCATTAACCTGTATTTTTTCCCAAAATGACGGCATACAGCTCCTCTCAAGTTAGTTATGAATCTAATAAATTAAGCCCCAACACCACCCTCTTGTTGAAAAATCAGAGGGCAAAGTCCCCTCTCCCCCAGGGGGAGGCTTAGGGTGGGGGTCCACCTGACAAGTCAGTCGAATTACCTGTGGCCAGCCACGCCTACTTCAGATGCTTATCAAAGAAATCAATGGTACTAGGCCATGCGGCCGCGGCTGCTTCCGCATGGTGCCGCTCGGGGTTGGTGTAATCCATGAAAGCGTGGCCCGCGCCATCATAGGTGTGGAACTCAAAGTCCTTGCCCAGACGCGTCAGTTCAACTTCATACTTGTCCCGGTCATCCACCGATGGGTTGCCGTCCGTAGCGCCGAAGTGGAACAGCATCGGGCAATTGATGTTGTTGGCCATGGAATAGGGAGTCTCACCGGGGCCCCAGTTGCCCTGGATGTTGCCGCCGTAGAAGGGCACAGTGCACTTGAATATGGGATTCGAGGCGGCCATCAACCAGGCGATGCGTCCACCCATGCAGAAACCAGTAACGCCGATACGGTCATTGTCGATGGCTGAGTTGGCGGTCAGGAAATCCACCGCAGCATTCATGTCGGCGATGATGTCTGGATCCTGAAGGTGTCCCAGGCGGTCTAGACGGGGGCCGTCCATGATCTCTTGTGAGAAACGGTGGAACAGGTCCGGCACCACGGCCACATACCCGGCCTCGGCCAATTGGTCGGCCATCTTCCGGTCAAAGTCGTCCAATCCACCAACGTGGAAGGCGATTACCACCGCAGGGTGGGGTCCTGAACCTTCAGGCAGAGCGGCGTACATGTCCATCTCGCTGCCACCAACGGTCAGCTTATCTGTGAAACTAGGCATGGAAATCACCTCGTAAAACGCGTATTCGTTTTGATTTGGGAATTCTACCGGAATCGGAGTTGTTGGCCTATCTAATTAGATAAGACCGTCGGCCCTGACCGCCGCCATGGTCTCTTTGAACGCATCAAGGGTCTTGTCTATGTCCTGCTCGGAGTGCAATCCGGACACCAGGAAAGTCTCCCTGCTCATGATGTCCACACCCCTGTTTTGCAGGCCGCGCTTCATGGCCGTTACGGCCGGGGAACCGTTGGTCTCGGCGATCTTGTCGTGGGACATGGTGCAGAGTTCCCGGTCGCAATCGCAGTCGGCCAGGATCACGTGAATCATCGAGGCGATACCGTGGGCGTGTCCCGGAATCTCCAGAGCGCCTAGAGTCTCGTTGATGCCTGCTTTTAGCCTGCCAGCCATGGCGTCGGCCTGTTGGTTGATCGGCTGGGAAGTAATCATCTCCAGTGCTGTCGCTCCGGCGGCTGCGGAAAGCGGGTTTCCGTTGAAAGTGCCAGGGTGGTAGACCCGGTGGTTTCGGTCCCAATCCGGTTCGTTCCGGTGGGCGATCATGTCAATTATGTCTGCCTTGCCGCCCACGGCACCGCCGGGAAGTCCTCCGGCGACGATCTTAGCCATGGTCGTGAGGTCGGGTCGGACGCTGTAACGTTCTTGCACTCCGCCAGGGGCGGCCCTGAACCCGGTCACAACTTCGTCAAAGATCAGGATAACGCCGGTCTGCGCTGTGAGTTCCCTCAGTCCTTTGAGGTAGTTGGGTGCATCGAAGGGCAACTGCCCGAAGTGGGCACCCGTTGGCTCCAGGATGATGGCGGCGACATCTGGGTCTTTCTTGATCACATCTTCAACTGCGCCCAGGTCTCCGGGCGGCACCACGATCATGGTGCCCCAACTGGCTTGTGGGATGCCTGGAGCAGATTGGTCCGACCCGGCCATGGCGTAATCGTGCCAGCCGTGAAAGTGATCCTGAAGTTTGATGACCTTGGTCTTGCCGGTGTAAGCCCGGGCCAGGCGCATGGCCATCAGTGTGGCTTCGGTGCCGGAACTGTGGAACCGGAGCTTCTCGATCGACGGCATCAGGGCTTTGATCGCATTGGCCCAACGAATCTCATCGTCGGTGGAGGCGCCCAAGTGGGTGCCACGAAGTATCTGTTTGGAGACGGCTTCGGCTATTGCCGGGTGGGAGTGACCCAGCAAAAGTGCGCCGTGGCCCGATACGTAGTCGATGTACTCAGTGCCATCCACGTCCCATTTCTTGGATCCTTCTCCGTGGGTCATGTAGAGAGGGAACGGCTGGGCGTAACGGGTGTCATGAGTGACGCCGCCCGGGAAGATCTTGGAGGCTTCCAGGTAACGTTGGGCCGATTCGGGGTGCTTGGCGATGTAATCCTCTAGTATCGTTGCCATCGGGTCTCCTTGAAGTGTCGTTTAACCTATCCGCCACAGTCGGGCGATAGGGGCGTATTGTATCTTGTGGAACTTTCTCGCGCCATTGTTCCGGGAGATGATCAGAGCAGAGATATTCGGAATTAAAAAGAGGCGTCCCATTCAATTGGGACGCCTCTTATCTTTTGATTAACCTATGGGTTGGTTTAGTCGTCGCCTGCTGCAGGAGCTGGTGATGGGTCAGCCGCCTCGACCCGGAAGTCGGGCAGCCAGTTCAGCCAGTTGGGCAGGTACCAGTTCCACTCACCCAGTAGTTTCATGGAAGCCGGGACCATGATAACCCGAACGATGCTGGCGTCTAGGAGAATGGCCAATCCGAGACCAAATCCCATCTGCTGCATACCCACCATCGAGCCAGTGGCGAATCCCCAGAACACGGCGACCATGATGAGGCCGGCTCCTGTGATCAGACGACCGGTGGAGCGAATGCCAAAGGACACTGCTTCATCGTTGTCTTTGGTCTGGTCGTACCGTTCCCTGATCCGTGAGAGCAGGAACACGTGGTAGTCCATGGACAGTCCGAAGAGGATGCTGAACAGGAACAATGGGATCCAAGACTCCACCGTGGGAGACTCTTTAAACCCGAACGCTCCAGCCATGAATCCCTTCTGGAACACCAGCACGATCAGTCCGTAGGCCGCGCCAACCGCCAACAGGTTCAGGATGATGGCCTTGACCGGAAGCACCAGCGATCGGAATACCACCAACAAGAGCAGGAAACTGATACCCAGAACGAATGGGAACACGATCCAGGCGGAGTCCTTGGATACGCTGAAGAATTCCATGTTGAACGCAGTCTCTCCAGTTATGAAAATCTCTGCATCCACTCCGGCAAACGCTTCCGGTACGTAGCGGTCGTGCAACCTCGTCACTGCGGCAATAGATTCTTTGCCAGACGTGTCACCGGCCACAGGCACTGCTAGCAACGCGATCTGTCCATCGTCGGAGATTTCCAAATCGCGAGGTTGCCCGAAGGCATCATCACCGGCCAGTAAAGCCGTTAGGCGCTCCACTCCACCCTGAACCTCGGGGGAGGTGATATTCCCCTGGATGACGATCTCTGCCGGGGTTACCTCGCCGAAGGAGAACTTCTCATCCAGTACCAGGAAGGCCTGCTTGGACTCCAGTTCATCTGGGAATGTGGAGATTCCAGCGAACCCGGTATGGATACTGAAGAAGGGTATGGTGGCTGCGATCAGCAGACCACCCGTCACCACGAGACTGATGATTGGCCGGTTCGTAACCTGGCGGACCAGCCAGTCCCAGAAACCACCAGTGGCGGTGTAAGTGGGCGTTCCCTCGAATTTTCCAACGCCGACATCAGAGATCCAGCGCAGGTAATTTGTCTCGCTGGCAGACCTCTTGAAGACCAGCCTAATCGCCAGTGTGACGATGAATGGAATCAGGAATACCACAATGGATACCAGGAAGAATATCTTGGCAACCAATGCCCGAACGATCCGGAGCGGATGGAGGATCACCGATAGGATCGGGTTCATTCCATTGCCGCTAGGCAGCGAGAGAAAACTGAGCGACCTCAGTTCGTGCGCCCATTTACCAGGAGTATCTGCCAAGTCTCGATACCAGTCAGCAAGACGGTCGAAGAAGATCAACATCGCTGGCAGCAATGTCATCGCCGCGGCCATTGCCGCAACCACCACGAAGATGGCGCCGAGTCCTATCGATATGAAGATGTTAAAGGGAATCAGGACCATGCCGACGAGGGCCAACACAACGGTCATACCGCTGAAGACGACAGCCCTGCTCGCCGTTGCACCAGCCTTGCTTATCGCGTCAACCTTGTCCAATCCCTGGCTCCGCTCCTCACGGTAGCGGGTCAAGACGAAGAGGGAATAGTCGATTCCAACGGCCAGGCCGATCATCGTGATGATATTGGTCACGAAGAGAGACAGTTCAAAGAACGTGCCCACCACGGCGGCCAGGCCCACAGCAAGGACGATCGATACTATCGCCATTACCAGCGGAACCATCGCGACGAAGATGGCTCCCAGAACCACCATCAGGAAGAGCAGGGCGATGGGGACGCCGAAACCTTCACCCTTTTCAAGGTCTTCCTGGGTGATCTCCCGGTTGTCCAGGCCGATGGTCGCCTGTCCAGCTATCTTGATTTCGAAGCTGCCAGCTTCAACCGCAGCAGCTTCGTGGACGACGTCGACAACGTCTTCGATGTTCTTGGAGTTGGTGTCAAAGTCACCGGCCATGACAAACCCGATGAGGGTCGATCCACGGTCTTCTGAGACAAACGGAGGCGCTCCGGTGTTGTAGAAGTTGGCCAGCGTCTCCAGACGGATGAATTCCTCACCCATCGCCGCAAGATCAGCGGTCAGGCCTTCCACGGCTCGCTTGTATTCCGGATCGTCGACCGTGAATTCCGTCGACTGGAATACGATGACCTCATTGGTTCCCTTGGGTCCGTGAATCTGCTCCAGCAGGTCTTCACCTTTCTTGACCTCAGGGTTGTTCACGAATTCGAATTTGGTCGTCAGTCCGTCTTCCAGAGAACTGGAAATCATGACCATTGCGCCGACGACGACGAGCAGCCAAATCCAGACTACTCGCCATGGATGTGAGGCGCTCTCCCTCGCCAGATTCTCCGTTGATAAGTTCAGTGCCATTGATCCTTCTCTTCCCGTCGTTTGCTTCGCTATCTATCTTTTTCAGGCCTAGGCTGCTTCAGCGCTAGTCCCGAAAATGCCCTTGAACATGGCGCGCATGGCTTCGCCACAGGCGCCAATGTCTAATTTGGAATCCAAAGATTTGTGCAAGACCAATCCGTGGAACATCCCCATTATCGTGCAGGCCACAGCCTGGGGAGTGAGTTTACTGTCTATTTCGCCGCTTTCTTGTGCTTCTTGCACCAGATCAGCGATGGCCTGACCCAAAGTATTGAAGGTCGCGGTTAAAAGGGCTTCTTTGACCTCGTCGCTGCGCATCGCTTCGGACCAGACCTGGACGTTCATCATGCCAAACTCTTGAAAAGAGTCCGAGTGAAGCATCTCCAGACCATGCTCAATGATGATGTTAACCGTCTGCAAGGGAGAAATACCCTGAGATTTGGCCGAGGTTATCATCTCTATGATCCCTTCCTGACACTCCAGACAGGTGGCGGCGATGATGTGTTCTTTGCTGGGAAAATACCGGTAGACTGCACCAGGGCTCAGTTCAGCCTCTTTGCAGATGTCCTGAATACTTGTCTGGTGGAAACCCTGCCGGGCAAAACACGCCCTGGCCGCCCCCAATATCTGTTGGCTGCGGGCTGCAATGTGGGCTTCACTTACTTTGGGCATTTGGCACCTAACAAAACGATTGTTCGTTTTTAACCGCGAATGTTCGTTCGTTTATATACATCCAAGTCCTATCTGCCAACAACACGGTAACTTGAATATATGGTTGGCTGCCGCAGATGTTTGCTTGAACTCTGTGAGAATTGCCTGAAGTGGCCATGCTGACCAACGGCCCAATCCGCAGTAAAATAGATAACACGGCCTGAGATTTGTGCACCTGGGTGCTACTACTGCGAGGTCTTGGCTTTTGCGTCACATCATCCACGCCGACCTTGACGCCTTCTACGCCGCAGTCGAACAGCTAGACAACCCTGAGTTGGTTGGCAAGCCGGTGTTGGTCGGCGGACGTCCTGAGAACCGGGGTGTGGTGGCCACGGCGTCCTACGAAGCCAGGCAATTTGGTGTCCATTCTGCCATGCCCATGAAGACCGCCGTCTACCGCTGTCCTCAGGGCATCATCGTTCCCGCCAGATTTAGCCGTTACAAAGAGAAATCCAACGAGGTGATGAGCATCTTCCGTGACCTCACCGACCTTGTGGAACCCCTTTCCATGGATGAGGCCTACCTGGATATCACTGAGGTGATTGAAGGAGGCCAAAAACCGTTGGCCGTGGCCTTGGACCTCAAACGCCGCATATTCGATGAGACGGGTCTGGTGGTCTCCGTCGGCGTGGGAACGGGCAAAACAGTGGCCAAGATCGGTTCAGACCTGGACAAACCCGATGGCCTGGTGGTGGTTCAACCGGGGGACGAAGCCGAGTTCTTAGCGCCGTTGGCAGTGAACAAATTGTGGGGAATCGGCCCCAAGACTGCGGAAAGGCTCAACAAAGAAGGGATCGAGACCATCGGTGAACTTGCCGCCCAGCCCCTGAATTGGTTCGCCAAGATGTTTGGTAAACGGGCCACCGACGTTCGGGACAAGGCACTAGGCCAGGATAACGACTCGGTGCATACCCACAGCGCCTCCAAGTCTATTTCTTCGGAGACCACATTCTCCGGCGATATTGGAAACGAAGAGGAATTAAGGGATGTGGTGGAACGAAAAGCTATGGGAGTAGCCCATCAACTGGAACGAAATGGCCTGAAGGGTCGGACTGTGAAGTTGAAGTTAAGGCTGTCTGATTTCACCACCTTCACTCGCCAGACCACCTTGCCCTATCACACTGACGCCGAGGAGCCCATCAAAGAAGCAGCTTGGGCGTTGTTGGAAGCAGAGCTGGACCCAGAACGGACCTTCCGTCTGCTGGGCGTCGGCGTGG